>JBLUOL010000004.1:0-79905 GCA_048065775.1 Pseudomonas sp. GW6
GCAATTCGGCCGCCTCACGGCTGACCGCGCCCACGCCTTTCATGCGTGCCTCGACCGCGCGCGCCATCTCCGCGTACACCGGCTTGCGCTTGTCAGTCAGCGCCTGCCTGGCGCGCAAGGCTTCACCCAGCTTCTGCGGCGCCTGCTCGGCTTCACCGGTGTAAGGCACCAGGCCGTCAATCAGGGCCAGGCGCGCGATCCGCTCCGGCATCGCTCCCGCCAGCAACACTGCCGTGATCGCGCCCATGGAATGACCGAGGATGGAGAAACGCGCCCAGCCAAACTGCTCGGCGACCTGCAGTACATCAAAGGCATAGTCCCATAACGCGTAACCGGCGCCTTCCGAACGATGCTCGGAATGCCCATGACCGGCAAAATCAAGGGCGACGATGCGCACCCCCTCGAGTTTCGGCGCCAGCCGCGCAAAGCTCGCCGCGTTGTCCAGCCAGCCGTGCAGCGCCAGAACCGGCACACCATCCTCTGGACCGTAGAGATGAGCCGCCAACTCGATATGCGGCAGGCTCAGGCGCACTTCCTCGAAATCCATGCTCATGCACGTTGCTCCTGGCTACCAGCCCAGCGGGTGAACAGTTGACGCAGCAGGTCGGCGGTAGCCTGCGGGCGCTCCAGCGGGAACATATGGCCGCCAGGCAGATTGTGATATTCCGCGCGCGGCATGCGCCGCAACAGATGCGCATGATGCGGCAACACCACCCGACTGTGGCGACCGCGCACCATGGCCAGCGGCACCGCCAACTGCTGTGGCCGGCCCGGCGAAGTGTGCGGCACGCTGCGGTAGATACTGATCTCGGTGGCCGGATCGAACTTCAGGCGCAGCCCCTGCTCACTCAATTGCAGGCCATGGCTGACATAGGCGTCCAGGCACTCGGGGTCGAAACGGCGAAACAGGCTCTTGCCGGCGAAGTAGTCTCGCGCCTCGACGAGATCGGCAAAGGCTTCACGGCGCCCAAGCGTGCGGCCGGCCGGGGTGATGCGGTCGATGAAGCCGAAGCGCTTGGCAGCGCGAATCACCATGCGGTCTGCCAGGGTCAGCACTGGCGAATCGAGCATCACCACGCCGCGGTACAACTCCGGGCGAAGCAAGGCGGCGTGATAATGCAGCACACCGCCGAGCGAATGGCCGACGCCCCAGACCGGCTCATCGCCGCCCTCGAGGTGATGGATCAGCTCATCGACCAGATTCGACCAGTTGTCATTGACCGGAAAACGCGGGTCGTGGCCATGCTGTTCCAGGTGCTGCACCTGAAAATCCGGCGCCAGCGCGGCGAACAGCTTGCCGTAGGTGGCCGACGGAAAGCCGTTGGCATGAGCGAAGAAGATCGACTGCGGCATGCATCAAACTCGAGAAAGCAAACATGCCCGGATTCTCCGGCAGCCGACGACGCGCGGCAATGACCGTAACGGCCATTGATGGCAGCGCAATGGTCAGGGCTATAGCAGCAGACGTCCTACGATGCTGGCCGCCACCAGCAGAAATACCAGGCCGCAAACGAAGTCGATGGTCGGCGCCACCTGCAGCAGCCGCTGACGCATCAGCGGGCGGCTCAGGGTCAGCCCCAGCAGGCTGAACCAGAACAGGCTCAGGCCGAACAGCAGCGCCGCACAGGCCATCTTGCCGGGCAGCGACATATCGGCGGGTACAAGACTGCTGAGCAGTGCCAGGAAGAACACCAGCGCCTTGGGATTGCCCAGGTTGGTGAGCACGCCGCGTAACCAGGGGCCGAACAGCGAAGGCGTCAGCTCGCCATCCAGCCGCCTCGGACCAGCACTGCCACGCCACCAGGCACGCACAGCGCCGATACCCAGCCAGCCCAGATAGAGTGCACCGCCGACCTGCACCAGATCGAACAGCCACTCGGTACGACTGAGCAGCAAGGCCACGCCGCTGAGCACCAGGGTGCCATGCAGAAGAATGCCGCAGGCCAGGCCCAACGCACTGAGCAAGCCGGCACGCTGCCCCTGATGCAAGGCGGTGCGCACCACCAGCGCTACATCCGGGCCGGGACTGATAAGGGCCACCGCGAACACGGCAGCCAGCGACAGCAAGACGGACGTCTCCTGCATGGTGATCTCCAGGAAAATGAAAAACAGGATGTGCGGGTGGGTCAGCCCTGGCGCAGGCGCGCCGGTGGCAGGCCATAGGTGCGGCGGAACAACCGCGAGAAATGCGCCTGGTCGTAGAAGCCCAGGCGCAGGGCGATCTCGCTCAGAGGCTCACCCGCCAGCACCAGCGGCAACGCCCGCTGCAAACGCAGTTGCATCAACCACTGATGCGGCGGCAAACCGGTGTGCTGGCGGAAACGCCGCAGCGCCTGCCAGGGACTCATGGCGCAAAAAGCGGCGATTTCCTCCAGCGTGGGTGGAGCGTCGAGGCGGCTCTCCAGCCAATCGCGCAGCCGCTGCCAGGTCTGCTGATCGAAGACGCGATGTGGCTCGCTGACGCGCAAGGTCGAGCCCATCTCCAGCAGGTGGGCCAGCGCCTGCCAGAGCGCCTCCTCCTGAGCCAGTCTCGAGCCGCCCAGCATCGCCGCATGAAAGCGCTGCAGGTGCTGTGACAGCAGCGGGTGACGCAAGCTGCTGGTGGTCAAGCGTGGCGCGCCCTGACGACCGTCACTCAGGGTACGACTGGCTTCATCCAGCCAGGAGGGATCGAAGGCCATTACCCGAATGCGGTAACTCTGGCCATCCAGGCAGGCGCCGTCATGAATCCCTTCCGGCGCCATCAGCAGTACGTCCCCCGCCCCGACATGCCGGCGCTCACCGCCATAGGCGTAGCGATGCTGTCCCTGTATCAACAGGCCGACGTGATATTCCAGGTGAAAGTGCCGGGGAAAGGCGAAGCGACGGTACTCGGCATCGATCAGGCGCACGCCGGGCAAGCTGCTTTGGATATGAGTGATCTGGTCCATGGCGCGTACTGTAGCGCCATGGACCAGGCAAATCTTGGATGAAATTGCAGGCAGAAACTTAAAGTTTCGGGGGCTGATCACCCAGGGGAACGATGGCCATGGTCAGGCGCGAGATACAGCTGGCCTTGCCGTCATCGCCACTGAGGCGAATGTCCCAGACGTGGGTGGTACGGCCCAGATGCACCGGCCGCGCCACCGCATGCACACGCCCGCTGCGTAAACCGCGCAGATGGTTGGCGTTGACTTCCAGGCCGACACAGTAGAAGCGGCTGCTGTCGATGCACAGGTAGCTGGCAGTGGAGCCTAGGGTTTCCGCCAACACAACCGAGGCGCCACCGTGCAGCAGCCCATAGGGCTGGTGAGTGCGCGAGTCGATCACCATGCTGGCGCTGAGCGATTCGTCGTCGAAGGCTTCGAAACGGATGTCCAGCACCTCACCGATGCTGTTTTTCAAGGTCGCGTTGAGTGCATCGATATCGGGCGTTCGTTGCCACAGTCCCATGGATACGTTCCTTGTGCGTTGAAGACAGGGCCGGTCAACCCGGCCCATTCAGGCTCAATCGTGCCAGAGCACGGCTTCGCTGCGCTGTTGCCACTCGGCGAAACGCTCGCCATAAGTGCCCTCGATCACCGCGCGTTTGATTTTCAGGGTCGGCGTCAGGAAACCGTTCTCCACTGCCCAGACCTCCTTGACCAGTACCAGGCCTTGCAGCCGCTCATGATGATCGAGACGACCATTGACCTCGGCGAGCAAGGCCTTGAGGCTGTTCTCCAGTTCATCGCGACTGTCATTGGCCGCTTCCTGACGCCCTACATCGGATAGCACGCACAGGGCTATGGGCTGCGGCAGGCCGTCGCCGACCACGCACACCTGCTCGATACGCGAGTGCTCGCCAATGCGGTTTTCGATCGGCGCAGGCGCGACATACTTGCCCTTGCTGGTCTTGAAGATTTCCTTGATGCGTCCGGTGAGGCGCAGGTTGCCTTCGGCGTCCTGCTCGCCCTTGTCGCCGGTGCGCAGGAAGCCATCGTCAGTCAGCGTCTCGGCGGTCTTGATCGGGTCCTTGTAGTAACCCTGCATGGTCGCGCCGCTGCGCACCAGGACTTCGCCATCCTCGCCGATGCGTACCTCGACGCCCGGGTTGTTCTGGCCGATCCAGCCCTGCTTGAACTTGCCCGGCAGACACACGTGGGAATAACCACAGTTCTCGGTCATGCCATAGACCTCCTGGATCTCCATGCCCAGGCGGCGATACCAGTTGAGCAGCGCCTCAGGCACCGGCGCGGCACCGGACAGCGCATAGCGAATGGCGTCCAAACCGAGGCCGGCGAGTACCTTGCGACCGATGAAGCGGCCGATGATCGGCAGTCGCAGCAGGCGGTCGAGCTTCTGCGCCGGCATCTTGCTGTACACACCCATCTGGAACTTGGTCCAGATGCGCGGCACGCCGAACATCACGGTCGGCCGCGCGCGCTTGAGATCTTCCAGAAAGGTATCCAGGCTCTCGGCAAAGAAGATCGTCTGCCCCGCATAGATGGACGCCAGCTCGACGAACATGCGCTCGGCCACGTGGCACAGCGGCAGGTAGGAGATCAGTCGATCATCCTCGCCCACGCCAAACAGCTTGATGGCGTTGCTGGCGGCGAAACCGAAATTGGAGAAATTGTGCATCACACCCTTGGGCGTGCCGGTGGTGCCTGAGGTGTAGATGATGGTGGCCAACTGGTTGGCTGCTGGCTTGGGGTCGTCCTGGATCGGCGCGCTGCGCTGCAGATCATCCCAGCTGTAGTCGAAGCTGCCCTGCGGATGCAGCGGCAGGCTGACGGTCGGCAAGCCCTGCGGCAGGCCCGGTGCCATCGAGGCCCAGTCATCGAGCTTGCCGACCAAGGCCAGGGCTGCTTCGGAATGCTCCAGCACCTGCCCCATGGAGTCGGCGGTGAGGTTGGGATACAGCGGTACCGAAACGTGGCCCGCCATCCAGATCGCCAGATCGGCGACGATCCAGTGCGCGCAGTTCTTGGAGATGATGGCGATGCGGCTGCCCTGTGGCAGTTCGCGACTACGCAACCAGCTGGCTGCGCGGCGCGCCTGCTCGCCCACGTCGGCCCAGCTCAGTTCCAGCAGCTGGCCGCCCCCTAGAGGTTGCACCATGTAGCGTTTGTTCGGGTGCCTTGCTTCACGTTCGTAAAACAGCTCGAGCGGCAAACGGATTGCATCAGCCACAGGGCTTCCTCCTTTGTTGTTTTTGTAGGAATCGACCAAGCACTTGCTTGGTTGAATATTCCACGCAGACAAAAGAGGCGCAAGTTAAGAAATGTTTCTCACCTGGAACATTTGCCCCCAAGGGGCGATAAGTCAGGCATGAGGCACCTGCGACGCCACAAGTGGCGCCACAGGGCGAAAGGTCAGCGGGGGTGGATAAGCGCCAGCAGCTCCATCAGCCCGGCGGCCGGGATATCGCCTTCCAGCTCAGCCAGACTGGCGGTGCGCATGGGCAGCGGCTCCTGGCGATGACCGTGCACCAGCAGCCCGCCCAGCGCGCCGATCAGCGGTTGATGGCTGACCAGCAGCACCTCGGCACGCTCACGCTCATCGAGATACTTCAAGGCATCACGCGGATCACTGTCCGGCGTCAGCCAGGTCACGGTGTTTATCTTGCCGGTGAACCCCAGCTCGCTGCGTACCAGCTCGGCCGTCTGCTGGGCACGCACGTAAGGGCTGGCGACGATGGCGGTCAGGGGCCGACCGGCGAGCTGAGCGGCGGCCTGCTGCACTTCCTTGCGACCATGGGCGGTCAGCTCGCGGGCAGCATCAGGGGCTGCCTGCGGCTCGGCCTCACCATGGCGCAGCAGCCATAACCTCACAGCTTGGGCTCCTCGTCGCGCACGGGGTGCGGCGCCGGCGGGATACTGTGCGCGGTCTCGCCTTCCGGCGCCCGCGGCGTCGGCCAGTCGGCGAACGGCCAGGGTTTTTCATCGGTATTGAAGGTGCCGAAACGACCGATCTGCGCCAGATACTGGCTGAGACTGTCGCCAAAGCTCAGCAGGCTGGCGTTCGGCGCGCCGTAGAACAGGCGGTAACCCAGTTGCAGCAGCACCACGGCGCCGAGCAGCAGCTCGGCCAGTTGCCAGACGATGAGGAAAATCACCATCCACAGAATGCGCAAGAGAATCGACTCGCGCTCCAACTCCTGTTTTTCATCACTCATGATTCACACTCCTTGATTGGCTGCCGGGTTCAGAAACCAGCAGTGGGGATGAAATCGACGTCGGTCTTGGGCTCACCGAGCATCAGCAATTCGATGACCTGGGCCAGCGTACGCCCCTCGAAGAGGATGGCATGCAGGCCAGCGACCAGCGGCATGTAGACGTCCAGTTCTTCGGCACGGGCCTTGAGTACCTTGAGCGTATTGACCCCTTCGGCGACTTCGCCAAGGCGCTGCACCGCGTCTTCCAGGCTGAGGCCTTCACCCAGGGCGAAGCCGACCTGATAGTTGCGACTTTTCGGTGACGAACAAGTGACGATCAGGTCGCCGACACCAGCGAGGCCGAGGAAAGTCATCGGGTTGGCGCCGAGCTTGACCGCAAAACGGGTCATTTCCGCCAGAGCGCGGGTGATCAGCATGCTTTTGGTGTTCTCACCCATGCCCAGCGCCGCCGCCATGCCGGACATGATGGCGTAGACGTTCTTCAACGCGCCGCCAAGCTCGACACCGAAACGATCGGCGCTGGCGTAGACGCGGAAGGTTCTGCCATGCAGGGCCTGCTGCACGCGCAGGCACAGTTCTTCATCTTCACTGGCGATCACCGTGGCGGTCAGGGCGTGATCGGCCACTTCCTTGGCCAGATTCGGCCCGGACAGCACGCCGATACGCGCGGCGGGGGCGATCTCTTCGAGAATCTGGCTCATCAGCTTGAAGGTCTTGGCTTCGATGCCCTTGGTGGTGCTGATCAGCATCTTGCCCGCCAACTGCGCCGCCACCGGTTGCAGGGCATCGCGCAGGGCGCTGGAAGGCAATGCGACCAGCACCAACTCGGCCTGCTGCAGCACGCCGCTCAGGTCACTGGTCGGCTCGATACCGCCATGCAGCTTGACGCCCTTCAGATAGCGCGGGTTCTCGCCGCTCTGACGCATCTGCTCGGCCTGCTCGGGGTCACGCATCCACTGCAGGACGCGCTGGCCGTTCTCCGCCAGCAGGTTGGCCAGGGCGGTACCGAAACTACCGCCACCGAGTACGGCAATGGGTTGAAGCTGTGTCATAGGTCTTCCGAATGAGGCCATGCGTGATGGCGGTCTGCGGGCATTATACGGAGCCGAGAGTACCTGGTCAGGGCAAAAGTTCAGCAATCCCCCTGCGCGGGCAGGCGCAAACGAGAATTGGCGCAGGGTGCACACGCCTGAAACTGGCAAAGCGCGACGGCTCGCTTACCATGAGCAACCAGCGTTAATTGCCAAGGACGACTCGTGCCCACAGGCTGCCCCTCGCCCCCTTCCGGTGCCGCCGAGCAGCCAGCGGCAAATCCCCGGCCAATGCCTGGCGGTAAAGCTCATGCTCAGCGCCGCGGCTGGAACATCCACACCCGCACCCAGCTGATCAGTGTCGGCCCGGCATTATTGATTGCTGACGCTGCTGCTAACCGGCTTTCTCACCTTTACTCGGCCGCAGGATCTGCGCCAGGAGCAGGGACTCGCCGGCCAATTGATCGCCAATCAACTGGCGCCGGCCACCGAATATGGTGTGATCAACGGCAAGCTCGATACCCTGGAAATCCCCCTGCCATTTCGCCCCTGCAGCACGCAGGCGCCCGACCGTGACGGTCAACCGCTGACCGGCGGCAACGGTCAGGCCGTGCTGCTGGTCGAGGACAACCCGGTCAAGCAGACCGTGACCGAAGCCATGCTGCGCAGCCTGGGCTACCCGGTCAGCCTGGCCGGCGACGGTCAACAGGCCGTACAGAACGGCCGCGCACAGGATTACGCCGCCATCCTCATGGACTGCAGGCTACCGCTGATGGACGGTTACGAGGCAACGCGGCAAATTCGCCAGCTCGAGGGCAGACAACAACTGCCCATCATCGCCCTCACCGCCAATGCCCTGCAGGGCGACCGCGAAGCCTGCCTGGCCGCCGGAATGAACGATTACCTGGCAAAACCATTCAAACGTGCCGACCTGCAACGTATCCTGCAGCGCTGGCTGCCATCGCGACCTTAGTCAACTGGCGCCCGTGACAAGCCGGCGTTACAAGGGGAAACTGCTGCAGCTGTGACAACATGGAAGCAGCAGAGTACAACTGTACTCACTGCGCTGTGACTTTCACCACAACGCAACAGTCTATGACTAGGCTGCCGGCGCCCGATCTGATTTTCCAGACGCGCCGGCCAGGACGATTCGCCCAGCCTTAGAAGCATGGGGACAATTGAGGAGCTCGCATGACAAAACAAAACGCCTACTCTCGGGAAGATCTGCTCGCCTGCGGCCGCGGCGAACTGTTCGGCCCCGGGAACGCGCAACTGCCCGCCCCGAACATGCTGATGATCGATCGCATCGTTCACATTAGCGAGACCGGCGGCAAGTACGGCAAGGGCGAAATCGTCGCTGAGCTCGATATCAATCCGGATCTGTGGTTCTTTGCGTGCCACTTCGAAGGCGACCCGGTCATGCCTGGCTGCCTCGGCCTCGATGCCATGTGGCAGCTGGTTGGCTTCTATCTGGGCTGGCAAGGCAACCCAGGCAAGGGCCGCGCCCTGGGCTCGGGTGAAGTGAAATTCTTCGGTCAGGTTCTGCCGACCGCCAAGAAAGTCACCTACAACATCCATATCAAGCGCACCATCAACCGCTCGCTGATCCTCGGTATCGCCGATGGCACCGTAGCCGTCGATGGCCGCGAAATCTACAGTGCCGAAGGCCTGCGTGTTGGCCTGTTCACCTCCACTGACAGTTTCTGAAGGACTTGCACATGCGTCGTGTAGTGATCACCGGTCTGGGCATCGTTTCCTGCCTGGGCACTGACAAAGAAGCCGTGGCCGCCAGCCTGCGCGCAGGCAAGTCGGGCATCCGCTTCAATCCGTCCTACGCCGAAATGGGCCTGCGCAGCCACGTTTCCGGCTCGGTCGACCTGAACCTGGAAGAGCTGATCGACCGCAAGCTGTTCCGCTTCATGGGCGACGCGGCAGCCTACGCCTACCTGTCGATGGAGCAGGCGATCAAGGACTCCGGCCTCAGCGAAGAGCAGGTTTCCAACCCGCGCACCGGTCTGATCGCCGGCAGCGGTGGCGCCTCCACCATCAACCAGATGGAAGCCATCGACACCCTGCGCGAAAAAGGCGTCAAGCGCATCGGCCCATACCGTGTCACCCGCACCATGGGCAGCACCGTATCGGCATGCCTGGCCACGCCGTTCAAGATCAAGGGCGTGAACTTCTCCATCTCTTCTGCTTGCGCCACCAGCGCACATTGCATCGGCCAGGCCATGGAGCAGATCCAGCTGGGCAAGCAGGATGTCGTCTTCGCCGGCGGCGGTGAAGAAGAGCACTGGAGCCAGAGCTGCCTGTTCGACGCCATGGGCGCCCTCTCCACCCAGTACAACGAGACACCGGAAAAGGCTTCGCGCGCCTACGACGCCAAGCGTGACGGCTTCGTCATCGCCGGCGGTGGCGGCATGGTCGTGGTCGAGGAGCTGGAACATGCCCTGGCCCGTGGCGCCAAGATCTACGCCGAAATCGTCGGTTACGGCGCCACCAGCGACGGCTACGACATGGTGGCCCCGAGCGGTGAAGGTGCCGTGCGCTGCATGCAGCAGGCGCTGGCCACCGTCGACAGCCCGATCGACTACCTCAACACCCATGGCACCTCGACGCCGGTCGGTGACGTCGCCGAAATTCGTGGCGTGCGTGAAGTATTTGGCGACAAGGCACCGGCCATCAGCTCGACCAAGAGCCTGTCCGGTCACAGCCTGGGCGCAGCTGGTGTGCAGGAAGCGATCTACTGCATGCTGATGATGGAAGGCAACTTCATCGCTGCCTCGGCCAACATCGACGAGCTGGATCCGGAAGTGGCCGACATGCCGATCCAGCTGACCACCCTCGAGAATGCCAAGCTCGATACCGTGATGAGCAACAGCTTCGGTTTCGGCGGCACCAATGCCACCCTGGTGCTCAAGCGCTGGGCCGGCAAGTAATCGCTGCTACGGTAAAGATAACGGCGCCCTCGGGCGCCGTTATCGTTTGCGGCCTGCCTCAGACCTTGAAGCGCGCCACCAGCCCGTTCAGATCCACGGCCAGACGCGACAGCTCCTGACTCGCCGCACTGGTTTGATTGGCACCGGCCGAGGTCTGCAGCGACAGGTCACGGATGTTGACCAGGTTGCGATCCACCTCGCGCGCCACCTGCGCCTGCTCCTCGGAAGCGCTGGCGATCACCAGGTTGCGCTCGTTGATCGAAAAGATCGCCTGCGTGATCTGCTCCAGCGCCACACCAGCACCCTGCGCCACCTCCAGGGTCGAGCGCGTACGGCCATTGCTGCTCTGCATGGCAGTCACGGCGCGCTCCGTACCACTCTGGATGCCGCCAATCATCTGCTCGATTTCCTGAGTCGACTGCTGCGTACGATGCGCCAGCGCCCTCACCTCATCGGCCACTACGGCGAAACCCCGCCCGGCATCACCGGCCCGCGCGGCCTCGATGGCGGCGTTGAGCGCGAGCAGGTTGGTCTGCTCGGCGATGGAGCGGATGACATCGAGTACCTTGCTGATCTCGTGCACCCGCTGCGCCAGTTGCTCGACCTCCTGCGAGGTACTGGTGACGTCAGCCGCCAGCTGACCGATGGAGTCCACGGTCTGGCGCACCTGCTCGCGCCCGTGCTGCGCAGTGGTATTGGATTCACGCGAGGCCTCGGAGGTGCTCACGGCATTACGCGCCACCTCCTCGACGGCGGCGGTCATCTCGTTGACCGCCGTAGCAGCCTGCTCGATCTCGGTGTTCTGCTGGTGCAGGCCACGCGTGGAATCTTCGGTGACCGCATGCAGCTCTTCCGAGGCCGAGGCCAACTGATTGGAGGAGTCGGCAATGCTCTGGATGGTGCCTCGCAGGTTGCTCTGCATGTTCTTCAGGGCAGCCAGCAGGCGCGCCGGCTCGTCCGTACCGGACGCATCGATGGCCTGCGTCAGATCGCCTGAAGCCACAACTTCAGCCACGCGCACAGCCTCGGCCAGCGGTGCAACGATACTGCGCGTCAACAGTATCGCCAGAATGATGGTGGCCAGGGCGGCCAGCACCATCATCGTGATCACCCAGATCAGGGCGGAGTCGAATACCCGTTCAGCTTCACGGGCTGCGGCAGAGGCCCCTTCCCTGTTGATCTCGGCAAGATCACGCAGTGCTCTCGTCATATTGTCGGCATACTCATTGAGCGGGCCACGCGATACAGCAACGGCCCCGTCGAAATTGCCCTGACGAACAAACTCGACAATCTTGCCCTGCTCCTGCAGATAACTTGCTTCGGCCTGGCGGAAGACGTCATAGGCTGCGCGCTCCTCAGGACTCGAGATCAGCTCCCGGAACACCGATTCGGCCTGAAGCACTTTATTGCGTAACTCATCTGCCAGACGCAAGTTGCTTTGCACATCAGCGGGATCACGGTTGAGCATGAGGCGCAGCGTAATGGCTCGCAGGCGCAGGATGTCCTGGCTCACTTCCCCAAGCGTTACAACACTGGGTAGCCAGTTCTTGTCAATCGCTTCGGCTTGTTTGCGCATCTCCAGCATCTGGAAGAGAGAAGGCTCCGAGCAATAACACCAACAGAGCCACCAGGCCGAACCCTAAAGAAGCACGCGGGGCAATCGAAAGGTTACGCAGCGACATGTTGTGAAACTCCCATACGCGCAGAAGTCGAGACACCTTCAACCCATACTTGGTCGAAGATCAGGTGAGATTGCGCTGATCCCATCATACATATCGGCGGTATTTCCATACCCTTTATAGAGGCGCGCTAAAAATCTAACGCCGCTGCGCCTTGGCCATTATCTGATCGACATGGTGGCGCCATTCATCGTTATGCCACCGTTCTACCCGGCGCGCCGGCCAGTCATCGATGCGCTGCACGTCTTCGCATTGGCGGAAGCCATCCTCCCAGCCGCGGGCATACAGCGGCTCGGCCATGTAACGTGGTACGTCCTTGTCGAACTGGCCGAGCGGGCCAGCAGCCGAACGCCCACTGCTGCAGCCGTCCTCGAAGCCGTCGACGAAGGCCGGCGGATAATTGGCCGCCAGCATCTGCTCGCGCAGGCTCTGACACCCCAGCAAGAGCAGCAGCGAGAGGCTACAGATCAGTAAACGCGCGACCTTCATGGCCTCATCCCCCCAGGATCGCGCCGAGCAGCCGATCCTTGAGCGCACACAACGCCCAAGCACTGGTGCTGCAGGCACCTGTGGCTAATGCTGAACGCAACGCCGGAATGTCGGCGTCGCGCAGGTAACGCTCGGCGTCGCCCATACGCTCCTCGCCACCAAAACCACCACCGCGCATTTCTGCCAGTGCCTGTTCCTTGCTCCAGTTTTGGTAGATCACCCGGTACAGGGTAGCGATCAGCCCGGTACGGTTCTGCCCATGCTTGCAATGAATCAGTACCGTGCCGCGACTCTGCGCCTGGCGGATGCTGCGCAACACCTCGATGACATCGGTGTCATCGATACGATCAGTACGCAACGGCAGGTGTACCTGATGAACACGCGGATCACCCAACCATTGCTCGTCGCCGCGCTGATAGAAGTTGATCACCGTGGCGATTCCGAGCGACTGCAACTGCGGCCAGTCCCGCGCTGCTGGCAATGCGCTGCGGTACAGATCAGGCGCCATGCGATACAGGTAGATGCGAGTGTCCAGTGGCTGTGCCCAGCTGGCTGGGCGCACGCCTTACAGGGGCGCCGCTGATGTCGTCGCGCCCCACGCCATGCTCAGGGGTAGTGCCAACAGTGCACTGACGAAAACCACGGTGGCCAACGCCAGGCGTAAGCCCTGTTGGAGTCTGTTCATCGGCAGGTTTCTCCCCAGACCACCTGATTCCCTGAGTTTTGTGCGACAGGCGCTCGGTAAAGCAGCCAGCGATAGGTCAGCACGCAGATCACCCAGTCGATCAGCAGCGTCCACAGGTTGTGCGAGAAAAAGTGCGCGCCCTGCAACATCCGCCCCAGGGAAAACAGCGAGCCGAGCCCAAGTGCCACCACCAGCGCAATACGTGCCATCCGCGGTCTCCGGTCACGCAGGAAGAAGAACAGTGCCAGCAGCGAGAACCCCGCCGAGGCATGGCCGCCCGGCCAGCAGCGGCCGGGATTGGCGGTCGGTGCGCGCTCGGCCAGCAGCGGCGTGAATTGCTCCTGGCCGCCGAACTCGCTCAGGCTCCAGGGGCAGTGCATGCCGGTGAGCGTTTTCAACGGGGTGACCAGCGAAGTCGACAGCCCCAGCGCCAGCACCAGATAGCCAAGCTGTCGGCGCCATTGGCGTAGTCGCGTGGGCAGCAGGCTGAGCGCGAAGCCTGCGATAGCCAGCACACCGAGCAGGATCAGCGCCTGCTTGGCGCGGTCATGCAGGATGTCCTCGAGCCAGAAGCTGCTACGCCCGATGAAACCTTGTCCGGGTTCGTAGAACAGCCGCGCCAGGGCGAAATCCACCGGGCTGGGGTCGAACGCCAGCAGCAGCGCCATGAGCAGTAGCGGTATGCCGAGCGCCAGACGAAAGTCGAAATAACGGGATGACATTTCCACTCCTTAGCGCTCACTGAGTTGCTGGCTGGATTGGCTATCTGGATGCCAGGCCATCAGATGTTTACTGAAGGCATGGCTGGCGCCCTGGTAGTAAGCGATGTCGCGACGCAGCAGCGGATCGTCGCCATCGCTGCGCGACTCATGGCTCAGCCCCAGGGCATCGTCATGGCGGCGCATGCCCCGGCGCGGGCTGAGAATCGCCAAATCCTTGCCGTCGAACAGCCCCAGGTGCTGGTAGTTGCCCAGCAGCGCACGGCCTGCTGGATGATCCGCGCGCAGCAGGTTGCGGCCGAAGAAGGTGGAGACGTAATCCAGGTTGAGCAGGCCGAGCAGCGTCGGCGCCACGTCTATCTGGCTGGCCACGTCGCGGTACTCGCCCGGCTCGATGTAGCTGGGGGCATAGATGAATAAGGGGATGTGGTAGTTGGCCACCGGCAGGTCCTCACGCCCGGCACTGCCGGCGGTATGGTCGGCGACGAAGACGAATAGCGTCTGATCGAACCAGGGCTTGCTGCGCGCCTCGGCGAGGAACTGGCCGATGGCGTAATCGGTGTACTTCACCGCCCCTTCGCGCCCGTCGCCGGAGGCAATGTCGATGCGCCCGTCCGGGTAGGTGTAGGGACGGTGGTTGGAGGTAGTCATCAGTTGCAGGAGGAACGGCTTGCCGGCGGCGTGATCGGCATCGGCCACCTTGATCGCCTGGCGATAGAGGTCCTCGTCGGCCATGCCCCAGGCGTTCTGAAAGCTCATCTCGGCCTCGTCGACGCTGCTCTGGTCGACGACGCGATAACCATTGCCGCCGAAGAAAGCGTTCATGTTGTCGAAATAGCCGCGGCCGCCGTAGACGAAGACGCTGTCGTAGCCCTGAGCGCTCAGTTGCTGGCCCAGGCTGGCGTAACCGGACTCACGGCCGATGCGCTTGACGATGGAGCGCCCCGGGGTCGGCGGTACCGACAGAGTCAGCGCCTCCAGACCGCGGTCGGTGCGCGTACCGGTGGCGTAGAAGTTGGTGAACACCAGGGCGTGCTTGCGCAGCTCGTCAAGGTTCGGGGTCAACCCTCGCGTGTCGCCGAAGCTGCCCAGGTATTTGGCGCTCAGGCTCTCGATGGTCACCAGCACCACATTGAGCTTGCGCGGCAAGCCGGGGTTGTCGATCAGCCGGCGGATGTCCTGCGGGTCGCTGCCGATGAAACGGACATTGGGCTCGGCCACCTCGGCGCGCAGCTGCGCAGCTACCAGCGTATCAGGCAAGGTGGCATAGAACTGCTGGTAGTCCAGTTCGTTGTTACGGAATGCGGCGAAGAACTGATACGGACCGTTGCTGGCCAATTCCCGCTGGTAAGTGTTGCCACCCAGACCACGCGGCGCGTCCTGCCCGACCAGACCACTGCACAGGCCTGCCAGCAACGCCAACATGACCAGCGTACTGACAGCCTGCAGCGCAGGCAGGCGCGGTGCTTCCAGTGCGGCCCGCAGCGGTCGTCGCAGCACCAGCGTCAGGCCTATGGCCAGGGCAGCTAGCAGGGCCAGCAAGGGATAAATCGGATAGGACTCGAGAATGTTATCCACCACCTCCTTGGAGTAGACGAGGTAGTCCACGGCGATGAAGTTGAAGCGCACGCCGAACTCGTCCCAGAACAGCCATTCGGCCACTGCGGTGAAGAACATCGCGAACAGGCTGACGGCTACCAGGGCGATCAGCAGGCGCTGATGCCAGCGGCGCTGCCATAACCAGGCCGGACACAGCAGCAGGTACAGCGCCAGCGGCAGCGCGGCGTACGCCAGGAAGCTGAGGTCGTAGACCAGGCCGACGCCGTACAGGCCAATCAGCCCCGGCAGCGTCAAACCGGCATCGCCCAGGTGGCCGAGCAGCAATAGACTGCGGGTGAGGAAAAACACTGCCAGCCAGGCCAGCAGAATGATCGACAGATAACGAAGTTGCGCGTAATGAAGCCGTGGCATCGTATGATCCTTCGGGGATGAACGAGCCGCACTCTGCGAGGCGCGCCGTGAGCCTCTCGTCAAAGCCGTGTGAAAAAATCGTCAAACCCAGGAATAAACCGCGATGCGCATTCTGGTCATCGAAGACAACCGAGACATTCTCGCCAACGTGCTCGACTATTTGCAGCTCAAGGGCTTTTCCGTCGACTGCGCACAGGACGGCCTGAGCGGCCTGCACCTGGCCAGCAGCGGCCACTACGATCTGATCGTGCTGGACATCATGCTGCCCGGCATCGACGGCTATCAGGTGTGCAAGCGCCTGCGCGAGGACGGTCGCAGCGAGGTGCCGATCCTCATGCTCACCGCGCGCGATGCCCTGGATGACCGCCTGCTAGGGCTCAACGCCGGCGCCGACGACTACCTGATCAAGCCTTTCGCCCTGTCCGAACTGGTGGCGCGCATCGAGGCGATCCTGCGCCGTAGCCGCGGCAGCCGCAAACGCCAGCTGCAGGTCGCCGACCTCAGCTACGACCTCGACACCCTGCACGTCAGTCGCGCCGGCCAGCTGCTCAAGCTCAACCCGCTGGGCCTCAAGCTGCTGGCCATTCTCATGCAGCGCAGCCCGGCGGTGGTACGTCGTGAAGCGCTGGAGGAAGCCCTGTGGGGCGACGACTGCCCGGACAGCGACAGCCTGCGCAGCCATATTCATCAGCTACGCCAGGTGCTCGACAAACCCTTCCCCACACCACTGCTGCACACCATCCACGGCGTCGGCTATCGCCTGGCGGAGAACCCCGATGCTGTCTAAGCAGCCCTTCCAGCGCCGGATTCTGATCGCCTTCGTGCTGATGACGGTGATGGTCAGCGGCCTGTTCTCGTTGAGCATCGTCGGTGTGGTGCATTTCATCGAGGAGCATCTGGTTTCCCAGGAGATGAGCCGCGAGCTGGGTGAAACGCTCAACGAGGACATCCGCCAGGGGCGCCCACCGCGCCTGGACTCCAGCACCCGCTTCTTCTCGTCCAATAATCCCGACTATGCCATCCCGCCCGAATACGAGGGCCTGCTGGAAGGGTTCAACGAGGTCGTCAGCGGCAACGAGGCGTTTTACGTCTACGTGCAGAAGATCAACGGCGAGACCTACATGCTGGTGCAGGAGCAGCAGGAATTCGAAGCCCGCGAGAATGCGCTGTTCAATGTGGTGCTGGCGGGTTTTCTGCTGACGGTGATCGCCGCCTGGGGCCTGGGTTTGATGATGGCGCGCAAGGTCATGGCGCCGATCAGTCGCCTGGCGCAGCAGGTGCGCCATCGCGACCAGCTGCATCCGCTGGCGCCTCCATTGGCACCGGATTACCCCGACGACGAGATCGGCCAGCTGGCCGCTGCCTTCGACAGCACGCTGGGCCAGGTGCGCCAGTCACTGGAACGCGAGCGTCTGTTCACCAGCGATGTCAGTCACGAACTGCGTACGCCGCTGATGGTCATCGCCACTTCCTGCGAGCTGCTTGCCGAGGCGCCCCTGGGCCCACGCGAGAAGGAACAGGTGGCACGCATCGCCCGCGCCAGCGAGGAAATGCGCGAACTGGTGCAGACATTCCTGCAGTTGGCGCGCGACAAGAGCAACGAAGCCGTGTTCGTCGGCGACCGTACCCTGGCCGCCGTCGCCCATGAGCAAGCCAGTCGCTGGGGCGTTCTGATGAAAGAGAAAGGCCTGGACTTCCAACTGCTCGAGGAAGGCCAGGACGACGGCCACTACAACGCCACGTTCCTCGGTACGGTAATGGCCAACCTGTTGCGCAACGCCCTGCACTACACCGAGAACGGCAGTGTGCGCCTGATCCTCGAAGCGGGCGCGTTTCGTATCGAGGACAGCGGCGCCGGCATTCCTGCCGAGCAGCACGAGCGCATCTTCCAGCCGTTCGTGCGCGGCTCGCAGGCCCGTGGCGAGGGGCTTGGACTGGGGCTGTCGCTGGTCAAACGTATTTGCGCCAAACAGGGCTGGAGTGTCAGTTTGCAGAGCGAGCCAGGTCATACCCGCTTCCGGGTCAGCCTGAACAATGGCGCTTGACGAAATTTTCACGCCCCTTTGACGCGGCCTTGATGCCCTGCTCTTTAGGCTGACGAACGTATCCATCAAGGGACGTTCGTCATGCCCAAGCCTAGCCCCATCGAACTGGACTTTTCTCGCAAGTACGATTTCGAGCATTCGCAGCAATACCTGCACAAGCATCAGGATGGCCTGGCCCGACGCCTGTCGCACTGGCGCGACGTACAGGTCGCGCGCCGTGCATTGCAGATGGCCGATGAGCCGAATCTGGTACTCGACCTGCCCTGCGGCGCCGGGCGCTTTTGGCCGATGCTCTGCGAGCAGCCGAACCGGGTGATCTTTGCCGCCGACAACTCGGCCGACATGATCGCCACCGCGCGCGCGGCGCAAACGCCTGAAGTGGTGGCGCGGGTCAACAGCTTCCGCACCTCGGCCTTCGCTATCGATCTGGGCGCCAATGCGGTGGACTGCGTCTTCTGTATCCGCCTGCTGCATCACATCGAATCGGCCGAACACCGCCTGGCCATCCTTCGCGAGTTTCATCGCGTCAGCCGCGATACGGTGATCGTCTCGCTATGGGTCGACGGCAACTACAAAGCCTGGAAACGCCGCCGTCTGGAAGCCCGTAGAACGGCTCAAGGCCGCGCCGCGGAAAACCAGAACCGCTTCGTCGTCTCCCGGAGTACGCTGGAGGATGAATTCCGTCAGGCCGGCTTCAACATTCTCGGCCACCTGGACTTCCTGCCCGGCTACGCCATGTGGCGCACCTACGTCCTGCGCAAGGTGGCCTGAGGTGGGCGTCCTCAGCGAACAGGCAAGGGCCGCCCTGCCCTCGACCGAATTCGACCGCTGGTGGTACAGCCCCGGGGAATGGGTCGAGCCCGCCAATCAGCGACGCGGCGGCGAAAGTGGCGTGCGCCTGCTGCAACACTGGGACACAAGCCGGCCCCTGCTGTTCTGCAAACGCCAGAGCGGACATCTCTACCGCTCGCTGCGCCACCCGTTGGGACGGCCGACCATCCTGCGCGAGCTGCAGGCCTACCGCGCCCTCGCCCGCCTCGGCATTAGCACGCCGAACATCGTCTACTGCGCCGCACGCAAGCAGAGCGGACAGTGGCAGGCACTGTTGGTCACCGAAGCGCTGCAGGACTTCGTCAGCCTGGAACAGTGGTACGAAGAGGCGCATACAGCGAAGCTCAACCAGGCCATGCTGCAACGCCTGGCCGTCACCCTGGCGCGCCTGCACCTGGGTGGATGGCAGCATGGCTGCTGCTACGCCAAGCATCTGTTCGTCAAAGTGCGTAGCGACGGTGATGTCGACATTGCCCTGCTGGATCTGGAGAAAAGCCGACGGCATTGGCGTATTGCCAGCGCTTCGCGGCGTGATCTCGGCCAGTTGCAACGCCACGGCGGCAGCATGCCCGAAGCTGACATGCTCTACCTGCGCCAGGCTTACCAGCGTGCGCTGAACGATCCATGGAGTGGGCTGCAATCATGAACGACAGCCCCGATCTGGACGCCCTGTCCTTCAAAGGCCGCCGAGGCCTGGCGCGCATCCTCGACGCCACCGGTTATTCGCTGGCCGGGCTGCGCGCGGCCTACCAGGGTGAAGCCGCGTTCCGTCAGTTACTGTGGTTGAACCTGGTGCTGCTGCCGCTGGCCTGCCTGGTCGATGTCGGCCGCGCCGAACGCGCGCTGCTGATGCTGGTGCCGCTATTGGCACTGGTGGTGGAACTGCTCAATTCCGCCATCGAGGCGGTGGTCGACCGCATCTCGCTGAACCTGCACCCGCTGTCCAAGCAGGCCAAGGACATGGGCAGCGCGGCACAGATGGTCGCGCTGCTGATGATCGCCCTGACCTGGGCGATCATCCTGCTCTGATCAGCGCACCATGAAACGCTGTTCGGCCAGCTTGCGATCACCCTGATAGACGATGAAATGCCATTCGCCGGGCACCACTTCGTGATGCTCGGTGAACTCGAAGGCCATCACGTCCTGCGGTGCACCGACCACCAGCTTCTGCTGCACTTCGAACTTGTCATGACGCTGACCATCCGGCGTGACAACGCCTGGCGTGAGGTACAACAACGTCAGTGGAATATCACCCTCACGCTTGCCGGCCAGGCTGTAACGCATGCCGAACTTGGTGCCAAGCTTGGCGGGAATCTGCTCGGTGCGCACGATGTCCTGATTGCTGCGGGTCAGTACCCGCTCGCCGGGCTGAAAATCCTGATACTGGCTGCTGAAGATGCCGTATTCCACCGGCCCGTCGACACGGACGTCAGCCTGGCTCAGACCTGCCCAGGCGAATAGACCGGCCATCATGGCCACTCGGGTGTAATGCATGGTGCGCTCCTCGTTGAGATGAGCGCGAGCCTATGACGTCCGAGTGACAGCCTGATGACAGATGCGCTAGCGATCCAGCTCGGCCTGCACCCGGCGCGGTAATACCGATAGGAAGTTGTCGCGCGCCACCTTGTGCGCGACGTCCTCTGGCAGTGCATCAAGGAAGGGATCGAAGCCCTTCATGTAGTCGCCCAGGCTGCCGAAACGGCCAACCACATCCGAGCCCAGCATGAAGCGCTCCGGATAACTGCTGACCAGATGCACCCACTTCGGATCAGGCGCGCCGTTCTCGTCGAGCAGGTAGGGACGCAGCATGGTCCAGGACAGGTCGATATACAGGTTGGGGTACTGTCCGAGCATGCGTTCGACCGTCTCCAGGAGGAAGTCGAGCTTCTCTTGATGACGATGAATCTCGGCACTGGTACCGGCATGCGCCCAGATGAAACGCACATGCGGATGGTTGCGCAGCGGCGCCTCGATTTCCTGCAGATAGATCGGCTCGCGCTCACGCTTGGAGGTGATGTTCGAATGCAGCATCACCGGCAGGTCGTACTCGGCGGCCAGATGAAAAACCCGCGCCAGCGCTTCGTTGTTGGCACGCGGCGCACTGCCATGAATCAGCGCGGTGAGATCGTCATGCCGGGTGAAGACCTCGCCGATGCCCTGCCACAGGCCGGGGTCCAGCTCGAGCATACGGCGGATATGCGCGTCGGCGTTCTTGTCGTTGGGATTGAAGCCGGAAAGAAACGGATGGAAGCGCTTGCGCTGCTCGGCGGGCAGACGCTTGTAGGCGGCCGCGATGAACACGTCGGTAGCGCTGTACCAATAGGCATTGGCGTCGTCACCTGCGTAATAACGCGGACGCTTGGGCTCGTCCTCGTCCCACTTCTTGGCCACCGGAATACCGGAGAACATCACATGATCGACGTTGTTTTCCGCCATCTTCTCCAGCAGTTCGTCCATGCCGGCGCTTTCCTGGAAGAAGTCGACGTAGTGCAGGTGGGCGTCGCTGTAGCGGTATTCGCGGGCCTGGGCGCTGCAGACGATAGCGGCACTGAGCGCGAGTATCCATGGCATCGTTCGAGATGTGAGCAAGGCGAGTCCTCCTGACGGTACGAGCAGCATAGACCGCCGAGCGGCCCGGCAAGTTCGGAGATCACCCCACGCCATTCGCATCAGCGCCCTCAAAAGAAGCAGGCAACCAAAGGCCGCACCAAGCCGGAACATGAATAGCTGGCTAACGGCCTGAAACGGCCATGGGTACGTCAGCCAATGATGGCACCTCGCTTGCAGTGACTCAGGCAGACCAGACAGGGGAATCACCATGTTGCAGTTGCTGCGCAAGCCAACCCGCAAGGCCCAGGACGAGGCCGCATTGGACGCTTTGTTCCAACAGCACGACCTTACGACTCGACTCCCGGAGGACTACCAGTGGATGGTGCGCCTGAACGATTTCAGCGCCAGCCTCCAGCAGCGTATCCGCGCCAGCCTCGGCGCCGCCGTCGGCATCGCCGCGCATGCGCCACAACTGGCGCGCATCGCTGCTGCCAACCAACAAAGCGGGCAGACGCTGGCACAGTCATCGGAGCTGATCGCCAGCGCCAGCGAGCAGGTCACCACCACACTGGACGCCGAACTGGTGCCCGGTGCCGGCGAAGTCGCGCGCTTGTCCACCGAAGTCTCCGCCACCCTCAACCAATGCCAGCAAAGCGGCCAGGCGGTACTACGGCAGGTTGAAGTGATCGATGCCAGCGAGGCGCAACTGGCTCAGGTGATCCAGCAACTGGCCGGACAGCTCGATGAAGTGAGCAAGGTCATCGGCGTGATCGCCAGCATCTCCCAGCAGACCAATCTGCTCGCCCTGAACGCCGCCATCGAGGCCGCCCGCGCCGGCGAACATGGTCGGGGCTTCGCCGTGGTCGCCGAGGAAGTACGGCGTTTGGCTGGCCATACCACCGATGCCACCGGCCAGGTCAGTGGCATCATCGAGCGTTTCCGCGAAGGCATGCAGCAGCTCGGCAGTGCCGGCCAGCACATGAACCAGGCGGTGGCCGACGGCCGCGCCGGCATTCTCGCCGTCAGCGGCGGACTGGACAGCACGCGCCAGGCCATGGATCGCCTGGACGCTCAGGTCGGCCAGATCGCCGCCGGCACCGAGCAGATCGGCCAGGCGGTGCGCTCGATCAACGGCGATGTGCAAAACATCGCCCAGGTCGCTGGCGAGCTGCTTGGCAAGGCTGGTCAGGTGCTGCATCACAGCAAGGCCGTGCGCGAAGACGGTGATCGCCTGCTCGCCGGGCTCGGCGACTTCCGCCTGGAAATTCACGCAGCCGTGCGCGCCAGCGTCGAACAACTGGCCAAACGCCACGAGCTGGCCAGCGATGTGACAGCGGCCGAACGACTGCTTGCCGATACGCTGACGCGCGACAGCCGTTTCGAGCTGTTCTACCTGGTAGACAGTCGCGGCGTGCAGATTTCCGAGAACGTCTTCGCCGCCGATGTGGCGCACGGTGAGGATGCCAGCTGTCGCGGCCGCGACTGGAGCCAACGCCCCTGGTTCCGCGCCGTGGCCGAGCGCATGGAGAGTCATATCACCCAGGTCTACCGCTCCTCGGCCACAGACGACTTCTGCTTTACCGTTTCAGTCCCCATTGTCGATGAGCGCGGGCAACTGCTGCGTGTGCTGGGAGCGGACGTGAGGCTCTCGGCGCTGGTGTGATCGGTGCAGGCTGGGCTAGGCTGGCCAGTGTCGATTCGTCACACCTCAAGAGAAGCGCCATGATCCGCATTCACAACAACAAGGGCCTGCAGCAGCAGATCGAAATCGGCTCGCACCAGCTCATCGGCGACGTCTCGCCCGAGCAGGGCGGGGATGGCGCCGGACCGGAACCGCACGATCTGTTCGACGCAGCCCTCGGCACCTGCAAGGCCATGACCCTGCTGCTCTATGCGCGCCAACGCGGCCTTCCGCTGGAAGGCATCGACGTGCACGTCGAGCGTGACGACAGCGAGGAGCGCCAGGGCAACTACCGCCTGATCGTCGACCTGGCGCTCAAGGGACCACTGGACGAGACACAGCGCCAGCAACTGCTGCGCGTGGCGGACAAATGTCCGATCCACAAGCTGATGACCACCACCGACATCCAGATCGAGACCCGCCTGGCGGTAGCTCCGGCATGAGCGAGTTACAGCTGATCCGCCCGCGCGCCGAGGACATTTCCGGCCAACCGATTCTGCGTCCCCTGCCCTCGGCACGCTTTCGCAGCATCGGCCCCTTCGTGTTCTTCGATCATATGCTGGAGCATGACTACCCGGCCGGCAAAGGCATGAACATTGCCCAGCATCCGCATATCGGCCTGTCCACCCTCACCTACCTGTTCGAAGGCCAGCTGCAGCACAAGGACAGCCTGGGTTCGGACCAACTGGTGGGCCCTGGCGATGTCAGCTGGATGACCGCAGGGCGCGCCGTCGCCCACGTCGAACGTACGCCGCCCGAGCAGCTCGGGCAGAACAAGCGAGCCCACGGCCTGCAGGTCTGGCTGGCTTTGCCAGAAGCCGAGGAACAGTGCGAACCGGCTTACAGTCATCACCCCGCCGCTTCGCTACCCCGCAGCGAAGCCATGGGCGTACGGATCACCCTGATCGCTGGCCGTGGTTTCTGCCTCGAATCACCCGTACCGGTGCACTCACCGACCCTGTATGCCGAGCTGCGCCTGAGCGCTGGGGCCAGCCTGCTGATACCCACCGAGCACAGCGAACGAGCCCTGTACCTGATCGATGGCGAAGCCGAGCTGGATGGCGAGCCCCTGCCCCGGCACACCATGGCGGTGATCCCGGCAGGCGAAACGCCCGTGCTCAGCGCATGCGGCGAATGCCACTTGGCCCTGATCGGCGGCGAACCCATTGGCCCACGGCGAATCAACTGGAACTTCGTCGCCACCAGCCCGGAGCTGATCGACCAGGCGCGCCAGCGCTGGGCCGCGGGCGACTGGCCGCAAGTACCAGGCGAAACCACGCGCATCGAACTGCCACGCTGAAACCGCTCCATCAATGACAGGCGCGCAAAGGCGCCTGTCGCTTGCAAAGGATTGCCCTCTTGCCCTCGTATCGCCCCTCGCTGTCCTGCTGCTGTTGCCCACATTGGCCCTGGCTGATCTACCCCGTTTCGAACCTGAGCCCGGGCGGCATGCCCAGGTACAGCAGCAAGGCGAAGGCTATTTTCTGCTGCAACCCGACGGCAGCCATCTGGAACTAAGCATCCCCGAAGGCAACGACGCAGAACCGCCGAGCTTCGCCGTCGAGGACTACGACTTCGACGGCCATCCGGATCTGGCGATTCGCGTGCCGGCCGGGATGGTCAACTCCGCCTACCACGTTTACCTCTACCGCCCGGCCCTGCGCCGTTTCGAGCAGTTGCAGATACCGCCAGCACTGATGGAACGCGTCAATTGCGCATGGCTGTCGGAGCTGCAGCCCGACAGTGAGGAACGAGCGCTCTACAGCCACTGCCGCAGCGGACCACGCTGGTACTACGACGCCTATCGCTTCGCTGAATCCGGTGTGCCCTGGCTGTACAAGACGCTGCAAGTACGTCACGACTACGATCCGGATGCACCTGTGTTTTTTCCTGTGTTCGAAAAAACACTCGACCCTCAAGGCCGGGTCATCGCCAGCCGCGCGGTCGACGACGGTGACCAGCCAATGACCTGGACTGTGCCCGCCCCACGTCTTTATCTCCACGCACGCCCTGAAGAAACCAGCCGGACCAAGGCCTACCTGATCGAAGGGGACGTCTGCGAAGTCCTGGATCAGCAGGGACGCTGGCTACAGATTCGCTACGCCTCGCGCAAGGGCCCGCTGCAGCGCTGGGTTTCACTCGACGAGGCCTACGCCCAGGCTCAGCCCTGAAGCCTCACCCATTGAATGCACTGCAACGCCTTCGCAGTTTTTTGTTACCTGTGCGTGATCCAGAAGCGCAGTAGCCGGGTATAAGCTGCATGCGGATTTCTCAGGCCAACGGATGACCCATGGCAGATCGCGAGTTCGATTACGAAAGCACCCTGGAAGCCTGCGCACGCGGCGACGAACGTGCCTTCCAGACGCTCTACCGGCAAGAGGCCGGGCAATTGCTCGGCCTGGCCATCAGCATGCTGGGCCGCCGTGACATTGCCGAGGACTGCCTGCACGACGCTTTCGTGCGTATCTGGCAGCACGCCGCGCGCTATAGGCGCGAACTGGGCAGCGGTCGCGCCTGGGTGCACAGCATCCTGCGCTACCGCGTGCTGAATGCGTTGCGCAGTGGCAACCGGCATGCCGAGGTGGACGATGACTTCATCGAACGTGTGCTCGACGACAGCCCGCAGGCCGAAGCACAGGCGCTGGAGCAATCCGAGCAGCGCCTGCTGCGTCGCTGCCTGCAGCGCCTGGAAAGGCCGCGCCGCCATCCGATCCTGCTGGCGTTCTACCGTGGCCTGACCCACGAGCAGATCGCCAGCCGCCTGAGCACACCGCTGGGCACCATCAAAGGCCGTATCCGCGCCGGCCTGCGCGCGCTGCAGGAGTGTCTGCAAGCATGATTCCTCACGAACCCGAAGAACGCCGTGCCCTGATTGGCGAATACCTGCTCGGCTTGCTCGATGAGCATGAAGCGGCCGAGGTGCGCCAGTTGCTCGAAGAGGATGAGAGTGCCGCTCGTATGGCCCTGGAATGGGAACGACACTTTCTCGAACTGAGCGACCAGCTACCGGCACATGCGCCCTCCCCGGCACTATGGGCACGTATTCGGCAGAGTCTGGGCCTGCACGTTGAGCCACATCCGAGCCCGCTGGCCAACTGGTGGAACAGCCTGCTGACCTGGCGCCTGACTGCCGCCGCGCTGGCCATGGCGCTGCTGGTCGCCGTGCTGATGCCGCTGCTGCGCACCCCGGATATCGCCGGCGAACGCTATACCGTGGTGCTGCAGCAGCCAGGCGAAGCGGCCAAACCCGGTTGGGTGATCCAGGTCAGCAGCGATGGCACGCTCTCGCTCGATCCGCTGGTCGCCGATCAGGTCCCCGAAGGTCGCGCCTTGCAATTCTGGACGCTGATCGATCCGGCCGACGGCCCACGCTCGCTGGGCCTGGTCGAGGCTGGCCAGCCGCTGCGCCTGCCTGCCGAACAGATCGGCGCGGTGCAGCCGGGGCAACTCTTCGAGCTAACACTGGAACCGGCCGGCGGCTCGCCCTACAACCGCCCCAGCGGCCCGGTGCTGTATATCGGTCGCGCCGTGCTGGCCAACGCCAACTGAGTGGGTTGCCGGCCACATGGCCGGCAATCTTTCCACCCCCGATTACCCTGCGGAAAAAATATTTTCCTCCGCCGACATCCAACTCCGTTCCTCGCGGGTATAGCTCACAGGTGTTTCGTCGAGGCACCTGCGAAGCCGGCCAGCCGGCTTCGTCTCGATGCTGAAACCTTTATGAGGAACAACCATGAAACGCATCACTACCCTTTGCACCGCCAGCCTGCTGACCCTGAGCGCAGGTGCCGCCAGCGCCACCGAACTGCTCGCACTGAGCGCCGATGGCAAGCTGTTCAAGGTCGATGTCGCCAGCCTCAAGGTCGCCGCCAGCATGGCGGTCAGTGGCGCCAGCGACCTGCGCGGCCTGGATGTGCGTCCGGCCAGCGGTCAGCTCTACGCCCTCAGCGGTACCGATCAGCTCTACACCCTGGACGCCACAAGCGGTAAAGCAACTGCAGGTAGCAAGCTGCAAACTGCGCTGTCCGGCAGCGGCCAGGCGGTGGTCGATTTCAACCCGGTGGCCGACCGCCTGCGCCTGCTCGGCCCGGACGGCACCAGCCTGCGGGTAAACGTCGATACCGGTGAAGTGGCCGTAGACGGCAAGGTCGCCTACGCCACCGACGGCCCCTACGCGGGCAAGCAACCCAAGGTGGTCGCCGGCGCCTACACCAATCCCTATGCCGGTACGCAGAGCACGGCGCTGTACAACATCGACCTGGCCAGCAGCAGCCTGATGCTGCAGAACCCGCCAAACGATGGCGTGCAGCAACTGGTCGGCAAGGTCGCCGATGGCCTCGAGGCAGCTGCGTTGGATATCGCCAGCGACGGCAAGGGTGGCAACACCGCCTACGTATTGACCGGCAAGACCCTGCACCAGCTGGATCTGACCAGCGGCAAGCCCACCACCCTGGGCGACGTCGCCGATCTGCCGGACGGCATCATCGACATCGCCGTGCTGCCCGCGAAGTAAGATGAAAAAAGGCTGCGCCCATCGGGCGCAGCCTTTCGTTCAACGCATCGCAAACCTGGCGTCACTGCTCGGCGAATACCTCATCGAACAGATCGTTCATCGCCTTGAATGCTCGCGCGGCGACTACCGGATGGTATTCGTTGCGACCCGGCACGTTGGCCTTGGGGTTGGTGAACGAGTGCACGGCGCCACCGTAGCTCACCAATTGCCAATCAGTCTTGGCCGCCTTCATCTCGGCGATGAAGCCGTCGACCTGCGCCTGCGGTACGGCAGGATCATCAGCCCCATGCAGTACCAGTACCGGCGCCTTGATGTTCTGGGCATCGGCCGGATTGGGCGTATCCAGATTGCCGTGGAAGGATACGAAGCCTTTCAGCGGCGCCCCAGAGCGCGCGAGTTCCAGCACAGTGCCGCCACCGAAGCAGAAGCCGATGGCACCCAGCTTGCTCAGATCCAGTGCCACCTCGCCGTTCTGCGCCTTGAGTACCTCGACTGCAGCCTGCGCACGCTTGCGCATCAGCGGGCGATCTGCACGTACGGCAGTGGCCGCGGCCCCTGCTTCTTCGGCATTGCTGGGACGAATGGATTTACCGTACATGTCGGCGACGAACACCACGTATTTGTCGCCTGCCGCGCGGGCGGCCTTGGCCACGGTGTCTTCATTCACACCCATCCAGTTGGGAACGGCGAGCAGCCCAGGGCGCGGCGTGGTGACCGAATCGTCGTAAACCAGCACGCCTTCGAAGGCTTCGCCATCGATTTCGTACGCAACCGTCTTGGTCACGACCGCCGCATCGGCAAGACCGGCGAATGCGGCGCACAACAGGGGAACCAGTGTCTTCTTCTGCATGATGAGGCCTGCCCTTGGCAATGGTAGGCCCCTAACAATAGCCTCACCTTCGACAATGACCAAGTCGAGAGGGGGCGGGTTTTAGACAGGAGATTTCAAGCAGCAGGTTGTTCGGCCCAGCGTTCCTTGATCTGCAGAATCTCGGGCAAACAAGCGATGAACAGCTCGACCAGACGCGGATCGAAGTGGCGCCCACTCTGTTCACGCAGGAAACCGACTGCATCGTCCACGGACCAGGCCTGTTTGTAGGGGCGCACGCTGGTCAGCGCGTCGAACACATCGGCAATGGCGACGATGCGGCCCTCCAGGGGAATGTCCTCGCCACTCAGACCGTTGGGGTAACCGCTGCCATCCCACTTCTCATGGTGCGACAGGGCAATGCGTTGCGCCGTGCGCAGCAGCCCCGAGCTGTGCTCGCCGATGATCCGCGCACCGATCTCCACGTGCTGGCGCATCACCTGCCACTCCTGCTCGTCGAGCTTGCCCGGCTTGCGCAGCACGGCGTCGGGAATACCGATCTTGCCGATATCGTGCATCGGCGCCGCGTTGAGCAGTTCCTCGGCCGCGCTTTCGCTGAAGCCGGCGGCCAGCGCCAGCACCTTGGAGAAATGGCTCATGCGAATGACGTGCAGGCCGGTCTCGTTGTCTTTGTACTCGGCGGCCATGCCCAGGCGCTGGACAATCTGCAGGCGAGTCTGTTTGAGCTCATCGACACGCACCAGCGACAGGTGAGTACGCACCCGGGCACGCACGATGGGCGGGCTGATCGGCTTGGTGATGTAGTCCACCGCACCAACTTCGAAGCCGTGTGCCTCATCCTCGACATCGCCCAGAGCGGTCACGAAGATCACCGGAATCGTTTTTAGCAGAGGATTGGCCTTGAGCCGCTCGCAGACCTCGTAACCGGTCATGCCCGGCATCATCACATCGAGCAGAATCAGGTCAGGCCGTTCACGTTCGGCCATTTCCAGCGCGCGCGAACCCTCCTTGGCGAATAGCAGGCGATAGTCCTCTTGCAGGATATGGCGCAGCACCTGCAGGTTGGTGGGTTCGTCATCGACCAGCAGCAACAGCGGACGAGTATCGGCAGCCAGGGTCATGATGGGGTCGTTTCCTCGTCTTGCAGTTGCAGCAACAGTCGATCGAGCACCAGCAGAGCCTGATCGAAATCGAAATCTTCCAGCGCCTGACGCATATCGCTGAGCGCGGCGCCATAGGCTGTGCCCCTGGCGGCCTGCTCCATGACAGCAAGGGTTTCATCGTCCAGGCCGCCCCGCTGTAGCGCCTGCCGCAGCTGAATTGCCTGTTCACGCAGCGTGGGCAAGTCGACGGCCGCGCTTTCAGCCGAAGATACGACTTCCGGCACCTGCGGCACCACGTCCTTGACCGTCAGCAGAGCCTGCTCGAGTTCCACGATCAGTGCGGGCAACGCCTGCTCGTCTCGCCGCTGAAAGGCCCGCTCGATCGACTGTCCAAGGCTGGCAAGGCTGCTCATGGCCAGATTGCCGGCGGCGCCGTGCAAACGGTGCGCGAGCGCCTCGCCCTCGTGCCAGTCGCGCGCCGTCAGCAGGTGGCTGAGGCGTGCCGCCAGATCATGCTGTTCACCAATGAAGGTATTGATCGCCTGCGCCATACGCAGCGGCCCGCCCCACAGGCTGCTGCCACGGACCCAGTCGAACAGGCCATCGTCGGCAACCCGGGTGGCACTGACCACTGCGCTGGGCACATCGGTCAGGCCGAGCAGGCGGGCGATTTCCCAGAGCAGCGCGTTGACATCCAATGGCTTCGAGGCGAAACCGTTCATCCCAGAATCCAGGGCGGCCTGACGATCCTGATCAAGCACGCTGGCGGTCAGAGCAATGATCGGAATCGGCTCTCGCGCCTCGGCGGCTTCCAGCTGGCGGATCCGCCGCGACGCTTCCAGGCCGTCGACACCCGGCATCTGCACATCCATCAGGATCAGATCGAAATGTTGCTCGGTGAATGCCTGCAGTGCGCCTTCACCATCGGCGACGCAGTGTACGCGATGGCCGAAATGCTCCAGGGTCAGTTGCAGCAGCTCGAGGTTCTGCGGCACGTCATCGGCCGCAAGAATGTTCAACTGCCCCAGCTCAGGCAGCACGGCACGTTGCTGCGAGGCCAGACGCTTGCCGGCACGCAGCGGCAACTCGACGCTGAAGCAGCTGCCCTGCCCTTCGGTACTTTCGACCCGCAAACGCCCCCCCATCAACTCGACCAACTGCCGGGAGATGGTGGTGCCGAGGCCGGTACCGCCAAAGCGCCGGCTCATCGAGGCATCAGCCTGAGCGAAAGGCTCGAAGATCTTCTCCAGGCGGTCGGCTGCGATACCGATGCCGGTGTCCTTCACCGCCAGGCGCATCGCGCCCGGCTCACCCGTCACTTTCAGGCGAACCTCGCCGTGCAGGGTGAACTTGACCGCATTATCGAGCAGGTTGGTCAGGACCTGTTGCAAACGCAGTGGGTCACCACAGAAGAACTCGTTGGTCGTTGCCGGGTAATCCAGATGCAGCTGCAGGCCTTTGCTTTCGGCCGTCAGGCGCTGCGCCGCGAGTACCTGCTCGCACAGCTCACGCAGGGAGAAATCCAGTTGTTCCAGTTCGATGGCACCACGATCGAGCTTGGCCGTGTCGAGGATGTCATTGAGCAAGCCCAGCAACGAACGCGACGAATGCTGCACGGTGCTCAGATGGCGACGTTGTTCACTGGAAAGTGGCGTTTCCAGTAGCAGGTCGGTAAAGCCGATGATGGCATTCATCGGCGTACGAATTTCATGGCTCATGTTGGCCAGGAAGCTGCTGCGCGCGGCAGCGGCGGCTTCGGCGCGATCACGGGCAGCCCGCAGATCCTGTTCCATGACGCGGCGCGGGGTCAGGTCGGTCGCCAACTTGACGACCTTGAACGGCTTGCCGTCGGTATCGAGGATCGGGTTGTAGCTGGCCTGAATCCAGACTTCCCGCCCGCCCTTACCAAAGCGGTGGTATTCACCTGCTCGAAAATGACCTGCACGCAGATCCACCCAACCCTGGCGATAAGCATCGCTTGCCACCAGCTCAGGATCGCAGAACATGCCGTGGTGGCGCCCTATCACCTCCGCCTTGTCATAACCAAACAACGCCAGTGCATTGTCGTTGATGTCGAGGATATTGCCGTCGAGGTCGAACTCGATCAGTGCCATCGCCTTGCTGATCGCGGTGACCTTGCCTTCGTATTCGGCATTGCGCCGCTTGGTTTCGGTCTGGTCGAGCAATACGCCATCGATCCAGCGCGGCACACCGTTTTCGTCGCAAACTGCGCTACCACTTTCCCAGATCCAGTGTTCCGCGCCATCGCGGTCGAACAAGCGGTATTCGACAACGTAGTTGCGGCCTTGCTCGATAGCCTGCATCACCTCGGCGGCGACTCGCTGATAGTCGTCCGGGTGATACATATCGGCAATCGAACAGCGGCGACTGATGAAATCCTCCGCACTCCAACCGGTGAGGGGCTGCACCGCATCGCTGATAAATATCATGGTCCAGTCCTGATCCAGCGTGCAGCGGAACGACACACCAGGAATGTTGCTGATCAACGAACGGTACTGCTGCTCGCTGTCACGCAGGGCCTTCTCCATGGCTTGTCTTTCGCTGATATCGGCGACGAATACCACGAACAGCGGACGGCTGCCTGAATGGGTGATGCCAACGCTGATGCGCACCAATTTCTCTTCGCCGTCACGGGTCAGACACACCAGTTCCTGCTCACCGGCCGGCATCGTCAGACGACCCGTTCTGAGGTAGTTCGCCAGCAGCACCTCCACCTGCTCGACATGGCGAGCAGGCATCAGTGAGCGCATGTGCATGCCCACCAACTCCTCCGGCGTCCAGCCGAACAGACGCGAGACCGCGCGATTGGCCGAGCGCAACGTGCCGGTGTGATCGACGGTGATGATGGCATCCAGAGCCGTGTCGAAGATCGAGCGCAAATGCTGCTCGCTGGCCTTGAGTTGAAGACTCATGCGGCGGTAGCGCAGCAGCGTATTGACCGCCACCACGAAGACTGTCAGAGCGACGGTCAGCAGCGTGATGGCAATGGCGATATAACCACTGTCGACCACCGCCATCGGAGCTTCGGACTCCGGCGTACCGACGAAACGCGCCGCAGCCATGCCGGTGTAGTGCATGCCACTGATCGCCAGGCCCATCACCAGGGCGCTGAGCAGAAGCGCCCAGAGGGTCGGCAAACGCCCCTCCAGACCGAAGCGTACCCACAACGCCAGAATGGCCAGGGCGACGGCAACGACGATGGACAGGGCGAACATCCAGGGGTCATAGCGCAGCAGCGGCGCCATCTGCATCGCCGCCATACCGCTGTAGTGCATGGCTCCGATACCGGCTCCGACCAGTACGCCCCCCACACACAGCTGCAACAGGCTCAAGTCACGCCGCGCCAGCAGGCTCAGCGCGACCCACGAAGCAGCCAGGCTCGGCAGCATCGACAGTAGCGTGATGCCCAGATCGAATCGCACCGCCGCACACAGCTCGAAGGCGAGCATGCCGAGAAAATGCATGGACCAGATGCCGCCGCCAAGAGCGAGCGAACCGGTGAGAATGGTGATTTGCCTGGCGACCGGATGCGAACTGTCGCGTGCTTCGCCAGCCAGCTGCAGCGCCATGCCGGCGGCGAATACAGCAATAGCCAGCGACAGCAGCACCAGGGACGTGTCGTAACTACTGAGCACAAGGACACTCGGGTCCGCGCCCATCAAGAAGAACAGCTCGAAAATCGACATACCACCCCAGGGCACTGCAGAAAGCCAGCCAATTGCCAGCATCTGAAACGACGGGGTCGCGCTTGTCAATTAAACCCGATCAATCGCGCGCATAGAAAAGCCCGCCGAAGCGGGCTTGTTCCACTACCTGACCTATCAGGCAGAAAGCTCCACCAACAACTTGTTCAGACGCTGCACGTAAGCGGCAGGATCTTTCAGGCTGTCACCAGCGGCCAACGCGGCCTGATCGAAGAGAATGTGCGACAGATCGGTGAAACGGTCCTCGTCCGGCTCGGCATCCAGACGTTCGATCAGCGGATGCGCAGGGTTGAACTCGAAGATCGGCTTGGCATCCGGAACCTTCTGCCCGCTGGCCTCGAGAATCTGGCGCATCTGCAGACCGAGATCCTGCTCACCGATGGCGAGAATCGCCGGCGAGTCGGTCAGTCGATGAGACACGCGAACCTCGGCGACCTGCTCGCCCAGGGCACCCTTGAGGCGTTCGATCAACCCCTCCTTGGCCTTGGCGACTTCTTCCTGGGCCTTCTTGTCCTCTTCCGAGTCCAGCTCACCCAGATCCAGGTCACCACGGGCCACGTCGACGAACTGCTTGCCGTCGAACTCGGTCAGGTAGCTCATCAGCCACTCATCGATACGATCGGTGAGCAGCAGCACTTCGATGCCCTTCTTGCGGAAGACTTCAAGGTGCGGGCTGTTCTTGATCTGCGCGTAGCTTTCACCAGTGAGGAAGTAGATCTTGTCCTGACCTTCCTTGATGCGGCCCAGGTAGTCAGCCAGCGAAACCAATTGCTCGTCGCCTTCGCCAGCAGTGGAGGCGAAACGCAACAGGCCGGCGATCTTCTCCTTGTTGGCGAAGTCTTCTGCCGGGCCTTCCTTGAGCACCTGGCCAAAGGCCTTCCAGAAGGTCTTGTAGTCGTCCGGCTTGTCTTTGGCCAGCTTCTCCAGCATGTCCAGCACGCGCTTGGTCAGCGCCGATTTCATCGAGTCGATGACCGGGCCGGACTGCAGGATCTCGCGGGAAACGTTCAGCGACAGGTCGTTGGAGTCGACCACACCTTTGATGAAGCGCAGGTACAACGGCAGGAACTGATCGGCCTGATCCATGATGAATACGCGCTGCACATAGAGCTTGAGGCCCTTGGGCGCTTCGCGGTGATACAGGTCGAACGGCGCCCGGCCCGGCACGTAGAGCAGCGAGGTGTACTCCAGCTTGCCTTCGACCTTGTTGTGGCTCCAGCTCAGCGGGTTCTCGAAGTCATGGCCGACGTGCTTGTAGAACTCCTGGTACTCCTCGTCCTTGATCTCGGTACGCGGACGGGTCCACAGGGCGCTGGCGCGGTTGACGGTTTCCCACTCGACTTCGGCCGGCTTGTCTTCACCGTGATGCTCTTTCGGCAATTCGATGGGCAGCGCGATATGGTCAGAGTACTTCTTGACGATGTTGCGCAGGCGCCAGCCATCGGCGAACTCCTCTTCACCGCTCTTCAGATGCAGAACGATGCGGGTACCACGCTCGGCTTTCTCAACGGTGGCGACTTCGAACTCGCCTTCACCTTTGGATGACCAATGCACGCCTTCGCTGGCCGGGCTACCGGCACGGCGGCTGAACACTTCGACCTCGTCGGCGACGATGAAGGCAGAATAGAAACCCACACCGAACTGGCCGATCAGGTGCGAATCCTTCTTCTGGTCGCCGGAGAGATTTTTCAGGAAGTCGGCAGTGCCGGACTTGGCGATGGTGCCCAGGTGCGCGATGACTTCCTCGCGGCTCATACCGATACCGTTGTCTTCGAGGGTGACGGTCTTGGCATCCTTGTCGAACGACAGGCGGATCTTCAGTTCGGCGCCACCTTCGAGCAGCTCCGGCTTGGCCAGCGCTTCGAAACGCAGCTTGTCAGCGGCGTCTGACGCGTTGGAGATCAACTCGCGCAGGAAGATTTCCTTGTTCGAGTACAGGGAATGGATCATCAGGTGAAGCAGTTGCTTCACCTCGGTCTGGAAGCCCAGGGTTTCTTTTTGAGTTTCCACACTCATGGTCTGCTAACTCCATCTGTAGGACAGGAACCGCTATCGCGGCGATGACCTACAGATGGGGCCTGCTGGATGAATTTCAAGGGCTTGGAGCAGGCGCATCATCGTCTCGGGCAGGTAAAAACCACCTGCAAGCCGAATATGGCGGGTTGCACCCGCACTACGGCTCCAGCAGTTCCAGGCGACCGATTTCTTCCGGTTTGAAACTGAAGCTGGCCTGGCCGCCGCCACTGCCCATTTGTTGACTGAGGCGAATGCTGCCATCGTCATCGACACCGACGAAACGCCCCTCCACCATGCCGCCACTGGCGCGGCTCAGGCGCATGCTGAGGTTGCGGTACTGTTCCGGGTTGCGCTGCAAACGCGCCAGGCTGAAACGCTGACGACGGTCGACCGGACGACTCAGGCGCTCCTCGACGGCAGTCGCTTCAACTTGTTGTGTCAGTTGCTTGGCCGCAACGGAGGGCAATGCCGGGAAGCGATCGCCCTCCACCATCCAGCCTTGCTCAGAGCGCTTGTGCAAACGAATTGGCAAGCGCTCGTTACGCCCGTCGATCTGCGCGTCAACCTGCAATTCCAGGGTATCGCCCTCGAAGGTGAACACCGGCAGTTTCAACTCGCGCACGTCGCGCGTAGCGAAACGTCGTTGCAGATAGTCCTGCAGGAGATGGGCGATGGTGTCATTGGAGTCGTACCGGGTATCGACCTTGCCATCCACATAGCGCAGGCGATCACGGTACAGCTCGACCCGGCCACTCAGGCTGGTCTTGAAGCGTGGCGGCATGACCAGATGGAAATCACCGACCAGTCGATTCGGTTCCTGCGGTTGCAGGTCCAGATGCAGGGTGTAGCCACGGCTCAGGCGACGCGCCTCGGGCAGGTCCTGCTCCGGTAACAGCCAGCTCAGCTCGACCTCTGGCAGGTTACCGCTGTCCTGGGGCAGCACGTCGATACGTACAGGACCATCGACTGGCTGCGGCAGGCGGATACTCAGTTCGCGCAGGGCGAAGAAATCCAGGCCCTCGCGCAGCACCAATACGCCATCGATCAGCTCACCTTGCTGCGGGCGAAATGGCTGGCCGTTGAGCTCACCGTCCAGATCGATGGCCAGCTCTGCCGGCACTTGCACCTCGGGTTTGAGCCAGTCCAGACGGACGATCGCCGCCAGACGCTCGGCATCCTTGCTCGCCAGCAAGGTCAAACCCACCACCAGCGGGATGACGCCAAGCCCGATAAGAGTGACCGCGCTACGCGCTCGCCGCCAGTGGCGCACGATGTAGATCAAGGTGATCGGTGGGATCAGACTGCCCCAGCCCCACAACAGGCTGGTGGCGAACGCCCGCATGACCAGCCATACCAGACCGGCCAGCATCAGCACCAGGCCACCAATTATCAGCAACGCATCCATCTACAGGGTCCTTGTCATGATTTCGCTGCGCTGCCGATCCGCTCCAATTGCCGGGCAAGTCTCAACGACTCAGGGCTCATCGACCTTGAAGTGGGCACGGGCGGTGGCAATCGGTTCGGTCTGCTTGGTCTGCCAGGCGGTGATCGCCACGTTGGCCACCCGACGCCCCTGCCGCCAGACCTGGCACTGCGCATAGGTGTCACGATAATGGCCGGCGCGCAGGTAATCTATCGAGAAGTCGATGATTTTGGGCAAATGTGGAATGCCCATGAACATCAACAGATGGAGCATGGCTGCATGCTCCATGAAACCAGCGATTACGCCGCCATGCAGCGCCGGTAATACCGGGTTACCGATGCAGTCGTGGTTGGCTGGCAGACGAAAGACCATGTCGTCGCCCAGACGCAGGCATTCGATGCCCAGCAGCTTGGCGTAGGGAATCAGATTGATCAGCGGGTCATAATCGTTCTGCTGGTGCGCACGCGCTACCAGTTGCTCCAGACTCAGCTCGCTCATGCGTCACCGCCTTGCTGGATATTGCGCTTCAGCTCAGCGCCGCCCTGCACGGCCTTGCCCATGCGCATGAAGGCACCGACCACGTGAGCAATTGGCTGCTCGGGGTCGTCCTGATAGGCATAGCCGCGAGTGAAGATAATGTTGGGCGTGACCCGATAACACTCGGCGAAACCAAAGACGTCCTTGCCGGGCTCGGCCGGGTGCATGTAATCGATGCGCAAATCCAGGGTCGGGCATATTTCGAACTCCGGCAGCACGCAGACCGTGGAGATACCGCAGGTGGTGTCCATCAGCGTGGTAATGGCGCCACCGTGGATCACACCGGTGTCCGGGTTGCCGACAATATGCGGCGCGTAAGGCAAGCGCAGCGTCAGTCCTTTGCCGTCGGCCGACTCGACACTCATGCCCAGCACCTGACAATGACGTAGCACGGCCAGAAACCGCTGCGCCCGCTCCTTGATCGACTGCTCACTCATCACACTGCTGCTCTGCCGCAAAAAAGGCTGCGCATGATAGCGCCTTGCTCCCGGACTAACACCCGTCCGGGGGCCAGCCTTCAAGGCCAAGGGAACTTATTGGCAGCGCCGACATTCAAAGTGACTGTGTGCTCTGGGGTAAGCCCAGCCACTTATAACTCTCACACATGGAGTGATGACCGTGAACAAACCTCTGACTTATGCCCTGCTGCTTGCCACTGCCCTGGGTCTCGCCGCCTGCGAGAAAACCCCGGAAGACAAGATGGAGTCGGCCAAGGAGTCAGTCTCCGAAGCGATGGAGAACCTGGGCGATGCCGCCAAAGACACCGGCGATGCCATCGAACAGAAGACCAACGAAGCCTTGGGTAATGAACCTACCACTGGCGAGAAAATTGAGGATGCGGCCAGCGATGCGGCCGATGCCATCGAGGATGCCGGCGACGAAGCCAAAGACGCTGTAGACGGCCAGTAACCTCCGCTGAAAATCAGGAAGGCCTGCAATGCGGGCCTTCTTTCATTTCAGCGCCGGGCTGATCATCAGCAGCAGGCTACAGGCCAGGCCCACCACCCATACCAGACTGCGCTGCCAGTGCAGATCCCACCAATAGAACAGCAGATACAGCACGCGACTGACGACGAAGGTGACGGCGAGAATGTCGATCAGAAAGCCGTAGGTCTGCGTGGTGTGCGCCATCAGCACACCTGCCGCGAACAGTGGGAAGGCCTCGATACTATTCAAATGCGCCGCCAGAGCACGCGCGCCGAAACCCGTCAGACGCGCCTGCTGGGCACGCGGGTGATGGTTGTCATAACGACCACCGCCCTCCTCGGCCATGGCCCTGGCCACCGGGGCCTTGGCGATGAAGATCAACAAGGCGCTGATGAAGACACACCAGAACGGCAGGCTCATTCACTCTTCTCCTTGGCCACCTCGGCGGCCGGCGTTGGGGTATACACCATCACTTCCAGCACGTCCGAATGGAACTCGCGGCGATACAGCACCACGACTACGCCGGCAGTCACCAGCATGAAGAACCAGGGGTTGATGAACCACGCCAGGGTTGCCATCCCGAAATAGTAGGCGCGCAAACCGAAGTTGAACTGGTTGGCAGCCATCGAGATCACCCGTGCTGTGCGCTCTGCGAAAGCCTTGCGCTCCTGCTCGGTGACATGCCGCTCACCCACCATCGGCGCCGACCCCACCAGCACCGCTGCGAAGTTGTACTGGCGCATGCACCAGCTGAAGGTGAAGAAGGCATAGACGAAGATGATGCCCAGGCACAGCAGCTTGATCTCGGACAGGCCACGACTGGCCTGTTGCACGAAAGGAATGTCGGCCAGCAGCGACAGGGCGCGGTCGGAGGCACCCAGCACGGTGAGGATACCGGCCAGGATAATCAGCGTGCTGGAGGCGAAGAACGAGGCGTTGCGCTCGAGGTTACCGATCACGTTGGCGTCGGCAATGCGATTGTCACGCAGCAGCATGCGGCGCATCCAGTCTTCACGGTACAGGTGCAGGACGCTGGCCAGACAGGGTGTGGTTCGCGCCTTCGAGGAGGCATAGCGGGTGTAGCCGCCCCAGCACAGAACGAACCACAGTGCGGCCAGAAAATGAGGCAGGTACGGATAGCTGTTGAGCATGCCAACTCCTTGTAAGACTGCTGCGGATTATAGCCAGGCTGCCTGTTTTCTTGTTCGACAAAAAAGGCCGCCTCGTGGGCAGCCTTGTTTTGTTTCGAGGGTCTATTACGCAGTGGTAGCGCTCTGACGCAGGCCCAGAAGGCGGTCGAGCGCCACCACCAGAACCAGCGTCACCGCCACCGGCAGCAGCCAGCCCAGGCTCTGACCGGCCAGAGGCAGTTGCCCGAACCAGGCGGGGACCTTGTCGGCCCATGGGGTCGCGGCAACACCGTCGGCCACACCGAAGACCAGCGTAACGGCCATCACCGGCACGAAAACCAGCGCCTGGGAAACCCACAGGCGATCGGCCAGGCTCAATGCAACCAGCACGATAGCCAGCGGATACAGCCCCACCAGAACCGGAATCGAGAAACTGATCAGTTGGGTCAGGCCCTGATTGGCCACCACCAGGCTGAACAGACCGAAAACGATTACTACCGTTCGATAGGAAACCGGCAGCAGCTTGCTGAAGAACTCGCCGCAGGCAGTCAACAAGCCAACCGCGGTGGTCAGACAGGCCAGGGTGATGACCACCGCCAGCAGCAGGCTGCCGGGGGTGCCGAAGGTATGTTGCACGTAGGTGGTCAACACCTGCACGCCATTTTGCGCATCACCGGCGATGCCCTGGCTGGTAGCACCGAGATAGAACAGCGCCAGATACACCAGCGACAGACCGATGGCCGCGATAACGCCGGCAATTATCGAATAACGGGTTACCAGGCCTGCATCACTGACACCACGGTCGCGAATGGCGCTGGCGATCACGATGCCAAACACCAGCGCGCCCAGGGTATCCATGGTCAGGTAGCCCTGCAGGAAGCCCTGCACCAGCGGCGCTTCGCGGTAGCTCTCGGCTACCGCGCCAATCTCGCCTGCCGGCGCGAACAGCGCAGCGCCGCCCAGCACCAGCAGCGCTGCGAGCAGTACCGGCGTGATGAATTTACCGATACGGTCGACCAGCTGGCCGGGATTGAGCGAGAGGAACAGCACGGCCGCGAAATACACCAGGGTATAGATCAGCAGCGGCGCCCCTTCGTTACCGGTGAACGGCGCAATGCCCATCTCGAAGGACACCACGGCGGTACGCGGCGTGGCGAACAGCGGACCGATGGCCAGGTAAACCGCTACCGCGAGGATTGCACCCGCCACCTTACCCAGAGGAGCGGTAAGCAGATCCATACCACCGCCCACTCGGGCCAGGGCCACCACAGTCAAAAGCGGCAAGCCGACGCCGGTCAGCAGGAAACCGAGTGCTGCGGGAAGCAGATTCTCCCCGGCGGCAAGACCAGCACTGGGCGGGAAGATGATATTGCCTGCGCCGAGAAACAACGCAAATGTCATGAAGCCGAGGGCCAGGAGGTCCGAGCCTTTCAAACGAGTCATAAAGGGAAATACCACAAGCAGGAAATCGAAGAGTTGCGGGGGTTTCCTTGAGGGATCGGGGAAACGTCGCCCGAGCGTTTGGCTCGAACCACTGCAAGCATCGCCAGGCGCTTGTGGCGCCACGGACACGATAAGGCGCGCATACTAACGAAAAGCGCCCGCCAGCAGCACAGTTGGCGGACGAGCTGTCGAACTGGCGTAACTGACTGTCGCATCGGCAAAAGTTATGGGAAATCTGACCGCCACACTTTCGCCCCCTACCTGGACCGCTCCTTATGGGTCTCGGCAGCTCGCTCACAGCGTAAGAAACCGAAAAATGAAAAAGGCCGCGAAAGCGGCCTTTGTCGTTGAGCGCGAGGCTTACTCGGCCAGGCGCCAGGTGGTACCGCCCTTACCATCTTCCAGCACCACGCCCATGGCGGTGAGCTGGTCGCGGATGCGGTCGCTTTCCGCCCAGTTCTTCTCCGCACGGGCTTGCAGGCGCGCGGCGATCAGCGCATCGACCTCTGCTGCATCGACCTTGCCGGCAGCACCGGCCTGGAGGAAGGCCTCTGGCTCCAGTTGCAGCACGCCAAGCACGCTGGCCACTTGCTTTAGCTGGGCAGCCAGGCCGGCAGCGGCCTGCACATCGGACTCCCGCAGGCGGTTGACCTCACGGATCATCTCGAACAGCACGGCGCAGGCTTCCGGCGAGTTGAAATCGTCGTCCATCGCCGCGCCGAAGCGCTCGACGAATTCCTCGCCACCGGCAGGCGCGGCTTCCGGCAAGCCTTTGAGGCCGTTGTAGAAACGCTCCAGGGCGCCCTTGGCTTCCTTGAGGCTCTCCTCGGAGTAGTTAATCGGGCTGCGGTAGTGACTGGACACCAGCAGGTAGCGCACCACCTCCGGGTGGTACTTCTCCAGCACCTCGCGAATGGTGAAGAAGTTGCCCAGACTCTTGGACATCTTCTCGCCATCCACTCGCACCGCGCCGGCGTGCATCCAGGCATTGGCGTACTGCTTACCGGTGGCCGCCTCGCTCTGCGCGATCTCGTTCTCGTGGTGCGGGAACACCAGATCCGGGCCGCCGCCATGAATGTCGAAAGTCTCGCCCAGGCAGCAGGTGGACATCACCGAGCACTCGATATGCCAGCCCGGGCGCCCTGCGCCCCAAGGCGACTCCCAGCTAGGTTCGCCCGGCTTGACGCCCTTCCACAGGACGAAGTCCAGCGGGTCTTCCTTGGCCTCGTCGACCTCGATGCGCGCACCGATCTTCAGGTCTTCGATCTTCTTGCGCGACAGCTTGCCGTAGCCAACGAACTTGCCGACGCGGTAATACACGTCGCCATTGCCCGGCGCATAGGCATAGCCCTTGTCGATCAGGGTCTGGATCATCTGGTGCATGCCGGCGATATGGCCGGTGGCACGCGGTTCGATGTCCGGGCGCAACACGGACAGACGCGCCTCGTCCTCGTGCATCGCCGCGATCATGCGCTCGACCAGTGCCTCGAACGGTTCGCCGTTCTCGTTGGCACGCTTGATGATCTTGTCGTCGATGTCGGTGATGTTGCGCACGTAGGTCACGTCATAGCCGCGCTGACGCAACCAACGGGTGACCACGTCGAAGGCGACCATCACGCGGGCGTGGCCGATATGGCAGAAGTCGTAGACGGTCATGCCGCACACGTACATGCGTACGCTGTTACCGATCAGCGGCTTGAACGGTTCCTTGACCTTGCTCAGCGTGTTGTAGATCGACAGTGCCATTACTGCCCCCAGGAGTCGCGCAAGGTCACGGTGCGGTTGAACACCAGGGCGTCCGCCGTCGAGTCCTTGTCCAGGCAGAAGTAGCCCTCACGCTCGAACTGGAAGCGGTCGTCGGCAGCGGCTTTGACCAGCGACGGCTCGGCGCGGCAGCCGGTGAGCACCACCAGCGAGTCCGGGTTGATGTTGTCGAGGAAGCTGCCGCCCTCCTCGCTCTTCTCCGGGTTGGCGGACTTGAACAGACGGTCGTACAGGCGCACTTCACACGCGACGCTTTCGGCGGCCGGCACCCAGTGGATCACGCCCTTGACCTTGCGGCCCTCCGGATTCTTGCCCAGGGTGTTCTCGTCATAGGAGCAGCGCAGCTCGACGATATTGCCGGCGGCATCCTTGATCGCCTCATCGGCACGAATCACGTAGCTGCCGCGCAGGCGCACTTCGCCACCGGGGATCAGGCGCTTGAAGCCGTCCGGCGGGGTTTCCTCGAAGTCGCTGGCGTCGATGTAGATCTCACGGGAGAACGGCAGCACGCGGGTGCCGATGTCCTGCTTCGGATGGCGCGGCAGCTCGAGGTTCTCGACCTGGCCTTCCGGGTAGTTGGTGATCACCACCTTCAGCGGCTTGAGCACGCACATGGCGCGCGAGGCGTTGGCGTCCAGGTCTTCGCGGATGGCGAATTCCAGCATGCCGATGTCGACCAGGCCACCAGCGCGGTTGACGCCGATCATGTCGCAGAAGGTGCGGATCGAAGCCGGGGTGTAGCCGCGGCGACGGTAGCCGGACAGCGTCGACATGCGCGGGTCGTCCCAGCCATTGACGTGACCTTCATCGACCAGTTGCTTGAGCTTGCGCTTGCTGGTGATGGTGTAGTTCAGGTTCAGCCGGGCGAATTCGTACTGACGCGGCTGCGCCGGTACTGGGAGATTGGCCAGGAACCATTCGTACAGCGGGCGGTGATCCTCAAACTCCAGGGTGCAGATCGAGTGGGTCACGCCTTCGATGGCGTCTGACTGGCCATGGGTGAAATCGTAGCTCGGGTAGATGCACCACTTGTCACCGGTCTGGTGATGGTGGGCATGACGGATGCGGTAGAGGATCGGGTCGCGCAGATTGATGTTCGGCGAGGCCATGTCGATCTTGGCGCGCAGCGAACGGGTGCCATCGGGGAACTCGCCGGCCTTCATGCGGGCGAACAGGTCGAGGTTTTCCTCGACGGAGCGGTCACGGAACGGGCTGTTCTTGCCTGGTTCGGTCAGACTGCCGCGGTACTCGCGCATTTGCTCGGCATTCAGGTCGCAGACGAAGGCCTTGCCCGCCTTGATCAACTCGATGGCCCAGGCGTGCAGTTGCTCGAAATAGTTGGAGGCATAGTGCTCCTCGCCCGCCCACTTGAAGCCCAGCCATTCGACATCGGCCTTGATCGCGTCGATGTATTCCTGATCTTCCTTGGCCGGGTTGGTGTCGTCGAAACGCAGGTTGCACTGGCCGCCGAACTCTTCGGCCAGGCCGAAGTTCAGGCAGATGCTCTTGGCGTGGCCAATGTGCAGGTAGCCGTTGGGCTCCGGCGGGAAGCGGGTCACGATCTGGGCGTGCTTGCCGCTGTCAAGATCGGCCTGGACGATGGGGCGCAGGAAGTTGGCAGCTTTTTCGACAGTGGGCTTGCTCATGGTGTCCTTAACAATACTGGCGCGGCACAGGGTAGGCCGCATCGGGCAAAGTCCGTATCATAACCAACCTGTCAAGCCCCTGACAGGGTGCATGCCAACCTGTCAGGGCTGTTCACCCACGAGCCAGCGGCTCGAATCTGCCTCATCACGGATACGATCATGATCAAACTGCACACCAACCACGGCGTCATCACCCTGAACCTGTTCGCCGACAAGGCCCCGGAAACCGTGGCCAACTTCGAGCAATACGTGAAGGAAGGCCATTACGACGGCACCATCTTCCACCGCGTGATTGGCAACTTCATGATCCAGGGCGGCGGTTTCGAGCCGGGCATGAAGCAGAAGCCAACCCGCGCACCGATCAAGAACGAAGCCAACAACGGCGTGGCCAACAAGGTCGGCACCATCGCCATGGCCCGCACCATGGAGCCGCATTCGGCCAGCGCGCAGTTCTTCATCAACGTTGCTGACAACAGCTTCCTCAACCACAGCGCACCGACCGTACAGGGCTGGGGCTACGCCGTATTCGGTGAAGTGGTCGAAGGCATGGACGTGGTCGAAAAGATCAAGGGCGTGGCCACCACCATGAAAGCCGGTCATCAGGATGTACCGGTCGACGACGTGATCATCGAGAAGGCTGAAATCGTAGCCGAGTAAGTCGATGATCCTGCTGATCTCCGATCTGCATCTCGAAGAGAAACGCCCGGACATCACCCGGGCGTTTCTGCATTTTCTCGCTACGCGCGCACCTCAAGCCGAAGCCCTGTACATCCTCGGTGACTTCTTCGAGGTCTGGATCGGCGACGATGGCATGACGCCCTTCCAGCATGAGATCGCCGGCGCCCTGCGCGAACTGAGCGACGCCGGCACGCACATCTACCTGATGCACGGTAATCGCGACTTTCTCATCGGCAAGGCGTTCTGCCGCGAAGCGGGCTGCACCCTGTTGAGTGATCCGCACAAACTGCAGGTGAATGGCGAGCCGGTACTGCTGATGCACGGCGACAGCCTGTGCACCCTCGATGTCGGCTACATGAAGCTGCGCCGCTGGCTGCGCAATCCGCTGTCGCTGCTGATCCTGCGCAACCTGCCACTGAGCACGCGACAGAAGCTGGCGCGCAAGCTGCGCAACGAAAGCCGCGCACAGACGCGAATGAAAGCCAGCGAGATTGTCGACGTCACACCACAGGAAGTGGTCAAGGTGATGGCCGAGCACAGCGTGCGCACGCTGATCCATGGCCACACCCACAGGCCGGCGGTGCATGAGCTGGAAGTCAACGGCCAACCGGCACGGCGCATCGTGCTGGGGGACTGGGACCGTCAGGGCTGGGCGCTGCAGGTCGACGAAACGGGCTTCAACCAGGCGCCGTTCGAACTGACGCCAGCCTGACCGTAGCCCGGATGAAATCCGGGGCGATCTTTCGATAAATCCCCGGATTTCATCCGGGCTACGACTGCAGGGCTTTGCTCCCCTCTCCCGCTTGCGGGAGAGGGGCATCAGATGGCCGCTTCGCGACTACTTTATGCGGGCACGCCACTATGGAAACGGAACTGCTCATCTGGCGTGGTGATCAGCTCCTGCTCCACTGCGCGCACCACCTCGATACGCGCATCCACGTCGGCCGCGTCGCCATACAGGTAGGCAAGCTTGAGATAACCGCGGTAGTGACGCCCTTCGCTCTCCAGCAATCCGGCGTAGAACTTGGCCAGTTCGGCATCCAGGCGTGGTACCAGGGCCGCGAAGCGTTCGCAGGAGCGCGCCTCGATGAAGGCGCCCACCACCAGCACATCCACCAGCCGCTCCACTTCGCCACCGCGCAGCAACGCGCGCAGGCCGGCCGCGTAACGCGAGGCGGAAACATGACGAACCTCGATGCCACGCCCGCGGATGATCTTGCTCACCTGCTCGAAGTGCACCAGCTCCTCACGAGCCAAACGCGACATTCTCGCGGTCAATTCGGTCTTGGTCAGGTAGCGCCCCATCAGGCTCAGGGCCGTCTGCGCTGCCTTGTACTCCAGGTTGCGGTGGTCGAGCAGGAGGATTTCCTGCTGGCGCAGGGCCTCGTCCAGCCAGGCATCCGGCGTGGCGACGCCACCGAGAAACCCGAGAATTTCCTGCAGAATCGACACAGGTTCTTCACCGTTAGTCGGAATTTGCTCAGCATTTGACATCATATTTGAAGCGCTCTAGGTGCTGGCGAGGTTGAAAATGGCGGGCCATTATACGAGTGGCAGGTCGGACGACCAGCACGCCGTTGATGCAGGTCAACAAGCCGCTGGCAACGACGCACCTATAGTTGAATAAGCGCTATTCATTCTCAGGGAGACGACCATGCAAGCGATCCGTAGCATTCTGGTGGTGATGGAGCCCCAGCACCCCGAAGGCCTCGCACTGAAGCGGGCAAAACTGATAGCGGGAGTCACCCAGTCGCATCTGCACCTGCTGGTCTGCGACAAGAAAGGCGACCACAGCGCCTGGCTCAGCGATCTCAGCAGCACCCTCGGTGAAGAAGGCTTCAGCGTCTCCACTCAGCAGTCCTGGCATGACAACCCGCACCAGACCATCATCGCCGTGCAGCAGGCTGAAGGCTGTGGATTGGTGATCAAGCAACATCTGCCGGACAACCCGCTGAAAAAGGCCCTGCTCACCCCGGAAGACTGGAAGCTGCTGCGCTACTGCCCGGGTCCGGTGCTGATGGTCAAGACCGAGCGTCCCTGGACGGGCGGCAACATCCTCGCCGCCGTGGACGTGGGCAACGCCGATGGCGAACACCGCACCCTGCATGCCGGGATCATCAGCCATGGCTACGACATTGCCGGCCTGGCCAAAGGCACCCTGCACGTGACTACCGCGCATCCGACACCGATGCTGTCGGCAGCCGACCCGACCTTCCAGCTCAAGGAAACCATCGAGGCGCGCTACCGCGAGCAGTGCCGCAGCTTCCAGGCCGAGTACGACATCAGCGATGAGCGCCTGCATGTACTCGAAGGCCCGGCCGACGTGGTGATTCCGCAGGTTGCCCACCAACTCGACGCGGCGGTCACGGTGATCGGCACCGTCGCGCGCACCGGGCTTTCCGGCGCACTGATCGGCAACACGGCCGAAGTCATACTCGACGCACTGGAAAGTGATGTGCTGGTGCTCAAGCCGGACGAAATCATCGCCCACCTCGAAGAGTTGGTGGCGCAACGCTGACCGGTGCCTGAAACGAAAACGCCGCTCCGGAACGAGCGGCATTTTTACCTGCACAGAGGGCTAGACCCTCAGTTCCAGGCCTTCGCGCAGAAACTTCGGCGCGATATAGCGCTCGTAATGCGCCTCGGAGAGCAGAAAGAACTCCCTGTCGATGGCATCGCGCAACTCAGGCAGCGCCCAGTAGCGAAACTCGGGCAGCAGCACCATGCCGTAGGCTTCCAGCTGATTGATCACCCGCGCGCCCCGCGCGATCAGCTGATAGGCCCAGCAATAAGGCGATTGCTGCGGCACGAAGCGGATCTGCCGCTGCTCCAGTTGCCCGCGCAGACGCTGCTCGTCGAACACTTCCACCTTGGCGGTCATCACCTGCACCAGCAACACTTCCAGCCGCGTCCACACCGCACGCTTCTCGTCGTCGTTGTAACTATTCCAGTTGATCACCTCGTGGTGGAAGCGCTTGCAACCGCGGCACACGACATCGCCGTAAACGGTCGAACACAGCCCCACACAAGGCGTCTTGATGCGCTGATTGGACATGACAGAACAGAATAGACAGCAGAATGGCCTGGCATCTTAGCCCTTTGTCTAATTCAGATCACCCCTGCCGACAGGCCACCGAAAACTACCTGCGTTGGCACTACTGCGTTAAAAACGGCCTCAAAATGCTCATTTAGAACAGCTAAACTGCCCTTTTTCGGCAATTTTTGCTTTGTATTGCCTGCCTCGCCCACATTTTCAGCAGCCTGCCGACACGGGGACATCGGCTTAACTTTATCTGCGCTTTCCATTAGAATCGGCCCGCCTTTTACGGCGCCAATGTCCGTTGGAAGCTGTTTTCAAAGCGTCACGAGCACAGTCGATCCTGCAGGTACGATGGCGACGCAGCCACTTGGAGTCCCCCCGAGCGTCTGCGTCAGCCCTCATCAGAAACCGTCCTGCCGGCGTAAAACTTTGAAAGCAGCTTCTACAAGAGACTCATGAAACCTCGGCTGATCGGCTCATAAAGTCGAAAAGCGCCTGGTCATGAGTATCTGGATCGCGTCCCGGACAACCCTTTGGGACCACTGATGAGGGTAATAACTGTGCTTGAAGCCTATCGCAAACACGTAGCAGAGCGTGCCGCTCAGGGTATCGTGCCCCAGCCGCTGAACGCCGAACAAACCGCAGGCCTGGTCGAGCTGCTGAAAAACCCGCCGGCTGGCGAAGAAGAATTCCTCGTAGACCTGATCACCAACCGCGTACCGCCGGGTGTGGACGAAGCGGCCTACGTCAAGGCCGGTTTCCTCTCTGCCGTCGCCAAGGGCGAAGCCACCTCTCCGCTGATCAGCAAGCAACGCGCTGTCGAGCTGCTGGGTACCATGCAGGGCGGCTACAACATCGCCACCATGGTCGAGCTGCTGGACGATGCCGCCCTGGGCACCGTTGCCGCCGAACAACTCAAGCACACCCTGCTGATGTTCGACGCCTTCCACGATGTCGCCGAAAAAGCCAAGGCTGGCAACGCCAACGCCAAGGCCGTGCTGCAGTCCTGGGCCGATGGCGAGTGGTTCACCAACAAGCCGGCCATCGCCGAGAAATACAGCCTGGCCGTGTTCAAGGTGCCTGGTGAAACCAACACCGACGATCTGTCCCCTGCCCCGGACGCCTGGTCGCGCCCTGACATCCCGCTGCACGCCCTGGCCATGCTGAAAATGGCTCGCGACGGCATCGTGCCGGAGCAGCAAGGCGCCATCGGCCCGCTGAAGCAGATCGAAGAGATCAAGGCCAAAGGTTTCCCGGTTGCCTACGTCGGTGACGTGGTCGGTACCGGATCGTCCCGTAAGTCCGCCACCAACTCGGTGCTGTGGTTCTTCGGTGACGACATTCCGTACGTTCCGAACAAGCGCGCTGGCGGCTTCTGCTTCGGCACCAAGATCGCCCCGATCTTCTACAACACCATGGAAGATGCCGGCGCCCTGCCGATCGAGTTCGACGTATCGAACATCAACATGGGCGATGTGATCGATGTCTACCCGTACGCCGGCAAAGTCTGCAAGCACGGCACCGACGACGTCATCACCACCTTCGAACTGAAAACCCCGGTGCTGCTAGACGAAGTCCGCGCTGGCGGCCGTATCCCGCTGATCGTCGGCCGTGGCCTGACCGAGAAGGCGCGTGCCGAACTGGGCCTGGGCGCTTCCGACCTGTTCAAGAAGCCGGACCAGCCTGCTGCCAGCACCAAGGGTTTCACCCTGGCGCAAAAAATGGTCGGCAAGGCCTGCGGCGTCGAAGGCGTCCGTCCGGGCACCTACTGCGAACCGAAGATGACCACCGTCGGCTCCCAGGACACCACTGGCCCGATGACCCGCGACGAGCTGAAAGACCTGGCTTGCCTGGGCTTCTCGGCTGACCTGGTGATGCAGTCCTTCTGCCACACCGCGGCCTATCCGAAGCCGATCGACGTGACCACCCACCACACCCTGCCGGATTTCATCCGCACCCGTGGCGGCGTGTCCCTGCGTCCGGGCGACGGCATCATCCACAGCTGGCTGAACCGCATGCTGCTGCCGGACACCGTCGGCACCGGTGGCGACTCGCACACCCGCTTCCCGATCGGCATCAGCTTCCCGGCCGGTTCCGGCCTGGTCGCCTTCGCTGCCGCCACCGGCGTCATGCCGCTGGACATGCCGGAATCCGTTCTGGTGCGCTTCAAGGGCAAGATGCAACCGGGTATCACCCTGCGTGACCTGGTCCATGCCATCCCTTACTACGCCATCCAGAAGGGCCTGCTGACCGTCGAGAAGAAGGGCAAGAAGAACATCTTCTCCGGCCGTATCCTCGAGATCGAAGGCCTGGACAACCTGACCGTCGAGCAGGCGTTCGAGCTGTCCGACGCCTCCGCCGAGCGTTCGGCTGCCGGCTGCACCATCAAACTGCCGGAAGCGGCCATCGCCGAATACCTGCAGTCCAACATCACCCTGCTGCGCTGGATGATCAGCGAAGGCTACGGTGATGCCCGCACCCTGGAGCGTCGTGCCCAGGCGATGGAAGCCTGGCTGGCCAACCCGGTACTGATGGAAGCCGACAAGGACGCCGAGTACGCCGAAGTCATCGAGATCGACCTGAGCCAGCTCAACGAGCCGGTACTGTGCGCCCCGAACGACCCGGACGACGCCCGTCTACTGTCCACCGTGGCCGGCGACAAGATCGACGAAGTGTTCATCGGTTCGTGCATGACCAACATCGGTCACTTCCGCGCTGCCGGCAAGCTGCTGGACAAGGTCAAGGGCGGTATCCCGACCCGTCTGTGGCTTTCGCCGCCGACCAAGATGGATGCTCACCAGCTGACCGAAGAGGGCTACTACGGCATCTACGGCAAGGCCGGTGCACGTATGGAGATGCCGGGCTGCTCGCTGTGCATGGGTAACCAGGCACGTGTGGCTGCCAACTCCACCGTGGTATCGACCTCCACCCGTAACTTCCCGAACCGTCTGGGCGATGGCGCCAACGTGTACCTGGCCTCTGCCGAACTGGCAGCGGTCGCTTCGATTCTCGGCAAGCTGCCGACCGTCGAGGAGTACATGGTTTACGCCAAGGATATCGACAGCATGGCTGGCGACATCTACCGCTACCTGAGCTTCGACCAGATCGCCGACTTCCGCGAAGCGGCGGCGAACGCCAAGATCCCGGTCGTTCAGGCCTGATCAAAGCGTCGTAGAAAAAGCCCTGCCTAGTGCGGGGCTTTTTTATGCACGCACACACGGGCCTTTTGCCGCACCCGGCTTGCAGCCAGTGCGCCACCGTCTACCTTCTGAAATGGGAGCCCCCAGATCATCATTCAGGAGCACGTCATGAAACCATGGATCATCGCCGTCCTGTGTCTGTTCGGCCTGGCCGGTTGCAGCAGCGAGTACATCATCACCACTACCGATGGCCAGATGCTCACCAGCGACGGCAAGCCGGAACTGGACAAGGACACCGGCATGCTCGAATTCACCGATAGCGAGGGCCGCAAGCAGCAGATACCGCAAAGCAGCGTGAAGCAGATGCTGGAGCGCTGAACGCCTCATCCAACAGCGCATGCTCTGCGCACTGGCATATGCCTTGCTTTCTCTACGTACAGTGAGCCTCTCCGGCGACGGACAAGGCCCGAACGACAATGGCGTCGTATCCGAACTCGGCCCTTTACGGCGGTGATCGGTACGACGCCTTTTTTGTGGGCCACCCGCACAGCCCTGCAAACCTAAGCCGGCGGCTCGGAACCTAATGCGTGGATGAAGGAAGTGACATGAGCGAACAGCATATCCCTCGCGGCGACGCACTGGCCTGGGTCGGCGGCAGCGATGCACCGGAAAAGAGCGTGCTGAACATCGGCTTCATGGCCCTGAGCGATTCCGCCTCGGTGATAGTCGCGGCCACCCAGGGCTTTGCCGAAAAATACGGGCTGAGTCTAAAACTGCGACGCCAGGCCTCCTGGGCCGGCCTGCGCGACCGCCTGCTCAGCGGCGAGCTGGACGCCGCCCACAGCCTGTATGGTTTGATCTATGGGGTCCAGCTCGGCCTCGGTGGTGCAGCGGCAACCGACATGGCGGTGCTCATGGGGCTGAACCAGAATGGCCAGAGCATCAACCTGTCGCACACGCTGCAAAGCGCCGGCGTGACCAGCGGTGAAGCACTGCACCAGCATGCGCACCAGAACAGAGCAAGACTGACCTTCGCGCAGACCTTCCCCACCGGCACCCATGCCATGTGGCTTTACTACTGGCTGGCCAGCCAGGGCATCCATCCGCTGCGCGACGTGGACAGCGTGGTGGTGCCACCGCCGCAGATGATCGAACACCTCGAGGCCAAGCGCATCGACGGCTTCTGCGTCGGCGAACCCTGGACCGCCAAGGCTGTCGATGAACAACTCGGCTGTACCGTTACCACCATCCAGGCAATCTGGCCGGATCACCCGGAAAAGGTGCTGGGCTGCACCCGCGCCTTCGCCGAACAGAACCCCAATACCGCCCGTGCGCTGATCATGGCGGTGCTCGACGCCGCACGCTTCATCGATGACAACGAGGAAAACAAGCGCAGCACCGCCCTGCTGCTCAGCGGCAGCGAATACGTCAACGCGCCGGTCTCGGCGATCACCCCACGCTTTCTCGGCCAGTATCAGGACGGCCTCGGCCACGCCTGGCAGGACGAGCATCCGCTGCGCTTTCATGCCGGCGGCCTGGTCAACCAGCCCTACCTGTCCGATGCCATGTGGTTCATGACCCAATTCCGCCGTTGGGGCCTGCTACGCAAGGACCCCGACTACCTGGGCGTGGCCCGCCAGGTGCAGCAACTGGCCCTGTACCGCGAAGCCGCTACGGCGCTGGGAATTGCCGTGCCGGGCGAGATGCGCAGCTCCATCCTGCAGGACGGCACCTGCTGGGACGGCAGCGCCCCTGCCGCGTACGCGCGCAGCTTCCGCCTCCATGCCCTGGCCGACAGCCCGGCTGTCGCCCTGTAACCGCCGGGAGATCCATCGATGCTGCGTATCCTTCTGATCAACGACACCCCGAAGAAGGTCGGCCGCCTCAAGTGCGCGCTGATCGAGGCCGGCTTCGAGGTCATCGACGAATCCGGGCTGACCATCGACCTGCCGGAGCGGGTCGAGGCCGTGCGCCCCGACGTTATTCTGATCGACACCGAGTCCCCTGGCCGCGACGTGATGGAACAGGTGGTACTGGTCAGCCGTGACCAACCGCGTCCAATCGTCATGTTCACCGACGAACACGACCCCAGCGTGATGCGCCAGGCGATCCAGAGTGGCGTCAGCGCCTACATCGTCGAAGGCATCCATGCCCAGCGCCTGCAACCCATCCTCGACGTCGCCATGGCCCGCTTCGAGAGCGATCAGGCATTGCGTGCCCAGCTCCAGGCACGCGATGCCCAACTGGCCGAGCGCAAGCGCGTCGAACTGGCCAAGGGCCTGCTGATGAAGATGAAGAGCTGCAATGAGGAAGAGGCCTATACGCTGATGCGCCGGCAGGCCATGAGTCGCCAGCAGAAGCTGATTCAGGTGGCCGAACAGATCATTGCGATGCATGACATGTTGGGTGGTTGAGCAACTGTACCGCTAATACAGTGCACTGTATCGGTTCAGACTGTATCACTCAGTCAACTGTAGCAGCCGCCTTCGTTGGCGCCTGTGTATGCCGCGCTCTGCAGGGCTCGGCTAGGGTAGACAGCCCCTAGCCGAGGATTCCCTCATGACCGAACACGACCTGCTGGTCGAAGCCGACCGCCGCGCCCTGGCCTACCTGGACGGCATCCCCACGCGCCGGGTCTTCCCCGACGCCTCAGCCATCACCGCCCTGGCCACCTTCGACCGGTCCCTGCCAGAGCAAGGCCATGCTGCCGATCAGGTACTCTGCCAGCTCGACGAAATTGGCTCACCAGCCACCGTGGCGAGTAATGCCGCGCGTTACTTCGGCTTCGTCATCGGCGCGACGCTGCCAGTGGCAGCAGCTGCCGAACGCCTGGTACTGGCCTGGGATCAATGCGCCTCGTCTTTCGACAATTCTCCAGTCGCTGATCGGCTGGAGAAAATTGCCGGACGCTGGGTCTGCCAAGCACTGGGGCTACCGGATCAGAGCGCCGTGGGATTTGGCACCAGTGCGACCGCCTGCACCCTGGCCTGTATTTCTGCCGCACGGCGCGTGCTGCTGGCACGCCAGGGCTGGGATTTCGACGGTGACGGATTACTCGGCGCACCACAGATCCGCGTCGTACTCGCAGAAACGGCGCACATCACAGTGAAGAAAGCACTGCGCGTGCTCGGTTTCGGCATGAACCACCTGCATTATGCGCCCGTGGACGAGTACGGGCGTATCGACCCGGCCCGACTCCCTGAACTGGATGAACGCACGCTATTGATATTGCAGGCCGGCGAGGTCAACACCGGCGAGTTCGACCGTTTTGCCGAACTGATTGCCATCGCCCGCGAGGCTAACGCCTGGGTGCATGTCGACGGCGCATTCGGCCTATGGGCGCGAGCCTCATCCTCAGCGCATTTGCTTGAGGGCGTCGAGCTGGCAGATAGCTGGACGACCGATGGACACAAGTGGCTGAACACCCCTTACGACAGTGCCATGGCGATCTGCCGTGACGCCGATGCACTGGCCGCCGCGATGAACAGCGATGCTGCCTACGCCTCGGCAAGTAAGGATGCGCAGAAGAACCTGACACTGGAGTTCTCTCGTCGCGCCCGTGGCATCGCCATCTGGGCGGCCCTGGCCAACCTGGGCCGCACCGGCCTGCAAGCGATGATCGACCGCCATATCCGCCAGGCTGAAGAACTGGCCAACACATTACGTAACGCCGGCTATCAGGTACTGAACCGGGTTGTGCTGAACCAGGTATTGGTGCGTGGCGATACGGACGAACAGACCATCGCCATTCGCCAAGCAGCCCAGGCATCTGGCGAAGTCTGGTTCGGCCCGACCGTCTGGCAGGGGCGCCCCGCCTTTCGCCTGAGCCTTTGCTCCTGGCGTACCGAAGACGCCGATGTGGAGGCACTGGGCGCCTTGCTGCTGCGCTTGAAAGATGAGTTGAGCTGAATCGACTGATTCGCTGTTTTAGCCTGCAACTGCGCTGGACAGCGCAGTTCGGCAACCCTTATCTTTACCACCGGCCACCGCAGTGGCCAACGTCGCTCGGACGGTTCCGGGCGCTTACGTATCCGAGGAAATCATGGCTGACAACGCCAAGCGCCGCTTTGCGCGCATCGATCGTCTCCCCCCCTACGTCTTCAACATTACCGCCGAACTCAAGATGGCCGCACGCCGTCGCGGTGAAGACATTATCGACTTCTCCATGGGCAACCCCGACGGCGCGACTCCACCGCACATCGTTGAAAAGCTCGTGCAGGTCGCCCAGCGTGAAGACACCCACGGATACTCCACCTCCCGCGGTATTCCTCGCCTGCGCCGCGCCATCTCGCGCTGGTACAAGGACCGCTACGACGTGGAGATCGATCCGGAAAGCGAAGCCATCGTCACCATCGGCTCCAAGGAAGGCCTGGCGCACCTGATGCTGGCCACCCTGGACCACGGTGACACCGTACTGGTGCCCAACCCCAGCTACCCGATCCACATCTACGGCGCGGTGATCGCCGGCGCTCAGGTACGCTCTGTACCGCTGGTACCGGGCGTGGACTTCTTCGCCGAGCTGGAACGGGCGATTCGCGAGTCGATCCCCAAGCCGAAGATGATGATCCTCGGCTTCCCCTCCAACCCCACCGCGCAGTGCGTGGAGCTGGATTTCTTCGAGCGCGTGGTCACCCTAGCCAAGCAGTACGATGTGCTGGTGATTCACGATCTGGCCTACGCTGACATCGTCTACGACGGCTGGAAAGCGCCGTCGATCATGCAGGTGCCGGGCGCCAAGGACATCGCGGTGGAGTTCTTCACCCTGTCCAAGAGCTACAACATGGCCGGCTGGCGCATCGGCTTCATGGTCGGCAATCCCGAGCTGGTCAGCGCCCTGGCACGGATCAAGAGCTACCACGACTACGGCACCTTCACCCCGCTGCAGGTCGCGGCCATCGCCGCGCTGGAAGGTGACCAGCAGTGCGTGCGCGATATCGCCGAACAGTACCGGCAACGCCGCAACCTGCTGGTCAAGGGCCTGCACGAGATCGGCTGGATGGTGGAGAAGCCCAAGGCCTCGATGTACATCTGGGCCAAGATTCCCGACGCCTATGCTCATCTTGGCTCGCTGGAGTTCGCCAAGAAGCTGCTGGCAGAAGCCAAGGTCTGCGTTTCGCCCGGCCTGGGTTTTGGCGACTATGGCGACGACCATGTGCGCTTCGCCCTGATCGAGAACCAGGACCGCAGCCGTCAGGCGCTGCGCGGCATCAAGTCGATGTTCCGCGCAGACGGCCTACTGCCGGGTAAGCCGGCCAAAACCGAGACCGAGTAAGTATTGAAGGGCGCCGTGAGGCGCCCTTTCTACATGGGCACGGAAACCGACAAGTTCTGCGACAATTCATGACGTTACGCACGCCAAGCGGTAGTTTCGAGCAATTGCCCGCCAGAGTGAACGCCCGTACACTGCGCGCCCCTTCCCTGACGGTTCTCCCCAATGCTTTACGTCTTGCGCATGCTGCTGATGGGCGTGCATTTCATCCTGGCCGGCCTGCTTGGCCTGCTGCTCGGCCTGTGCCGCCCGTTCAACCCCGACAACAGCCGCCTCTGCGCACGTCTCTATTCGCTGCCCGCCCTATGCCTGCTGCGCCTGAAGCTGAAGACCGACGTACGCCCGCTTTTAGAACACCAGCGCTCCTGCGTGATCATCGCCAACCACCAGTCCAACTTCGATCTCTACGTGCTTGGCCGCGTGGTACCGGAGCGCACCGTGAGCATCGGCAAGAAGAGCCTCAAGTGGGTGCCATTCTTCGGTCAGCTCTACTGGCTGGCCGGTAACGTGCTGATCGATCGCAGCAATGCCGTAGCCGCCAAACGCGCAATGCTGACGACCACCGAAACCCTGCGCAATCGCGACACTTCGATCTGGGTCTTCCCGGAAGGCACGCGCAACCTTGGCCGAGGCCTGCTGCCGTTCAAGAAAGGCGCGTTTCAGATGGCGATCACGGCCGGTGTTCCGATCATCCCGGTGTGCGTGAGCAACTACAGCAAAGCCATGCGCCTGAATCGCTGGAACAGCGGCCGCATCCTGATTCGCTCGCTGCCGGCAATTCCTACTGCCGGCCTGAGCCTGGACGACATGCCCGCGCTGATGGAGCGTTGTCAGCAGGCCATGAGCGAATGCATCAGCAGCATGGACAAGGAGCTGGCATCTGCGTGAAGCGTGACGCGGGGTGCCGGAGCGAGCAGGCAACCCGCGCCTGCTATCAAATCCATCGATAGTTACTCTGCAGAACATCCATTATTCAATCGAAATGACTTCGACGATTCTGTGCCCACACCCACTCCGGACCTGGAGCACAGAACATGTCCCGCCTCTCTCAAGCTGCCCGCAACGGCGCCCTCGCTGCCATCGGTCTGTACCTGATCAGCACCTCGACGGTGCTGGTCGTGAGTTACGCCACCTTGCAGCCAAGCACTCCAACCTTTGAACAACCAGGCCCACTGCACAGCCTGATCACGCATTTGCCCACCCTGCTCGGCACGCTCTCGCAGGGATGAGGGAACGGCCATGATCAGAACCCAACGCACTCGCCTGCTGATGCTTGCCAGTCTGTCTCTGCTGACCACCCTGCTCGCACTCAGTGGTATTGGTAAAGGCTCGGCTGGCGCCGTGGCGCGCAATATCGAGTGCAGCCACAAATTGGCTCACCACCTGGACCTGGCCGAGAGTCTCAAGCGGCAACGTAGCAGCCCACCGCCAAGCAGAAGCGAACAGCTCTCGCCTTACTTCGTGCTCACCCAGCAGGCATGAAAAAGCCCGGCAAACCGGGCTTTTTCATGGACCGAATCAGGCTCAGGCCTTGCTTTCCTTGCCTTGAGCGACAAAGCGCATCATCCACTCAGCCACTGCACTGCCCTGCTGCGAATGCTTGAGGCTGTCCACGCCCTGCTGATAGACCTGCTCACCGAGATGCTGCTGGCGCAGATCGAGTAATGCCCGCGAGTAGTCGTGAACGAACTCAGGATGCCCCTGGAAGCACAGCACCTGATCCTCGATGTGGTAGGCGCCAATCGGGCAGAAGTCACTGGAAGCCAGCAGCGTGGCCTTCTCTGGCAGGCGGGTGACCTGATCCTGGTGGCTGATCAACAGTTGCAGCTCGTCCAGAGCCGGGCTCATCCACTCGGGCTTGCCTGCCAGACGATAACTGTGCACGCCAACGCCCCAGCCCTGTTCGGCACGCTCGGCCTTGCCGCCAAGCAGCAGCGCCAGCAGTTGATGGCCAAAACAGATGCCCAGCAGCTTGTCGCCGCGCTTGTAGCGCTCGAGCAGATACTCCTTGAGGGTCTGAATCCAGGGATCGCTGCCGAAAGAATCCGCCTTGCTGCCGGTCACCAGATAGGCATCGAATTTCTCGCTATCGGGCGGGTAATGCCCTTCCACCACGTTGTAGACACTGAACTCTGCCGTGACCGGCTGTTGAGCGAACAGCTGCTCGAACATGTGGCCATAACCCTGGTACTGGTCGACCAGTTCGGGGCGGAGGATGTCAGTTTCCAGGATGCAGATACGCAGCGACATGAGGTTTCCTGTGGTGAACATGCGGGCGGGTGATTTGTGCGTTTTTCTTAACACATCATGCAGCCCAATGAAATAGCGCCATAACCCTGAACACCGATAGAAGTGCCGCATGCCAGGCTCTGAGAGGAGTCTGACTCTCGTCAAGAAAATTTTACAACCTGCCGAACGAGCCCCAGCCAGGCGCCGTTAGCGCATGAGCGAGCCAAGACCTCAGGACCACCCTAACGACCTGATTGATTAGAAAATGCTCAGCAGGTCACAGCCCGAGGGCCCATGAACGACGAACGGCTGATCAAAAAATGAACTACAGCGCTTACCATTGCTCTCATAGTCGTGGGCCTTCCCCCGGCTCGAGCACAAACCCTGTCCATCGCTCCATCGCCCCCCCGAATCTGGAAGATTCCTTGACTGCAAGAGATTGCGTCGGTGGTTTGCTATTGTCCAGATAAAAGAGGTTTTCTGCAGTTAATAATTACCAGAAAGTGATTAGCGATCAGTAACCACACACAAAACAAAGTCAGTGCCAATTAAATATGCTCTGACGCATGGTTATTTTTATTTATTTTTGCAGAGTCCGAGGTATTTACATGGACCTTTACACACTTCTAATTTCCGCTCTCCAAAACAAAGAAGCAATGGAACTATTACGTTTAGGGATCATTTATATACACCTCATCGCCTGCTGCGTTGCCATTGGCTTGATACTAACCAGCGATATCGCCATGATTAAGCAGCTGCTTAAAGGTGAAGGCGCCAAACAGTGTCGCGAACACCTGGCACATCTGAAAAGCGTGGTCGGCATCTCACTTATTGCCCTATGGATCAGTGGCATCGCCATCATTGCGCTAGACGCCTCCAGCGCCGGCATGCAGTACTTCATGAACCCCAAACTGCAAGCCAAGATCAGTATTGTCGTGCTATTGACCCTCAATGGTATGGTCTTGCACAACTCGATACTGCCAGCTCTGCAAAAAACCGGGTCTTTGCTCAAGCTGTCAGCGAACATGCGTCACCTGGCCATTTTTTCTGGCGCACTGTCCGGTGTTTCCTGGTTCTACGCGGCCCTTCTCGGCGTTGGCCGACCGCTGGCCTGGAAGTATTCACTGGTCGAACTAACAGTAGCCTATCCCCTTATGATTATCGGCGGAACTCTGGCTATGGTGGCACTCACCAACTGGTCGATGAACCGCAGCGAAAGGCATCATCATAACTGGATGCAGAGCAACTACGCTTTGGCTACTCGCTAAGACAAAACATGAACAGGGATGTTCATAAGCACCGCCCCCGCAATAACTTAACCCTCATATAACCGCTCACCACGCAAACATTGGTTTTCCCGCCAAAGGCCGCCGCGTAGCGTCTTATCAGTACGCTCGATAGTCATCATAAATACCTTTCACTTCTGCGCCTCATGCATGTGCCGGATGATTTCGTCATCGGGCCCTGCCCACTTGCACAGAAGGAAATCGATCATGAGCATCTACGCCGCACTCGCCAGTTTCGCCGCCGCCTCCGCCTTCCAGACCGTCGCACCGGTTCGTCCCGAGCAGGCTGCCGCCGCAGCCCGCGACGCTCGTCCGCGCTGACACGACCCAGGAGAGCAGCCATGCATAGCCAACTCAGCCTGGACGCCTACGGCGTCACCTACGCTCACCTGCAAGATGGCAGCCTGCAATTCGAAACCGAAGCCGCTCTGCAGCTCGATGATGGCAGCATGCTGACCCTGCGCATGCCTACCCGGCACAGCGAGATGCTGGCGATCCACGAGGCCGTGTGCATTCGCCAGGGATGGTGCCAGGCGGCGTGAAGTCTCGATGGTCTAGACTCCTCCGGGTATCTTCAACGGAAAGAGGAACCAGACCATGCATACACGCAACCTGATCGCCCTGCTCGCAGGCAGTTTCCTGTTGGCTGGTAACGCCCTGGCGGATCGCCCCGGCAGTGACTGGATCAGCATCGAGGACGCCCTGAGCAAGGCCCGTGCAGCCGGTTATACCGAGCTGCACAAGATCGAAGCCGACAATGATGGCTACTGGGAGGGCGAAGGTCTGAAACAGGATGGCCGCCTCTACGAGTTTCGCATCGACGGCAAGAGCGGCCAGGTGATCCGCGACCAGTTGGAAGACTGACTCACGCCACCGAGGAAACTCGCCCTGCCGGGCTTGTCCCAACCAGATAAAACGCCCACAGCTTTCTTTCGTGGGAGCCCCGCCCCGGGGCGAAGCTTTGCGAGCACCCGCCGCCCAGGTTCGCGGCGGGGCACCGCTCCTACAGGTTCGGCGCCCCTCCTGTTAAAACATCTCGCCCTTGGCCGCCTTCTCCAGCAACAGCGCTGGCGGCAGGAAACGCTCGCCGTACTGCTCGGCCAGGTACTGCGCACGCGCGACGAAATCCTTCACCCCGTACTGGTTGATGAACTGCAGCGCACCGCCAGTCCAGGCGGCGAAGCCGATGCCGAAGATCGAGCCGATATTGGCGTCGGCCACCGACTTCAGTACGCCCTCTTCCACGCAGCGCACCGTCTCGATGGCCTGGATGAACAGGATGCGGTCGCGCACGTCCTCCTGCGAAATCTGCGCATCGGCTTTCTCGAAGCGCGCCTTGAGCTCGGGCCACAGGTACTTCTTGCCACCCGCCGGGTAATCGTAGAAACCACTCCCGGCCGCCTTGCCCGGACGCTTGTACTCATTGAGCATCAGATCGATCACGGCAAAGGCCGGGTGCTCGGGGATGGATTTGCCCTCGGCCGCCAGATCCTTGATGGTCTGCTGGCGGATGTGATTCATCAGGCTCATCGACACCTCGTCGCTGATCGCCAGCGGGCCGACCGGCATGCCGGCCTTGCGCGCCTCATTCTCGATCATCGCCGCGCTGACGCCCTCACCGAGCATGGCCAGGCCTTCGTTGGTGAAGGTGCCGAACACCCGCGAGGTGAAGAAGCCGCGGCTGTCGTTGACCACGATGGGCGTCTTCTTGATCTGCATGACATAGTCGAAGCCGCGCGCCAAAGTCTCATCGCTGGTCTTCTCGCCACGGATGATCTCCACCAGCGGCATCTTGTCCACCGGACTGAAGAAGTGCAGGCCGATGAATTTCTCCGGTTTGGCCACGGCAGTGGCCAGGCCGGTGATCGGCAGCGTCGAGGTGTTGGAGGCGATCAGCGCATCGCTCAGCGCAGCGGCTTCTGCAGCGGCAGTAACCTTGCCCTTGAGTGAGCGATCCTCGAATACGGCTTCGATGATCAGGTCGCAGCCGGCGAAATCCGCCTCGCTGTCGGTGGCCTTGATCAGCGCCAGGAACGCCTTACGCTGCTCGGCCGTCATATGGCCCTTGCCGACCTTCTTGTCGAGCAGCTTGGCCGAGTAGGCCTTACCCTTCTCCGCCGCCTCGACGGATACATCCTTGAGCACCACCTCGATACCAGCTGCCGCCGATACGTAGGCGATGCCCGCCCCCATCATGCCGGCGCCGAGCACGCCGACCTTCTTCGTCTGGGTTTTCGGGTAGCCCTGCGGGCGCGAGCCTCCGGCATTGATTTCGTTGAGCTGAAACCAGAAGGTGCCGATCATGTTCTTCGCCACCTGGCCGGTGGTCAGCTCGGTGAAGTAACGCGCCTCGATGATCTGCGCGGTGTCGAAGTCGACCTGGGCGCCCTCGACAGCAGCGCACATGATTTTCTCCGGCGCCGGGAAGCAACCCTTGGTCTTGTCGCGCAACACGCTCGGAGCGATGGCCAGCATCTGCGCCACATTCGGCGAGCTTGGCGTGCCACCGGGAATTTTGTAGCCCTGCACGTCCCACGGCTGCTTGGCTGACGGGTTGGCGGCGATCCAGGCGCGGGCTTTGGCCAGCATCTCGTCACGGTCGCTGGCCAGATCGTGGATCAGGCCGGCCTTGAGCGCTGCGTCCGGGCGCACCTTCTTGCCTTCGGCCAGATACGGCAGGGCCTTTTCCAGGCCAAGCAGGCGCACCATGCGCACTACCCCACCGCCGCCCGGCAGCAGGCCGAGGGTGACTTCCGGCAGGCCGAGCTGGACGTGGCTCTGGTTCAGCGCGATGCGGTGGTGGCAGGCCAAGGCGATTTCCCAGCCGCCGCCCAGCGCTGCGCCGTTGATGGCGGCAACCACCGGCTTGCCGAGGGTTTCCAGGCGGCGCAGCTGGCCCTTGATCTTCAGAATCATCTCGTAGAAGCCCTGGGCCTCGGCCTGGGTTACCTTGATCAGTTCATTGAGGTCGCCGCCGGCGAAGAAGGTCTTCTTCGCCGAGGTGACGATCACCCCGGTGATCGAGTCCTTTTCGGCCTCCAGGCGGTCGACGATCTGGCCCATGGCCTCGCGGTAGATCGCGTTCATGGTATTGGCGCTCTGGCCGGGCATGTCCATGGTCAGGACGACGATATTGTCCTGGCCTTTTTCGTAACGGATGGCGTCAGTCATTTTTGTATTCTCTTCCCAAAGCTGTGGGAGCTGCGTAGGGCGGGTGCAACCCGCCAGCACACGAATGGCGGGTTGCGCCCGCCCTACCGATCAGATTCGTTCGATGATGGTGGCGATGCCCATGCCGCCGCCCACGCAGAGGGTGGCAAGGCCGTAGCGCAACTGGCGCTTCTCCAGTTCATCGAGCAGTGTGCCGAGGATCGCGCAGCCGGTGGCGCCCAGCGGGTGGCCCATGGCGATGGAACCGCCGTTGACGTTGACCTTGTCCTCGCTCACGCCCATGTCCTTCATGAACTTCATGACAACGGAGGCAAAAGCCTCGTTGACCTCGAACAGGTCGATGTCGTCGATGGAGAGTCCCGCCTTGGCCAGCGCCTTGCGCGTGGCCGGCGCCGGGCCGGTGAGCATGATGGTCGGGTCGGTGCTGGTCACCGCCGTGGCGACGATCCGCGCGCGCGGCTTCAGGCCCAGTTCCTTGCCCTTGGCCGCCGAGCCGATCAGCATCAGCGCCGCACCGTCGACGATGCCGGAGCTGTTGCCCGGCGTATGCACGTGCTCGATGCACTCGACATGGCTGTAGACGCGCAGTGCAGTGGAGTCGAAGCCCATCTGCCCCATCATCTCGAAGCTCGGCTTGAGCTTGCCGAGGCCTTCCAGAGTCGAATCGCCACGGATGAATTCGTCATGGTCGAGCAGCACGATGCCGTTCTGGTCGATCACCGGCACCAGCGACCTGGCGAACGAGCCATCGGCGCTGGCGCGCGCCGCCTTCTGCTGCGAGCGCAGGGCGAAGGCATCGACATCGGCGCGGCTGAAACCCTCCAGGGTGGCGATCAGGTCGGCACCGATACCCTGCGGGACGAAATTGCTGTGGATGTTGGTTTCCGGGTCCATGACCCAGGCGCCGCCGTCCGAGCCCATTGGCACGCGCGACATGGACTCCACGCCACCGACCACCACCAGATCCTCGAAGCCGGAGCGCACCTTCATCGCGCCCATGTTCACCGCCTCCAGGCCCGAGGCGCAGAAGCGGTTGAGCTGCACGCCGGCGACGCTAACGTCCCAGTCCGCGACCATGGCGGCGGTCTTGGCGATATCGGCGCCCTGATCGCCCACGGGCGTCACGCAGCCCAGCACGATGTCGTCGACCTGGCTGGTATCCAGATCGTTGCGCGTTTGCAGGGCATTGAGCAGGCCGGCAATCAGCTGAACCGGCTTGACGCTGTACAGCGCGCCGTCCTTCTTGCCCTTGCCACGCGGTGTGCGCAGCGCATCGAAAATATATGCTTCGGTCATGGCGTCCTCGGAGACTGATACGGCGCTGGCGGAACATCACAAACCGGCCGCGCCTGTTCTTATTGAGCCTGACTACCATAGCGCTGGTACATCAGCGCTCAATGACCTAAGCGCTCAGCACCATTGACCGCTGAGCTCAGACGAATGGTCGTTTGCTCAAACTGACAGCTGCAAGGGCGAGCAAGCTGTCTGCTTCAAGGCCTGCATTGTTCTGGAGGATGTCGCACATAGCCCCAGCTTCCTAACAGCACTTCGTTAGCAACCAAACCATCTAAGGAAACTGTGACGCCAGCCCTAGAGTTACTTCTACGCCCGTATAGAAAAACGGGTGCAGGGAACCGTCGCCGGGTCATGCCGGGGCGGGCAATCAAAGCAACGCCCAGGTGTGACGCAGCAGCCTGCCGCATGGTGATGCAGGCTCCCGGTGCCACCCCCATAACAACAAAAGGCATGCAGCCATGTTCAAACAGCCGAAATATCGCCAAGCTGGCGTAATACTTTTCGCCACGGCAATCATCCTGATCCTTCCCAATCTGACCCGTCTGGTCAGCTGACTTTATACTTCCCCGCTGCTGCGCCGACGCCGTAGTGCGCTCAGTGCAGGGCGGGCGCTTGCTTGTGGACGGCGTGCTGACTTCGGGCAAAGATAGGCAAAAGCCCCCTGCCCTGGAGCCGGACATGCGTTTTCTCATTTTGTTGAGCAGCCTGCTCACCTTTCTTGGCGCCCAGGCTGAAGAAATCGATCAAGCCGCCGCTCTGGCCACCCTGCAACGGGCCGACAGCCTGCTTATCGACGTACGCAGCAGCGAAGAATTTTCCGCTGGCGCCCTGCCTGGCGCCATTCGCATCGGTCATGACGAGATCGCTGCGCAGATCGCCAGCATCGCACCGGACAAGGACCGGCCTCTGGTGCTCTATTGCCGCAGCGGTCGCCGCTCGGGACTGGCCAAGCAAAGCCTGGAGAACCTGGGTTACCGCCAGGTGATCAATGCCGGCGCTTATGACGATCTGCTACCTCTGCTGGAGGCCGAGGAGTGAGGGCTCTGCTACTTGCACTGTTGGTTCTGGGCGGCACAGCGCAGGCGGCGCAGCTTGAGATACATCTGAGCGGCGGACAACGCAGCTGGAGCAGCAGCGAGTTGCTCGGCCATCCGCAAGCACGTGATATCGAGATAGACGACGACGTGAGTTACAAGCGGCCCATGCGTTACCGAGCGGTGCCCATAAGCGCCCTGCTGGACGGCGTAACTGCTGGCGACCACCTACAGGCCGTGGCCCTCGACGGCTTTGCTGCCGAGCTACCGGCCGCCACCCTGCTGGCGCGCGAGGGTGCCAAGGCGTGGCTGGCCATCGAGGATCCACAACGCCCCTGGCCACCGCTGGCCAAGGATAAGCCCAGCGCCGGTCCCTTCTATCTGGTCTGGACCGATCCGGCCGCCAGCCAGATCGGCCCGGAGCAGTGGCCCTTCCAGGTCGCCCGGATTCGCCAGCTCGCCACTGTTGAACAACGCTTCCCTGCCTTGCTGCCGGCAGTGGATGCCAGCACCGAAATCCGTGCCGGCTTCACCGCGTATCAGAAGAACTGCATGGCCTGCCACCGACTCAATGGCGCTGGCGACTCCGAGTTCGGCCCGGACCTGAACATTCCGCACAGCCCGACCGAATATTTCACCGGCGACTTCCTGCGCCAGTACATCCGTGACCCACAAAGCCTGCGACGTTGGCCGCAGGGGCGCATGCCGGGGTTCAGCGAACAGGTACCAGCACCTGCCGAACTGGAACGACTGATCGCCTACCTGCAGCACATGAGCCAGCGCAAGAACGCCCCGAAACCTGACAACACCTAGCCTGTAGGAACGATTCAGGTAGGGTGCGCCATGCGCACAGGCGTTTTGACCAGGCGCCTGGTGCGCAAATGGCGCACCCGACACGCGCCTATCGGTACATCACTGCTGACGCACCTGCAGCAGCGGCGCCACCTGTACCTGCGCGTGCATCTGCTCGCAACCACCGCCTCGGCGCATGCCACGCACCGGGCAGGCATCGAGGTAGTCCAGGCCGACTGCCAGCTTCAGATGTCGTTCCGGGCGTGCCAGGCAGTTGGTCACATCGAAGCTGTACCAGGCGTCCCCCACCCAGGCCTCGGCCCAGGCATGGCTGGCCAGGTGCTCGGCGTCATCGGTGTAGAGATAGCCCGACACATAGCGCGCCGGCACACCGAGACTGCGCGCGCAGGCGAGGAAGGCATGGGTATGATCCTGGCAGACGCCACGGCGACCGGCGAAGGCCTCGGCGGCACTGGTGTCCACCTCGGTGATGCCTGGCTGGTAGGCGATATGAGCATTGAGCGCATGCATCAGGTCGATCAGGCCGTTGCGATCCGCGCGAGCCTTGCTCTGCTGCGCGGCGAACTCGCGGATGGCGTCGTCGGCCTGGGTCAGGCGGGTGAAGCGCAAAAACGGCAGCGCCGACTGACGCTCGTGCTCGGCCTCGCAGCTTTCGTCGATCTCCACCTGGCCGCGGGCGCCGATGACGATGGACTCGTGCGGCTCGTCCAGGGTCAGCACGTGCAGGATGTTGCCGTAGGGGTCGAGCTGGGCGTGCACCGGGCGCGGCAGGTCGAGCTGCCAGCTGAGCACCTGCTGGCGCTCGCTGTCGTGTGGGGTCAGGCGCAGGTACTGGATGCTGGCGCGTACCTGATCATCGTAACGATAGGTGGTGTCATGGCTGATCGAGAGTCTCATGCGACCTCCAGGTAGGACGTATGGATGGTGTTGCCCAACTGGCGTACCAGCAGGATGAAGTCGGTGAGCCAGGCGTGCAGGCCTTCGTCGAGCACTTCATCGATACTGGTGTAGCGCAGCCGCGCATCCAGTTCGGCGGCCAGGCGCTGTGCCGGGCGACCGTTCTCTCCGGGTAGACCGGAAAGCATCAGGTTGAGTTCTTCCATGCAGGCACGCAGCGAGCGCGGCACGTCCGGACGTAGCAGCAGCAGTTCGGCGACCTTGCGCGTGCGTGGCGAGCCGCGGTAGCTCTCGGCGAAGGCCTCGAACGAGGACAACGCACGCAGCAGCGCACTCCATTGGTAATAGCTGCGTGCAGTGCGCTCCTCCAGCTCGTCGATCTCCTCGCCAAGCATTTCGTAGCGCGCATCGAGCAGGCGCAGGGTGTTGTCGGCACGCTCGATGAAGGTGCCCAGGCGGATGAAGCGATAGGCCTCACCACGCATGATGGTGCCGAAGGTGGCACCACGGAACAGGTGCGAGCGCTCCTTGACCCACTCGCAGAAGCGGCTGATGCCGTAGCGGCCCAGGCCCTGCTCGGCAATGCCGCGCATCTCCAGCCAGGTGGCGTTGATGTTTTCCCACATGTCCGCGGTGATCCGCCCGCGCACCGCATGCGCGTTGCTGCGCGCAGCTTGCAGGCAGCAGTAGATGCTGCCGGGGTTGCTCGCATCGAGAGCGAAGAAGTGCAGCATGCGCTCGCCGTGCAGTGGACCGTGGCGCTCCAGGTAGTCGTCCAGGGTGCCGGTGATCAGCAGCGGCATAGCCAACTCATCTAGGCCATCGCCACGGCCGTCCTGCGGCATCAGTGACAGCGAATAGCTGACGTCGAGCATGCGCGCCAGGTTCTCGGCACGCTCCAGGTAGCGCGACATCCAGTACAGATCGGAGGCAGTTCTCGAAAGCATACTCAGTCCTCCACCACCCAGGTGTCCTTGGTCCCACCGCCTTGCGACGAGTTGACCACCAGCGAGCCTTCGCGCAGTGCCACGCGCGTGAGGCCGCCGGGCACCAGGCGGGTTTCGCGACCGGTCAGGACGAACGGGCGCAGATCGATATGGCGCGGGGCGATGCCGCGCTCGACGAAGGTCGGACAGGTGGACAGGCACAGCGTCGGCTGGGCGATATAGGCCTCCGGTTTGGCCATCAACCGCGCGCGGAAGTTCTCGATCTCGGCCTTGCTCGCCGCCGGGCCGACCAGCATGCCGTAGCCGCCCGAGCCTTGAGTCTCCTTGACCACCAGTTCGGACAGGTTGGCCAGCACGTGGGACAGCTCCTCCGGCTTGCGACACTGCCAGGTGGGTACGTTCTTGAGGATCGGCTCTTCGTCCAGATAGAAGCGGATCATGTCGCCGACATAGGGGTAGATCGACTTGTCGTCGGCCACGCCGGTGCCGATGGCGTTGGCCAGCACCACGTTGCGTGAGCGATAGGCCGACAGCAGCCCCGCGACGCCGAGCATCGAATCAGGATTGAAAGCCAGTGGATCGAGGAAGGCGTCATCGAGGCGGCGATAGATCACGTCCACCTGCCGCGCGCCGGCGGTGGTGCGCATGTAAACCTTGTCGTCACGCACGAACAGGTCAGCGCCTTCCACCAGCTCCACACCCATCTCGCGGGCAAGGAAGGCGTGTTCGAAGTAGGCGCTGTTGAAGCGGCCCGGCGTCAGCACCACCACCGTGGGGTTGTCCAGCGGGCTGGAACTCTTCAGCGCATCGAGCAGCAGGTTCGGGTAGTGGTCCACCGGCGCCACGCGCTGAGCGGCGAACAGCTCGGGGAACAGGCGCATCATCATCTTGCGGTCTTCGAGCATGTAGCTCACGCCGCTGGGGGTGCGCAGGTTGTCTTCCAGTACGTAGTAGCTGCCGTCGCCGTCACGTACCAGGTCGACCCCAGCGATGTGCGCGTAGATGTCGCGGTGCAGGTCGAGGCCCTGCATGGCCATCTGGTAGCCCTCGTTGGCCAGCACCTGCTCAGCCGGGATGATCCCCGCCTTGATGATGCGCTGGTCATGGTAAAGATCGGCGAGGAACAGGTTGAGCGCCTGTACGCGCTGGATACAGCCGCGTTCGACGACGCGCCATTCGCTGGCAGGGATGGAGCGGGGAATGATGTCGAAGGGGATCAGGCGCTCGGTGCCCTGATCATCCCCATAGAGGGTGAAGGTGATACCGGCACGGTGGAACAGAAGGTCGGCTTCTCGTCGGCGCTGGGCCAGCAGATCATCCGGCGTGTCTGCCAACCAGCGGGCAAATTCGCAGTAGTGCGGGCGGACAGCGCCGCTCGCGTCGTACATCTCATCATAAAAGGTGCGGGCCATGCCGTACTCCTTGTCACCCGGACTTGCAGCATCCTCTGCAAGGCCCGAGCCAGCGAAATTAATCCTTTAATTTCAAATAGATACCAACAACACCCAAACAAAAAGCACCGAAATGGTGCAACGCAATGTTTCCGTCATGAGACGCCGCCCCATTGCGTGGCACAGCAAGAATTCACTGGCCATCGCAGCGCGCGGTGAAGGCAAAAAGCCTGCAGCCCCGCCCTGCAGTGGCCCCGGACACTTAGCTGTCACATTGCGTGACCGACCGGTCAAGCGCAACCGCTTTTGCACCGACTACACGACGAACAAGTGTCGGAATGAACGTGCGTAGCCCGAATGAAATCCGGATCAAGAGAAGCAGCGGTCAAGCGGACGAAGCTCTTCCTCAGCCCGCACCAAGATAAGCCGCGATCGCCCCGACTGCCGTCTGGAGATGCTGCTGATGGCTGAAGCCTGATGCCTTCAATGGCTTTAAGTCATGATCGGCAGCCTGCAGCCAGTGCAACTCGATGGCCGCTGAAAGCTCGTAACCCGCCACGGTTTCCCTATTGCCCAATGCATCGCGCTCCCCCTGGATGATCAGCGTCGGCGTACGCAGCTCGGCGAGATGGGCCACTCGCGGTTTTTCCGGCTTGCCGGCGGCATAGAAGGGATAGCCGAGACAAACGAGGGCTGAGGCGCCGAACTCGTCAGCCAGCAGACTGGCCATGCGCCCGCCCATGGACTTGCCACCGATGGCCACGGGCCCTGCGACCCGTTGGCGCACCTGGGCATATACCTCGCGCCATTGCTGCAGCAGTTGCGCCTGCGGATTGGGCGGGCGCTTGCGCCCGTCCACCCGTCGCTGCGCCATATAGGCGAACTCGAAGCGCACCACACGCACGCCCCGCGCCGCCAAACCCTGAGCCATGGCCTGCATGAACGGACTGTCCATCGGCGCGCCCGCGCCATGGGCGAGGATCAGCGTGCTCGATGCCGCCTGCGGCGGTTCGTCCCACAGCCAGGGTAGTCCCTGCTCACATTGACCGGCGTCAATAAACCCAGATGGCCCTTTGCTCATGCTTGCCTCGCGTCGATATCCGTGGTGTCCGTGGCTTGCTCATGCCTGCGTCCACCACGGTTATCGGCCGCTCTGCCATAACCGTGGATGGAAGCCCAGACATGAACACAACAACCCGTTCCGCCTACAACTACAGGGTGGTTCGCCAGTTCGCCATTATGACGGTGGTTTGGGGCATCGTCGGCATGGGACTCGGCGTATTCATCGCTGCCCAGCTGGCCTGGCCCGAACTGAACCTGAACCTACCGTGGACCAGCTTCGGCCGTCTGCGTCCGCTGCATACCAATGCGGTGATCTTCGCCTTCGGTGGCTGCGCCCTGTTCGCCACCAGCTACTACGCGGTGCAACGCACCAGTCAGACCACGCTGTTCGCGCCCAAGTTGGCTGCCTTCACCTTCTGGGGCTGGCAACTGGTGATCCTGCTCGCGGCCATCACCCTGCCCCTGGGCTGGACCAGCTCCAAGGAATACGCCGAACTGGAATGGCCGATCGACATCCTGATCACCATCGTCTGGGTGTCCTACGCCATCGTCTTCTTCGGTACGGTGATGCAGCGCAAGGTCAGCCACATCTACGTGGGTAACTGGTTCTTCGGCGGGTTCATCCTCACCGTGGCCATACTGCACGTGGTCAACAACCTGGAAATTCCGGTCACCCTGACCAAGTCCTACTCGCTGTATGCCGGTGCCACAGACGCCATGATCCAGTGGTGGTACGGGCACAACGCCGTGGGCTTCTTCCTCACCGCTGGCTTTCTGGGGATGATGTATTACTTCGTGCCCAAGCAGGCCGGTCGCCCGGTCTACTCCTACCGCCTGTCCATCGTCCACTTCTGGGCGCTGATCGCGGTATATATCTGGGCCGGCCCGCACCACTTGCATTACACCGCGCTGCCGGACTGGGCGCAGAGCCTGGGCATGGTGATGTCGCTGATCCTCCTGGCACCCAGCTGGGGCGGCATGATCAACGGCATGATGACCCTCTCCGGTGCCTGGCACAAACTGCGTACCGACCCGATCCTGCGCTTTCTGGTGGTGTCCCTGGCCTTCTACGGCATGAGCACCTTCGAAGGCCCGATGATGGCCATCAAGACCGTCAACGCCCTGTCCCACTACACCGACTGGACCATCGGCCATGTGCACGCCGGCGCCCTCGGCTGGGTCGCCATGGTGTCGATCGGCTCGCTGTATCACCTGATTCCCAAGGTGTTCGGCCGCGAGCAGATGCATAGCCTGGGTCTGATCAACAGCCACTTCTGGCTGGCCACCATTGGCACCGTGCTGTACATCGCCTCGATGTGGGTCAACGGCATCACTCAGGGCCTGATGTGGCGCGCGGTGAACGAGGACGGCACCCTCACCTACTCCTTCGTCGAAGCGCTGGAAGCCAGCCATGTCGGCTTCGTGGTGCGGGTGATCGGCGGCGCCATCTTCTTCGCCGGCATGCTGCTGATGGCCTGGAACGTCTGGCTGACCGTACGCAGCGCGAAATCCACCGAGATGGAAGCCGCTGCGCAGTTCTCGGTAGAAGGAGCCCACTGATGAAACACGAGATTCTCGAGAAGAACATCGGCCTGATGGCCCTGGTGATGATCCTGGCGGTCAGCATCGGCGGCCTGACGCAGATCGTCCCGCTGTTCTTCCAGGACGTCACCAACGAACCGGTCGATGGCCTCAAGCCCTACACCGCGCTGCAACTGGAAGGTCGCGATATCTACATCCGTGAAGGCTGCGTCGGCTGCCACTCGCAGATGATCCGTCCGTTCCGCGCCGAGACCGAGCGTTACGGCCACTACTCGGTGGCTGGTGAAAGCGTCTGGGATCACCCCTTCCTGTGGGGCTCCAAGCGCACCGGCCCGGACCTGGCTCGCGTCGGCGGCCGCTACTCGGACGAGTGGCATCGCGCCCACCTGTACAACCCGCGCAACGTCGTGCCGGAGTCGATCATGCCCGCCTACCCCTGGCTGGTGGAGCAGAGCCTCGATGGCCAGGACACCGCCAAGAAGATGAGCGCCCTGCGCACCCTCGGCGTGCCCTACAGCGAAGAAGACGTCGCCGGGGCCAGCGACGCGGTCAAGGGCAAGAGCGAGATGGATGCTCTGGTCGCCTACCTGCAGGTGCTTGGCACCGCCGTGAAGAACAAGAGGTGAGTGCCATGTTCGAGCTTATCGATATCGGCACCCTGCGCGGCCTAGGCACTGCGCTGGTCTTGATCGCCTTCACCGCCGTCACCCTCTGGGCCTACAGCGGCAAACGCCGCGATGCCTTCGCCGAAGCGGCCAACCTGCCGTTCGCCGATGAGCCCAAGCCCGCCGTTTCGAGGACCCAAGCATGACCACCTTCTGGAGCTGGTACATCACCCTGCTGACCGTCGGTTCGCTGGTCGCGCTGTTCTGGCTGATCTTCGCCACCCGCAAGAGCGAAGTGCACAAGAACCCGACCGAGCAGACCATGGGCCACGCCTTCGATGGCATCGAGGAATATGACAACCCACTGCCCAAGTGGTGGTTCATGCTGTTCCTCGGCACCCTGGTGTTTTCCGTTGGCTACCTGCTGCTCTACCCGGGCCTGGGCAACTTCAAGGGCCTGCTGCCGGGCTACGAGAATGGCTGGACCCAGGTCAACCAGTGGCAGCGCGAGATGGACCGTGCCGATGAGCTGTACGGCCCGATCTTCGCCAAATACGCCGCCATGCCGATCGAGGAAGTGGCCAAGGACGAACGCGCGCTGAAGATGGGCGGACGCCTGTTCGCCTCAAACTGCTCGGTCTGCCATGGCTCCGACGCCAAGGGCAGCTACGGCTTCCCCAACCTGACGGACAACAGCTGGCGCTGGGGTGGCGAGCCGGAGACCATAAAGACCTCCATCATGCATGGCCGCGTCGGAGTGATGCCTGCACAAGGCCCGATGATCGGCGAAGATGGTGTGCGTAACGTCGCTGCCTACGTCCTCACCGAACTGGGCGGTCGCGACCTTCCGGAAGATGCGCAGGCCGATGTCGCCGCCGGCAAGCAGATCTTCGCCACGCTCTGCTCCGCCTGCCACACCCCGGCCGGCACCGGCATGGCAGTGATGGGCGCGCCGGACCTGACTCAGCCCAGCGCCTTCATCTACGGCAGCAGCTTCGCCCAACTGCAGCAGACCATTCGCTATGGTCGCAGCGGCAACATGCCGGCGCAGGGTGACTTCCTCGGTAACGACAAGGCTCACCTGCTGGCCGCCTACGTGCTCAAGCTGAGCCAGGGCGAAAACAAGTAACCCCCCTGCTTTACCGGCGACCGAATCACGGTCGCCGGCCCCTCCTTATAAGTGTGCGACCCAGTGTCGCACCTGCCGACCAATAGCCCTGCAATTTCCTTGAACTGGGCTAAGCTGCCTTTCAGTCGCCATCCGTCACAACTCTAAGGCGATCCTTTCTTAGCGCTGCGCAAACTGGTTGCGCAAAAAGCTGCCAGAGCTGTTTCCGAGGCCGTTGCGAACGGCTCACGGAAGGCCCTGAAACCCTATTCGCGTCGGCACGTTGCGTTGCAATGGCTACCTGCTTTCTCCATACTTGCCGCCGATTTTTGCCCCATAAAAATCCATTAACCGTGGAACCCCTAGCATGAGCACAGCAATCAGTCAGACTGCTTATAACTATAAGGTGGTCCGCCAGTTCGCCATTATGACGGTGATCTGGGGGGTCATTGGCATGGGTCTAGGCGTGTTCATCGCCGCACAACTCGTGTGGCCGGAACTCAACCTAAACCTGCCGTGGACCAGCTTCGGCCGTCTGCGCCCGCTGCACACCAACGCGGTGATCTTCGCCTTCGGCGGATGCGCACTGTTTGCGACCTCGTATTACGTGGTCCAGCGCACCTGTCAGACGCGCCTGATCTCCGACGGTCTGGCTGCCTTCACCTTCTGGGGCTGGCAAGCGGTCATTGTCCTGGCGGTGATCACCCTGCCGATGGGCTACACCAGCTCCAAGGAATACGCCGAGCTCGAGTGGCCGGTCGACGTCCTCCTGGGGATCGTCTGGATCACCTACCTGCTGGTGTTCTTCGGCACCATCGTCAAGCGCAAGACCAAGCACATCTATGTGGGCAACTGGTTCTTCGGTGCGTTCATCCTCGTGACCGCGATGCTGCACATCGTCAACAGCGCCGCCATGCCGGTAAGCCTGTTCAAGTCGTACTCGGCCTACGCCGGCGCGACCGACGCGATGATCCAGTGGTGGTACGGCCACAACGCCGTGGGCTTCTTCCTGACCACCGGCTTCCTGGGCATGATGTACTACTTCGTACCCAAGCAGGCCGAGCGTCCGATCTACTCGTATCGCCTGTCCATCGTGCACTTCTGGGCGCTGATCACCCTGTACATTTGGGCCGGTCCGCATCACCTGCACTACACCGCTCTGCCGGACTGGGCACAGTCCCTGGGCATGGCCATGTCGGTTATCCTGCTGGCACCGAGCTGGGGCGGCATGATCAACGGCATGATGAGCCTGTCCGGCGCCTGGCATAAGCTGCGCACCGACCCGATCCTGCGCTTCCTGGTCGTGTCCCTGGCGTTCTACGGCATGTCGACCTTCGAAGGTCCGATGATGGCCATCAAGACCGTCAACGCCCTGTCCCACTACACCGACTGGACCATCGGCCACGTGCACGCTGGCGCTCTCGGCTGGGTAGCGATGATCTCCATCGGCTCGCTGTATCACCTGATCCCGAAAGTCTTCGGTCGCGAGCAGATGCACAGCATCGCCCTGATCAACACCCACTTCTGGCTGGCTACCATCGGTACCGTGCTGTACATCGCCTCGATGTGGGTCAACGGCATCACCCAGGGCCTGATGTGGCGCGCAGTCAACGAAGACGGCACCCTCACCTACTCCTTCGTCGAAGCACTGGAAGCCAGCCATGCGGGCTATGTCGTACGCATGATCGGCGGCGCCTTCTTCGTCGCAGGCATGCTGCTGATGGCCTACAACACCTTCCGCACCGTGCGTGCCGCCAAGCCGGCTGAATACGAAGCGGCTGCGCAGATTCCCGCCGGAGTAGCTCACTGATGAAACACGAAATCATCGAGAAGAATATCGGCCTGATGGCGCTGCTGATGGTGATTGCCGTCAGCATCGGTGGCCTGACCCAGATCGTCCCGCTGTTCTTCCAGGACGTCACCAACGAGCCGGTGGAAGGCCTCAAGCCCTACACCGCGATGCAACTGGAAGGTCGCGATATCTACATCCGTGAAGGCTGCGTCGGCTGCCACTCGCAGATGATCCGTCCGTTCCGCGCCGAGACCGAGCGTTACGGCCACTACTCCGTCGCTGGTGAAAGCGTCTGGGATCACCCCTTCCTGTGGGGCTCCAAGCGCACCGGCCCGGACCTGGCTCGCGTCGGCGGCCGCTACTCGGACGAGTGGCATCGCGCCCACCTGTACAACCCACGCAACGTCGTGCCTGAGTCGAAGATGCCCGCTTACCCATGGCTGGTGGAGAACAAGCTCGACGGTCGCGACACCGCCAAGAAGATGGAAGTCATGCGTGGCTTCGGCATTCCCTACACCGACGAAGATATCGCCGGTGCTCGTGATGCCGTGAAAGGCAATACCGAGATGGACGCGCTGATCGCGTACCTGCAGGTTCTCGGCACTTCCATCAAGAACAAACGGTAAGACGCTATGGACATCGGGATGATTCGCGGCATCGGTACGGCGGTGGTCTTCATCGCCTTCATCGGCGTGGTGCTCTGGGCTTACAGCAGCAAACGCAAATCGAGCTTCGACGAAGCAGCCAACCTGCCCTTCGCCGACGATCCCAAGCCCGAGTCCAAGCGCGATCAAGACTCTTCCAGGAGCAATAACCAATGACCACGTTCTGGAGTTGGTACGTAACCATTCTGTCTCTGGGCACCATCTTCGCCCTGACCTGGCTGATCTTCGGCACCCGCAAGGGCCAGCGCCAGGAAACCACCGAAGAAACCGTCGGCCACAGCTTCGACGGCATCGAGGAGTATGACAACCCGCTGCCGAAGTGGTGGTTCATGCTGTTCGTCGCCACCATCATCTTCGCCCTCGGCTACCTCGCCCTGTACCCTGGTCTGGGTAACTTCAAGGGCCTGCTGCCTGGCTACGACTACGTCGACAGCGAAAAAGAAACGCCTTTCGCTACTGGCGTGCAGATCGCTGACGGCTCCATGCGTCACTCCGGCTGGACCGGTGTGCACCAGTGGGAAAAGGAAATGGCGCGCGCCGATGAGCAATATGGCCCGCTGTTCGCCAAGTACGCCGCCATGCCGATCGAGGAAGTCGCGCAGGACCCGCAAGCCCTGAAAATGGGTGGCCGCCTGTTCGCCTCCAACTGCTCGGTGTGCCACGGTTCCGATGCCAAGGGTAGCTACGGCTTCCCCAACCTGACCGACACCGAATGGCGCTGGGGTGGCGAGCCGGAAACCATCAAGACCACCATCCTCAAGGGTCGCCAGGGTGCGATGCCGGCTCAAGGCCCGGCCATCGGCGAAGACGGCGTACGCAACGTAGCCGCCTACGTGCTGACCGAGCTGGCTGGTCGTGAGCTGCCGGAAGGCGTGGAAGCCGATATCGAAGCGGGCCAGAAGGTCTTCGCCGGTACCTGCTTCGCCTGCCATGGTGCAGACGGCAAGGGTACCGCAGCCATGGGCGCGCCGAACCTGACCAATCCGGCAGCGTTCATCTATGGCAGCAGCTATGCACAACTGCAGCAGAGCATTCGCTACGGCCGTCACGGCAACATGCCGGCCCAGGAAGAATTCCTCGGCAATGACAAGGTGCACCTGCTGGCTGCCTACGTGTACAGCCTGTCGCACAAGGCACAAGAGCAGTAAGCACAGACGACTCTTTTGACAAGGGTCAATGAACGCCCGGGTCGCGACCGCTGGTCGCACCCGGGCGTTGTCTTTCAGGCGTACCATATAGCTACCGTGAATTGACCCTGACCGGCATGTATCGGCCCGGGCTGCCAACCAACCGCTTTGGTATGCATTGATGAGCGAACAGATTCCCGTCCAGGACGTCACCCCTCCTCCTGCCAAGAATGCCAGCGTCGATCTCTACGCCAGCCGCGAGAAGATCTATACCCGCGCGTTCACTGGCCTGTTTCGTAATCTGCGACTCGCTGGCGGCGCCCTGCTCTTCCTGCTGTTCTTCGGCACCGTGTGGCTGAACTGGGAAGGTCGCCAGGCGGTGTGGTGGAATCTGCCGGAGCGCAAGTTCCACATCTTCGGCGCCACTTACTGGCCGCAGGACTTCATGCTGCTGTCCTGGCTGCTGATCATCTGCGCCTTCGGCCTGTTCTTCATCACCGTGTTCGCCGGTCGCGTCTGGTGCGGCTACACCTGCCCGCAGAGCGTATTCACCTGGGTATTCATGTGGGCCGAGAAGGTCACCGAAGGTGACCGCAACCAGCGCATGAAGCTGGACAAGCAGCCCATGAGCGGCGCGAAACTCGGGCGCAAGGCGGCCAAGCACGGTATCTGGGTTGGCGTCTCGCTGCTCACAGCGATCACCTTCGTTGGCTATTTCACGCCGATTCGCGAACTGGTGATCGAGATACTCACCGGCCAGGCCAGTGGCTGGGCCTATTTCTGGACCGGCTTCTTCACCCTCGCCACCTACGGCAACGCCGGCTACCTGCGCGAGCAGGTGTGCATCTACATGTGCCCCTATGCGCGCTTCCAGAGCGTGATGTTCGACCAGGACACCCTGATCGTCTCCTACGACCCGCGCCGCGGCGAGACTCGCGGCCCGCGCAAGAAGGACGCCGACTACAAGGCGCAGGGCCTCGGCGACTGCATCGATTGCAAGATGTGCGTGCAGGTCTGCCCGACCGGTATCGATATCCGTGATGGCCTGCAGATCGAGTGTATCGGCTGCGCCGCCTGCATCGACGCCTGCGACGACATCATGGACAAGATGAACTATCCCAAGGGGCTGATCAGCTACACCACTGAACACAACCTGTCCGGGCGCAAGACCCACCTGCTGCGCCCGCGCCTGATCGGGTACGCTGTCGCGCTGGTCGCCATGATCGGCCTGTTCGCCTGGGCCGTGGCCAATCGCCCGCTGGTGGAGCTGGATGTACTCAAGGACCGCGTGCTGTTCCGTGAGAACGAGCGTGGCCATATCGAGAACGTCTACACCCTGAAGATCATGAACAAGGCGCAGCGCGACATGACCTACGTGATCACTGCCGACGGCCTCGACGGCCTGGTCTACGAAGGCAAGCGCGAAGTGCGGGCCCTGGCTGGCGAGGTGTATTCCTTCCCGGTCGAGCTGTCCATCGCACCGGAAAAGCTGCCGTCGAGCGCCAACAACATCGTCTTCCACGTACAATCCGCGGATGACCCCAGTATCAAGAACGACGCCGACAGCCGCTTCATCGGCCCAAGCGTCCGCTGACAACGGAAAACGCATGACCGAGCAAACCCCATCGCCAGTCAAACCCTGGTACAAGCAGTTCTGGCCCTGGTTCATCCTGTTCCTGCTGGGCTACTCGGTAGTGCAGGGCCTGACCCTGCTCACCATCGCCACGAAGAATCCGCCAGGGCTGATCTCCGACGACTATTACGATGTCGGCAAGGGCATCAACCAGTCGCTGGAGCGCGAAAAATTGGCCGAGCGCCTGCAACTGCATGGCGAGCTGGTGCTGGACAACACCACCGGCGTCGCCATCCTGTCGCTGGAGGGCAACAGCAGACCGCAGCAGATCGTGCTCAACCTGATCTCGCCGACCCAGCCGGAGCGCGACCGCCGCGTGATCCTGCAACCGGCGGCTGACGGCCAGTACCGTGGGCAGATGGTCGATGAAGTCAGCGGTCGCCGCTTCGTCGAGTTGCTCGGCCAGGAAGGCAGCCAGAACTGGCGTCTGTTCGAGGAAGAGAACATCACCGGCGGCCAGACCATCATGATCGGTGACAACCCCTCCTACTGACCCAGCCGATGCCCACCCCCACTCCCTGCTATCACTGTGGCCTGCCGGTGCCCGCCGGCAGCCAGTTCCGTGCCGACGTGCTCGGCCAGACCCGCGAAATGTGCTGCCCCGGCTGTCAGGCCGTGGCCGAAGCCATCGTCGCCGGTGGCCTGGAGCATTACTACAGCCATCGCAGCGAGAACGCGGCCAACCCGCAGGCACTGCCCGCCGCCCTGCCGGATGAACTGGCGCTGTATGACCGCAGCGATGTGCAACAGCCCTTCGTCCAGCACGAGGGCGAACTGAGCGAAACCCAGTTGCTGATCGAAGGTATCAGCTGCGCGGCCTGCGGTTGGCTGATCGAGAAGCACCTGCGCGGCGTGCCGGGCGTGGCCGAAGCGCACCTGAACCTGTCCAACCATCGCCTGCAGGTGCGCTGGCAAGACAGCCAGATCGCCCTGAGCAAGCTGCTCGCCGAACTGCGCCGCATCGGTTACGCCGCCCACCCCTGGCGCGCCGACGAGGCGGCCGAGCGCATGGCTGCGGAGAATCGCCGGCGCATGCGCGAGTTGGGTGTGGCCGGGTTGCTGTGGATGCAGGTGATGATGGCGACCATGGCCACCTGGCCGGAGTTCAACATCGACCTGTCGCCGGAACTGGACAAGATCCTGCGCTGGACCAGCCTGTTCCTCACCACACCTATCGTCTTCTACTGTTGCGGCCAGTTCTTCCGCGGTGCCCTGCGCGACCTGCGCACGCGCCACCTGACCATGGACTTATCGGTCTCGCTGGCCATTGGCGGCGCCTATGTCGCCGGTATCTGGTCGACCATCACCGGCCAGGGCGAGCTGTATTTCGACGCGGTGGGCATGTTCGCCCTGTTCCTGCTCGCC
>JBLUOL010000005.1:0-74282 GCA_048065775.1 Pseudomonas sp. GW6
ACCGCGCCGCTGACCGTCGCCTGTACAGCGGCAAGCGGCGCGGGCGCAACCAGCTGGTCAGCGCCGACATACCGACCGAGCTGCTATTGGACAAATTCGACGTGCGCCTGTGAATGCTCGATAACGGCCAGAAGCCGAACCAGATCAGGTACAAATGATTCGACCGGAACTGCAAGGCGCAGCGTGGGTCTGCTTCAGTACCCCTTATGGAAAGCAAAGGAGTACCGCATGGACCTTATCCGCATCCTCATCGCCATTCTGCTGCCGCCGCTGGGCGTGTTTCTCCAGGTCGGTTTCGGCGGCGCGTTCTGGCTGAACATCCTGCTCACCCTGCTCGGCTACATCCCCGGCATCGTCCACGCGGTGTACATCATCGCCAAACGCTGAGGCGCTATTGGCTGATGTGTTTGGGCAAGCGGCGCCGAACGCTGCTCGCGTAGGCTGGGTTAGCCGCCTGTGACGTTGCCGATCGACGCGCAGTGCCGGGTGCGGCGTAACCCACCATCGGCGCAACGCGGTCCACCGTCTGGTGGGTTACGCGGCGCACCATCTTCATCTGCGCCTGGAAAACTCGGCATTCGGCGCCGCTAACCCACCCTACGCTACGGTGGGTTTCTCGCCGTCCTTCATTCCCGCCGCAAAAAATGCACGCTGAACAGCTGCGCCGGGTCGCGCCACATGGCGACCGAGGCGAAGCCGCATGCGCCTGCCAGATCACGAAAACCGCTCGGCGTGTACTTGTAGGAGTTCTCCGTGTGCAGGGTTTCGCCAGCGGCGAAGTCGAACACGCGATCCTCGATGCGCACTCGCTGCGCCTGCCGGCTGACCAGATGCATCTCGATGCGCGACTCGGCTTCGTTGTAGAAGGCCCGGTGCTGGAAGCGGCGCGGGTCGATATCGCTTTGCAGCTCGTTGCGGATGCGCTCGAGCAGGTTGAGGTTGAACAGCGCAGTGACCCCGGCCTGATCGTTGTAGGCGCGCTCCAGCACCTGGCGGTCTTTCACCAGGTCCACGCCGATCAGCAAGCCGCTGCCGGCCGGCAGTGCCTGATGCAGGTTGCGCAGAAAGGCGCGCGCCGCGTCCGGGTCGAAATTGCCGATGCTGGAACCGGGAAAGAACGCCAGCGGCCGTTGCCCCAGCGCCTCGGTGGGCAGCTGCAGTGGCTGGCTGAAGTCGGCGCATAGCGCGTGCACGTCGAGCCAGCGATAGTCGGCGGCCAGGCGGCGCGTGCTGCTATGCAGAAACTCGCGGGAGATATCGATGCCCAGGTAACGCGCCGGGCGCAGGGCTTCGAGCAGCAGGCGGATCTTGCGACTGGCGCCGCTGCCCAGCTCCACCAGGCTGGCGTTGCGCCCGGCCAGCTCGGCGATATCGCTCGCGGCCAGGCGCAGAATGGTTTCCTCGGTGCGCGTCGGGTAGTACTCCGGCTGCAGGCAGATCAGCTCGAACAGCTGCGAGCCGCGATGATCGTAGAAGAACTTCGGCGACATCGCCTTCGGGCTGGCCGCGAAGCCGCGCAACGCTTCTTCGCGCAACGACGCCAGTTCCGGGCTGATGGATGCTTCGTGGGTACGGATTGCCAATGCCATGCTCAGAGCTCCCTGGCCAGGCGCAGGCCGGAGAACTGCCAGCGCATCGTGGGGTAGAAGAAATTGCGGTAGGTGGGGCGCACGTGGTCTTCAGGCGTGGCGCAGCTGCCGCCGCGCAACACCATCTGCCCGGACATGAACTTGCCGTTGTACTCACCCAGGCTGCCGCCCAGCGGCCGAAAGCCGGGGTAGGGCCGGTAGGCGCTGGCCGTCCATTCCCAGACATCGCCGTAGAGCTGCTGCAGGCCATCACCCGCGCCCGCCGCCATCGGCTGCAGGTGATCGTTCTCGACGAAATTGCCCCACAGCGGTTCGTCCTGCGCGGCCACTTCCCATTCCTCCTCGCGTGGCAAACGCGCCTGCGCCCAGGTGGCGAAAGCCTCGGCCTCGAAGTAGCTCAGGTGACAGACCGGCGCATGCAGATCCAGCTCGCGCGGGCCGCCCAGGGTCAGCTCCAGCCAGTCGTCACCCTCGCGCAGCCAGTACAGCGGCGCCTGCCAGCCGACGCGCCGGATATGATCCCAACCGTCCGCCAGCCACAGCGCCGTGCTGCGATAACCGCCATCGCGGATGAACTGCAGGTACTCGCCATTGCTCACCGGCCGGCTGGCCAGCTGAAAGGCCTCGACGAACACCCGGTGTTGCGGTCGCTCGCAGTCGAAGGCAAAGCCATCGCCAGCATGGCCGACATGGCGCAGCCCGGCGGGAAATTCGATCCAGCGCATGTCGCCGGCCACCGCGCCGCCCGGCTTGAGGTCATGTCGGTAAACCGGTCGCAGCGGGTTCTGCGCCAGGATGTGCTTGATATCCATCAACAGCAGCTCCTGGTGCTGCTGCTCGTGCTCCAGACCCAGCTCGACCCGCTGCAGCACCTCGTCGGCAAGTTCACTGCCTGACTGGAGCAACTGCGCCATGGCCAGGTCGACATGGCTGCGATAGGCGTACACCTCGCTCACCGTCGGCCGCGACAACAACCCGCGCCGCGCCCGCTCGAAGGGCGTGCCGTGGGTCTTGTAGTAGGAATTGAACAGATGGTCGTAGCGCTCATCCAGCGGGCGATAGCCCGGCAGAAAGGGCTGCAGCACGAAGGCCTCGAAGAACCAGGTGACATGCGCCAGATGCCACTTCGGCGGGCTAACGTCCGCCATGCTCTGGATCACATAGTCCTCGGCCTCCAGCGGCTCACAAAGCCGCTCACTGGCAGCGCGCACCCGCTGATAACGCTGCCATAGCTGTTCGAGGTGCGGCGGTGAAACGGCGATCCTGCTGGTGCGGTCTCGCATAACACGCATCCTTTGCTGGCGCCGCGGAGCGCGACGGTTCTAAAAGCCGACTGGCCAATCAGGGCAAAGGTTCAGGGAAAAATGTGGCGTTTACGTGGCAGGGGCGTAAGCGGTGGCCTCGTGCATCCTGTTTTGGTGTGACGATCAGGCTATTCGTTATGCCGCTCGTGCACGGCTTAGGCCCGCGAAGCGTGGCCTGGAGTTGTATCTCCGCAGGGGAATCGTGGTCTGTCCCTGATTCCTCTGATTCCTCTAGCCAGGGAATCTGCCGTGATGGACGGATTGAAATAGGGTATAGCAATCTAGGAAAGGATTACTTTGTATCTTAGATACAGAGTAATCCTTAGCGTTGTATGTGCTCGTACAGTGGAGCTTGATTTTATTTTGTTCTTGAGAAAGTTGGAGTTTTTACTCCGCCGCGCCGTTTTATTTTGGCTGCCACTCTAAAGATATCGGGCATATTAATTTTTTCTTCTGTCCTGTACTCGATGACGCCGATATTTACTAGAGACTCGAGTAATAGTTCTTCTTTGTTTGTTCTCGGTTCAAGTAGTTCGACCGGACCTGGAAGGTCGGTGTCTAGGTTGCTGATGGCTTCAACAGTACCTCGTTCCATCCATCTACTGATAAATGAACCAGGTCCGCATGGTACCTCAAGTCCTGCTAGGTCTTCGAGTACTCTTCGAATCCAAGGGTAGTCTTCGGAAAGTTGATCTACACGAATAGCAGACGCTGACTGTACGCCTTCTCTTATTCCATGATGATCAATAACTGTTTGGGTAGGATATTGCCTTGCCGTAGCAGCTCGCTGAAGCGTTACAAGAAAACTCCTCGGAGTGGTTTCATGAAATGCGTCAGCAAGATGGTCAACGATCCAGGTATAGGTTCTACCTCGCCTGTGATCGGTACCCATGTATTCCCCGGCTATTAAGCTAAAGGCTTTCCGTTGCGCTTCAAACTCTGTAATCCTTGAGTAGGGTCTTAGTGGTTTTCCTTCAATTGCCTTGTATATCTTTGAAAAGGCTTTCTGTGAGCGAGTATCGTTCTGTAATTGTTGAAAGAATAGGCCATATAAATCTGTGGAGTGCCAAGTCAGTTCAACTCTTCCTGCCTTTAATTTAGAAGCGTCAGGGAAGTTGAAGATTGCATTGTCAGCGAACTGGTCGCTACGCATGAAGATCTTCGCTCGCATGCTTGAATAACCTTGCATGCTTAGTGCGAGCGATAGCACTCCTTTCGTTAATGGTCTTATGTCTTCCCAGCCCTTTCCAAGGCGATCTAGTGCATCAAAAACAATTAGGAATTTTTTATTATTTTTGATGAAAAATGTATCCGCTTTTCTTAGCTCGGCTTCGCACTTGCTTGGGTATTTGTCCACCCAGTCTACGAGTGCATCAAAATCAGGCTTGATGCGAATTCCTGCATGTTTGGCGACTGCTTTTAATAGGACAGTCGTCCAAATTACTTCAGGGTCAATATCTCTTTTGAGTAAGCTTTTGAGCACTCTGGGTGAGGGCGCAAGGCCATCTACTTCAGCCGCGCTCTGGTGAAATCCTAGCTCCACTTCTGCTGTTGCCATAAAATCAAACGAGTACTTCGTTGCAATCGATTTTCTGATGGAGGCATTTGCCAATGCCCCCGACCAGACGCTCTTCCCTGTTCCCCTATTACCAATGACAAGCGGTCTCTCAAAATCAAGTGCCTGTTTGTGGGCGGAAGGAGTATAAATTTCCTCAATGGGAAGTGCTCGCGCCGCACTAGATGAAGATTCAGGGCGGAATCCTGAGATCACGTCTCGAATGGCCCTGATGTCATAGTCTTCCAAAATCATTCGATCCCTAGCCTCTCGCAGAGCTCTTTCAAGAATTTTCCGAATACTGGCTGAACAATTTTCTCAGAGTTTTGTATAGCATCATTGATTAGAGGGTTGTATTCGTAAAAGTCTTCGGAGATAAATATAGGCCAAGCGTAATGAGGGGCAGTAGGGTCGTCAAGATCGAACCCAAAAGCATCCGTTAGTCCCTCAGCTGTTTCTTCTCCCTCGAGTTCGTCGTATAGGTATGAGCTAAATAGCTCCCATGACCTATCTCTGAAAGAGACTAAAGCGTCTTTTTTGTTTGTGGCCTTGGCATGAACGACTTTTAATTTATATCTCCAGTCTTCTGTGGGTAGCGCTTCTGTTTTGTGTCTAGCTAGGTGAGAGAGAAAATAGCTGTAGCCATCCCAAGTTTGTGGCGTATCTATGCCAAAAAATAACACATCAGCCCCGAGACCTTGTATCGTTGCTGCAGTGCTCTCATTCAGGCCAGCTCTTGCATCCACAAATATTACGTCGTATGAATTGTCCTGGCATAGATCAGTTATTAGATCACGAGTTTTATCCAGAAAGGAAAAAGGCATTCCCTCGGAGTCGATGACCTCTAGGTAAGCCCGGGATATTTTTCCTAAAACATTCTGCGGGTATTCATGGCTGGCTCTACCCGTGGCCGGAACAATAGTGAAGGTTCCTCCAGAACTATCCTCGTAAGCTGTCTGGCGCATCTCCTTGAGAAATTCTTTGGTGAATGGTGTCCTGCCGTACTCAACATAGAAGTCTAGCGCTCCGTACCGAGGAAGATTTCTGTTGTCAATGAACATTCCTCCAATTCCTGGCGCCTCTAAGTCTAGGTCAATAGCCAATACAGATTTGCCTTTTCTGGCTAAGTGTATAGCTGCTACAGAAAGAGCGGTAGATCTGCCAACTCCACCTTTCAAACTGGAAAAAACAACAATTCGAGGGGCACCGGTAATCGGTTGCTGAATGCTCCTGACCCAATCTCCGCCGACAATCCGTCTTTCGATATATCTGATATAAGAGCTGTAGCCATTAGGACATGAAACAAACTCAAATTTATCTTTAGAATTATCCTCTAGAGATAGGTCAAAAATTTCACTTGGTTTGGCAATTGGGGGGGTGGCAGCGTAACTACCCAAGCTTTGGGAGATTTTTTCAGACAATGTAGCAATGACTTCAGAAGATAATTCTTGACGAAGTATTATGGTGACAAAACCATCGGCGTCACGCAGGAGGAGGTTGTTAGAGAAAAAATCTTCGCCACATATTTCTGTGGCGATTTCTAGAACTGTAGGTAAGACATCGTCGTATCGTACGATTGGATTCTCATTGTGCATATTTATTTCCTCAGGCGCGCTGCATGTAATAAAGAGCAGGCCTGGGTTCGCCAAAGATTAAATTGCTCTTGGTTTGTAGTGCCGGTCTCAGAGTATCTTAGGTCTACACTCCAGTCTTTCATGAAGTTTGCACCCTTAATGATGCTATATAGTCCTAAGTGGCGACGCTGGCTTAGATGACGTTTTGCTAGATCTATTAGCTCAGGGAAGTGCCCCCGCATGCTATCTAATTCGGTTCGTAAAGAAAGAATTCCATGTTTCAAGGCACATTCAGCGGCAAAGCCAACCAAGTGTCCTGCTCCGTCGTAGCTCTCGGAGGCTGCAAGTATCTCAGCGTCACAGTAGTGCCTAACTGCAGCGATAGCATAGTTTTCGGCCATCAAACTGATCTCTTTACTTGGTGATTCTCTGGCAGCGGGTTGTAACGTCAGCAGCTATTGTGCCGGAATCGACTACGGATGTCCCTAGAAGTGATGCCTCAATCTAGCGGGGTGCAGATGCATTTACAGACAGACGCTGGTGTTTGTCGAGTTTCTGATTAATTGCATGATGAGCGTCCTGCGTATCGATAGATGGTTTAAAGGCTCTGCATCGTCCTGCATTTCGGAAAGCCCGAGCATCCCCAAAACTGCTGCCCGGCCTTCGCCCCTATCTTCACCGTGCGAATCAGCAGCGTACTACCGCATTTCGGGCATTGCCGCTCCGCTGTGGGATCGCTACGGCGTTTGAGGTTTTGCACATGCTCACGGTGAGTGGCGAGGTTCGGTGCGCGGCGGCCGGTTTGCAGGGCGTGCAGCATGGCGTCGACTTCAGCCTCGCTGAATACCGGCTGCTGGAATGACTGGATATAGCGGATAAAGCCGATGCCCTGGGTCACGTTGGCCGGCACCTCGGTTTTGAAGGTGCTGCCGCCGACAAAGGTGATGACCGAATGCAGGTGCTCGGGGCTGACGCCAAGGGTGGCTTCCAGGGCTTTGAGGTGCTTGTAGTTCTGCCGCAGCGGGTTCTGAAATTTGAATGTGCGTTTGTAGAGCTTCTGCGTCCACTGCGCCTGCTTCTCGCTGCCGAAGATCCAGCCGCTCAGGTTCTTCGTTTCCAGCACGAAGATGCCGTAGGGCGAGAGGAAGACGTGGTCGATCTGCGTAGTGCCGTCGGGCGTGTTCAGGGTGACGTTGTGCAGGCGGCGGTAGATTTGCTTGTCCAACTGCCAATGGGCGAACAGGCGCACCAGCAGTTCACCGATCTGCCCCTTGGCCCAGGGCGATTTGAGCAGGCCGATCAGCAGGGCTGCTGGGATCAGCCAGAACAGGCTGTCTATAAGCGGGCGAAGAATGAGGCCGGCGTCCATATTTTCTTCCGTGAGCAAAGCCGCTTGAGTGGCGCTCGTTGTACGAGCGAGCAGGCGTGCCGAAATCCAGTTGCCTGGCACTGATCTGGATAATGGCTAATTGCTTTCAATCGCTCAAGGGGATCGCGACCATTGTCCTATGGTCGCTAGGCGCTTACGCCAGGTTTGGGGGCATTGCGCAGGGCTGAGCGCGGCCGAGCTGCCCGATTCAGGCCGGGTCATTTGGTAGGAGTTTTTGTTCATGAGCCGATTAGCGCCCTTATTCGGCTCATTCGGTGAGCCGAATAAGGACTATTTGGCTCACGGTCTTCTCACCTGATGTTCGTTGGACTGTCGTGTCGCTCGCTGGTCAGCGCTTCTTCGCCAGCAATTCGGAGCGGCCAATCACTTCTCTGCTGCGCTCAGGTTTGCGCGGGCCGGAGAAGCCGGCGTCTTCGATGGCGCTATCGAGGCCACGAAAGTGTGCGGCGGCTTTGGGGCTGCGGACTGTTTCCATGCCTTCGTTCCAGGCATGCACCATATGTTTGGCTACGTCGCGCCAGGCGGGTTCGTTCTTCGCGGCTTCGATGACTTCCTTGCCGACCTCTACGGCGGACTCGCAGAGTTGCTCGAGCATGGCTGCGTATTTGCTCGGGGCAATGCCCAGTACGGCCTTGAAGAAAGTTTCCAGGGATCGACCCGGTGTCCAGGTTTGCCTGCCTCCAACGGACAGGCCAGGCGGGTTGCTGGCAAAGCGCGGGTAGGCCTGAGTGGTCACCAGGTCATAGACGGGCGTGAAGCCCACGTCCGCTCGGGAGGAGTAGAACAGCGCGATGTTCTTCGCGTGGCAGTCGGCATTGCGTACCACGTAGTTGGTCAGCAGGTGCCAGCCCAGGTGCTCGCGCTGCGCTTGCAGGCGGTCAGCGGGGATATAGGCGCGTGTGGCATTCCACACCCGTTCGGTGGTGGGCGCGTACTTTTCATGGGGCGGCAAACCCAGCAGCCCGCAGGCATCCTCAACGCCATAGCGGGGGATGCCGTGTTCGTCCACGTCGAAGCGATCCACTACCAGGACCTTGCCGTCGTCAGACATGCGGCAGGCAGCGACCGGCACGACATTCAGTCGCTCCAGCACGCGCATGGTGTAGAACTCGTTGAAGCCCAGAAAAGGGGTGGTTTCGTCAGAGCCCTTGATGATGTGAAAGCCGGTGCGCAGGGTCGGCTTGCCCAGCGGCTCCCGAGGGGTGATGGCGTCGGTGGCAATGAACTTTGGCACGACCCCCGATACGGCGACCCGAGCGTATTGCCGCACCAGTGCGGCGAACCGTTCGCTGGTGTTTTCCGCTTTGAGTAGGTGCTCTATCTCCAGCGGCGCCATTTCGGCGCCGGGCTCAACACCCTCTGGCGTGACCGAGACTCGGCCGATGCCGGTGCCGCCCACCACGCCCAGCAGTGACAGATCGGTACCATCGAGCAGCGGGCCAAATTCCTCGCGAATGACGCCCAGCAAATAGCCCTCGGGCAGGTTCTGCCGGAAGAACGGGAAAAGGTCGCGCGGCCAGCGCCATGCTTCTTCCCGTACCGGCATCGTCAGGCTGACGAAGTCTTGCGCTGCGGTGCCCGGCAGGTACTTCAGCACATATTCATCGCGCTCCCGATAGAGCTTGGCTACCCGTCTCGAGCTGACATGGACGTCGAGGATCATGCTCAAGCACTCCCTGAGCGTTGCTCGTCGAGGATGTCTTCAATCGTGCGCTGATGCCCGGCCTTGACCAGCTTCAGGTCGTAGCCTGCCGCCTCCAGCAGGCGAACCAGCACCGAGACGCTCATATCGCCTTTGGCCAGGGTTTCCATACGGGCTACGGTGGTGCGCGAGACGCCAGCACGACTGGCCAGCGCTTCCTGGCTCAGTTTCGCGTCACCGCGCGCCTGTTTCAGCATTTCCGAAACGTCGTAGAGAGAGGTCATTTGTAGCCCCTGGGCATCAAAAATCGAAGTAATGCCGGAAAATGTAGCTCTTGGGCTACAGCTATACAAGCAGCCTGAATCAATTAATGTGTCTCGTGGGCTACAGGATACGCCTGATAATCGTTTCTTGTGGCTCTTGGGCTACATTTTCTCGTAGGCAATAGCTGCGCAGCTTCTCAGCGCCTGGAGGCGTAGTGGCGAGTGAGGGGGGGGCCATTTGAGGTGTTCAAACACACGAAAGCCGCGCATTGCGCGGCTTTGAAGGTGGTGGGCCCAGCAGGACTTGAACCTGCGACCAATCGATTATGAGTCGAGTGCTCTAACCAACTGAGCTATAGGCCCCCAGAAGGCCGGCGGATTATACCGGCGCGTTCTCGCCAGCGCCAACCGCTTGACCAGGCGGGAGAAATTTCCGGGTGAAGGCCTCGGCCGAGAGCGGGCAACTGACCACGTAGCCCTGGATCTGCAGGCAGCCTTCGGCGGCCAGGCAGAGTTCCTGGGCCTTGGTTTCCACGCCTTCGGCGATCACCGTCAGTTGCATGCTGTGGCCCAGGGCGATGATGGCGCGGGTGATCGCCAGGTCGTGCGGGTCGTCCGGCAGGCCGCGGACGAAGGATTGGTCGATTTTCAGCACGTCCAGCGGCAAACGCTTGAGGTAGCTGAGCGAGGAGTAGCCGGTGCCGAAGTCGTCGATGGCCAGCTGTACGCCGAGCTGTTTGAGGCGGTGGAGGATGTCCAGCGCTTCGCCGGCCTGGTTCATGATGAAGTTCTCGGTGATCTCCAGTTGCAGCAGCTCCGGCGCCAGGTTGTAGCGCTGCAGCAGTGCACTGATGCGTGGCAGCAGGCTGGGCTGATGCAGCTGGGCGCCGGCGAGGTTGACCGAGAGGGCGCCGAAGCCGCGGCCGCTTTCCTGCCAGACTTGCAGTTGGCGGCAGGCTTGTTCCAGCACCCAGTCGCCCAACGGCAGGATCAGCCCGCTTTCTTCGGCCACCGGGATGAAGCGATCCGGCGGGATGTCGCCGAACACCGGATGCGGCCAGCGTACCAGTGCTTCGGCGCCGACCAGGCTCTGGCTGCGCAGGCAGTACTTGGGCTGGTAGTACAGGCACAGTTCTTCGCGCTCCAGGGCGCGGCGCAATTCCTGTTCCATGGCCATGCGTTCGTTGACCTGGAAGGTCAGCGAGCGGGTGTAGAACTCACTGCGGTTGCGGCCCTTGGCCTTGGATTGGTACATGGCCGCGTCGGCGTTCTTGACCAGGGTGGCGACGTCGAGGCCGTCCTTGGGGTAGAGGCTGATGCCGATGCTGGCGCTGATGAAGAACTCGTGGTTGTCGAGCTGGAACGGCGCGCCGAAACATTCGAGCAGTTTCTGCGCGACCTGTTCGGCGTCCTCCGGCTGGTGCAGGCCGGGCAGCAGGATGATGAATTCGTCGCCGCCGAGACGGGCCACGGTGTCGATATCGCGCAGTTGCAGTTTCAGGCGTGCGGCGATGGCCTTGAGCAACTGGTCGCCGACCGGATGGCCGAGGCTGTCGTTGATCTGCTTGAAACGGTCGAGGTCGAGAAACAGCACGGCGCCCAGTTGGTCGTCGGCGCGTGAGCCATCCAGCGCACTGCGCAGGCGATTCTCGAACAGCAGGCGGTTGGGCAGGCCGGTCAGCGGGTCGTGGTGGGCCTGATGATCGAGACGTGCCTGGGCATGCTTGAGGCTGGAGATGTCGGCGAATACTCCGACGAAGTGGGTGATCTGGTTATCGCTGTTGCGCACGGCACTGATGGTCAGCCATTCGGGGTACAGCTCGCCGTTCTTGCGCCGGTTCCAGATTTCCCCCTGCCAGTGACCATTGGCCGCCAGGCTGTGCCACATGGTGGTGTAGAAGGCGTTGTCGTGCTGGCCGGAGGAGAGCAGGCTGGGGCGCTGGCCGAGGGCCTCGGCCTCGCTGTAGCCGGTGATCTGGGTGAAGGCGCGGTTGACTGCGGTGATGCGCTGTTCGAGGTCGGTGATCAGCACGCCTTCGGCGGTGCTTTCGAACACGGTGGCGGCCTGCTGCAGCTCTTCCTGCATCTGTTGGCGTTCGGTGATGTCACGGGCGATGGTCAGCAGGCATTCGTCGCCGCCGATGGGCAACGGCTGCGCGGAAAGTTCGCAGAGGCGCAGATGGCCGCTCTTGGTACGTACCGGGGCGATCAGGTCGCGCACGCTGCCTTGCTCGCGAATGCGTTGCACCAGGCGTTCGCGATCTTTCGGGTCGGCCCAGATACCCAGGCTGAGGGTGCTTTGTTCGGCGATCTCGTCGAGGCTGTAGCCGGTGATGCGGCTGAAACCTTCGTTGGCCTCCACCAGCAGGCCGTCACGCAGACGGGTGATCAGCAGGCCATCGGGCGAGGCGTGGAAGGCCTTGGCGAACTTCTCCTCGGATATCTGCAGTTGTTGCTGGGTGCTCTTCAGCTGGCTGATGTCGCGCACCACCACGACCAGCGCCGGTGTGTTGTCGAGCACGAACGGGCCGGCCGAGATGAGGCCGGTGAACAGGCTGCCGTCGGCGCGGCGGAAGAGCATTTCCAGGTTGCGCAGGCTTTCGTCCTGCAGGCGCAACAGCAGATTCGGGCCGATCCCCGGAACGCCCCAGATATCCAGTTCGGTGGCGGTCTTGCCGATGGCCTGTTCGAGGCTGATGCCGGTTTGTTCGGTGAAGGCGGCGTTGACTTCGAGCAGCACACCGTCGGCGCGGCGGGCGATGACCAGGATGTCAGGGCACTGTTGGAACACAGAGGCGAACTTCTGCTCGGACAGGCGCAGCGCCTGCTCGGTCTGCTTGGTGTCGCTGATGTCGACCATCAGGCCGCGAATCACCTGGCGGTCGTCACGCTGCAGCAGCGTGACGATATCGCGCACCCACACCGTGCGCCCATCAGCGGCCAGCAGGCGATATTCCAGGGCGTGGTCATTGCCGGCCGCGCATTGCTCCAGGCAGGTGCGCAGAGTGCGCTGGTGATCGTCCGGGTGCAGGTGGCGCTGCCAGAAGCCGGGCTCCAGCCATTCGTGCAGGGGGTAGCCCAGCAATTTTTCCGCATGGGGCGAGACGTAGGTGTAGGTGAGCCCGCTCGACTCGGTTTCCCAGGTGATGGCCGAGAGGCTTTCGACCATGTCGCGAAAGTGCTGCTCGCGGTTGCGCAGTTCCTGCTCCAGCGCTTCGCGGTTGCGCATCTCACGTTTCAGGCGGCGGTTGATGCGCAGGATGATGGCGATGACCGCCAGCAGGCCGAGCAGGGCTGGCAGGCCGTAGAGCAGGGTTTCGTGCCAGACGTTGCGTTTGTCCAGCACGCTGCCGACCCAGGGTTCCTGCAACGCGGCGATTTCTTCGGCGCTGAGCTCGGCGAAGAGTTTGTCGAGGATGCCGATCAGCGTGGTCTGGCCACGCGGGGCGGCCATGGCCAACTGGTAGCGATAGGGCGTCTCGCCGCTGATATAGAGGCCGTCGAGTTTGAGTTGGCGCAGGCTCCAGACGCTGGAGGCGAGATCGCCGACCATGGCGTCGGCCTGGTTGGTCGCCAGTGCCTGCAGGGCGGCGGCGACATTGCGCAGTGGCAGCAGGTTGAGGTCGGGGTGTTGCTGACGCAGCAGCTCGTGCGGCGCGTAGTCGTTCACGACGGCGACCTTGAGGCCATACAGGTCTTTGAGCTGCTTGGGCTGCGGCCCGCCAGTGCGGGCCAGGATGATGATGGGAAAGTCCAGGTAGGGGCGGGTGAAGGTCAGGTATTCCTGGCGTTCGGGCGTCGACATCACGCCAGGAAGCAGGTCTATCTGGCCCATGCGCGCCTGTTCCAGTGTCGCGCTCCAGTTGCTGGGCTCGACGGGCTGCAGCTTCACGCCAAGACGTTCTTCGATCAGCCGTACATAGGCGGCGGTCAGGCCGTGATAGTTGCCCTGGTCGTCACGAAACTCGAAAGGTGGCCAGGATGCATCGACACCCAGGCGTAGTTCGGGGTGTGCTGCCAGCCAGGTGCGCTCGTCCTCGTTGAGTGTCAGGGCCAGGGCCGGGGTCATCCAGTACGCCAGGCACAACAGCACAATGGCCGGCAAGCGGGGCATAACGGCCTCATTTCGCGATCAATATCGTCGTAGTGTAGATCGGCCATTGCCGGGATGGCAGTTTGATTGCAGCGTCTGTGCTGCCTTTGGCTGGCGAGTGATCGGGCGCGCTGCCCAGAAAGCAAAACCCCCGGCCTGGGCCGGGGGTTCTGGTATCACTCGTCGAGGAAGGAGCGCAGATGCTCGCTTCGCGTCGGGTGGCGCAGCTTGCGCAGCGCCTTGGCTTCGATCTGACGGATACGCTCACGGGTGACATCGAACTGCTTGCCCACTTCCTCGAGGGTGTGGTCGGTGTTCATGTCGATACCGAAGCGCATGCGCAGGACCTTGGCTTCACGGGCAGTGAGGCCGGCCAGGACTTCGCGAGTGGCTTCCTTGAGGCTTTCGACGGTGGCTACGTCGATCGGGGACTGCATGGTGCTGTCCTCGATGAAGTCGCCCAGATGCGAGTCTTCGTCGTCGCCAATCGGGGTTTCCATGGAGATCGGCTCTTTGGCGATCTTCAATACCTTGCGGATCTTGTCCTCGGGCATTTCCATGCGCTCACCCAGCTCTTCCGGAGTGGGCTCGCGACCCATTTCCTGAAGCATCTGACGGGAGATGCGGTTGAGCTTGTTGATGGTCTCGATCATATGCACCGGAATACGGATGGTGCGCGCCTGGTCGGCGATCGAGCGGGTGATCGCCTGGCGAATCCACCAGGTGGCGTAGGTCGAGAACTTGTAGCCGCGACGGTATTCGAACTTGTCCACCGCCTTCATCAGGCCGATGTTGCCTTCCTGGATCAGGTCGAGGAACTGCAGGCCGCGGTTGGTGTACTTCTTGGCGATGGAGATGACCAGACGCAGGTTCGCCTCGACCATTTCCTTCTTGGCGCGGCGAGCTTTCGCTTCACCGATGGACATGCGACGGTTGATGTCCTTGATTTCGGCCAGGCTCAGGCTGCACTCGGCTTCCAGGTCGGCCAGCTTCTGCTGGCAGCGCTGGATGTCGGCCTGCAGGTTGCCCAGGGCTTCGGCGTATTTGGCCTTGCCCTTGGCCAGGTCGGCGGCCCAGTCCATGTCGATTTCGTTGCCCGGGAACAGGCGCAGGAAGTCGGCACGCGGCATGCGCGCATCACGTACGCACAGCTGCATGATGGCGCGCTCTTGCGCACGCAGACGGTCGAGGGCGCCGCGCACCTGGGTGACCAGGGCGTCGTACTGCTTGGGCACCAGCTTGATCGGCATGAACAGCTCGGCCAGGGTGGCCAGCTCTTCGATGGCCTGCTTGCTGCCGCGACCATGCTTCTTCAGCGCCTTCAGGACTTTGTCCTGCTGCTCGGCCACGGCGGTGAAACGGCGAGCCGCTTCTTCCGGGTCCGGGCCGCCATCGCCTTCTTCTTCCTCGTCGTCGCTCTCGTCTTCCTCGTCGTCGTCGCTTTCTTCAGCGGCGGCGCCTTCCTTGACAGGAACGGGGGCGGCGGCTTCGTCGGGTACGCTGCCGTCATCCGGGTCGATATAGCCACTGAGAACTTCAGCCAGACGGCCGCCCTCGGTGGTGACGCGGGTGTACTCGGCGAGGATGCCGTCGACAGTGCCGGGGAAGTGAGCGATGGCGCTCATGACTTCGCGGATGCCTTCCTCGATGCGTTTGGCGATTTCGATCTCGCCTTCGCGGGTCAGCAGTTCCACGGTACCCATTTCGCGCATGTACATGCGCACCGGGTCAGTGGTGCGGCCGATATCGGTCTCGACGGCGGCGAGGGCTGCTGCTGCTTCTTCGGCGGCGGCCTCGTCGGTGTCGGCATCGGCCAGCATCAGGGCGTCTGCATCCGGAGCACTCTCGTGTACCGGGATCCCCATGTCGTTGATCATGCGGATGATGTCTTCCACCTGCTCAGGATCTGAAATGTCCTCAGGCAAGTGGTCGTTGACCTCTGCGTAAGTCAGATACTTCTGCTCACGACCCAGGGTGATCAACTCTTTGATACGAGATTGCTGCTGCGCTTTTACGGACATAACACCCTATCCACTGAAGGTCTTGGCGGGCTGAAAACAAGCCGAGGATTATACCTCAGGTTGGGCTTTAGGCGCCAGTTGGGGACTTGCTGCTCTGGGAGGAGGCCAGGCTGTAGTGCTCTCTGAGCAATGTCTTTTCCTCGTCTGTGAGCTCGCTGGGGCTTTTATGAATGATGCTGCGTAGCGCCTTTTCACGCCGCCTCTGCGATTGACTGTTTGCAAGTGTAGTAATGGTGTCGAAAAACTGCTGTTCAAGGTTGTCACCCTGGATCAGCCATTCCTTCTCCGCCAATGCCCGCAGCAGGCGACCTTGTTCGGTGCCGTGCCAGCGGGCGATCAGTTGCAGCGAACGCAGGTTGGGCGTTTTCTGCAGGGCACCGACCAGGGCCACGAGAAGTTGGGCGTAGGTGTCTTCTTCGTCGGCGAAATGGCTGACATCTTCGACCTTTTGCGCCAGGTGCGGATGGTGCAGCAGCGTGCGCAGGGCGATCAGGTGCGGGGATTCGACGCTCACTGCAGTGCGCGGGGCACGTGGCGCGAAATCGCCCTTGCCCTTCTTGTTCCACTTGCCGCCGTCTTTCTTCCAGCTGCCTTTACCGCCTTCGTTGCTGCGCTCGTAGTGCTGCTGGGGCGGCGCAGGCTGTTCATAGCCGCCGACGTCCGGCAGGTTGTCGTAGTAGGCGCTGTCGGGGATGTCGCCGTAATCCGGGTAATCGCTGCTGGGCGCCTGGCTGGTGGTGCTTGGTGCGTGGCTGCGCGGGGTGCTGGCGACCTGGCTCAGCGCTTCGCCGGAAAGGCCGGTGATTTCGCTCAGGCGCTGGCGCATCAGGGCGCGCAGGTTGTTGCCGGGAATCTTGTCGATCAACGGCGCGGCCAGGGTCACCAGATGTGCCTTGCCCTCAAGTGAGCGCGGGTCGGCCTCTTCGCACAGCTGCTGGAAGAAATAGTCGGCCAGCGGTTGTGCGTGCTGGTTGATGCGCGCACGGAAGGCGTCGGTGCCTTCGGCGCGCACCAGGGTGTCCGGATCTTCACCTTCGGGCAGGAACAGGAAGCGCGCGCGGCGGCCGTCCTGCAGGCTCGACAGCGTGGATTCCAGGGCGCGCCAGGCGGCATTGCGCCCGGCGGCGTCGCCGTCGAAGCAGAACAGCACGCTGGGTACGATGCGGAACAGGCGCTTGAGGTGTTCTTCGCTGGTGGCCGTGCCCAGGGTTGCCACGGCGTTGCGCAGGCCCTGCTGGGCCAGGGCGATGACGTCCATGTAGCCTTCGACCACCATGATCTCGTCGAGATCGCGGTTGTGCTTGCGCGCCTCGTACAGGCCGTAGAGCTCCTGGCCCTTGTGGAACACCGGGGTTTCCGGCGAGTTGAGGTACTTGGGTTTGTCGTCGCCCAGTACGCGGCCGCCGAAGGCGATTACCCGGCCACGGCTGTCGCGGATGGGGAACATGATGCGGTCGCGGAAGCGGTCGTAGCGCCTGCCGTTCTCGGCGTTCTCGATCAGCAAGCCGGCGTCGATCATGACTTTCTGCTGCAGGGCGTCGGCGCCCAGTTGCTTGAGCAGGTTGTCCCAGCCGGGTGGGGCGAAGCCGATACCGAAGTCGCGGGCGATTTCGCCGCTCAGGCCACGACCCTTGAGGTAGTCCACGGCGTACTTGCGCTGCGGGTGGCTCTTCAGGGCCTGGCGATAGTGCTCGGCGGCGGCATTGAGCAGCGGGTAGAGCGGCGAGTCGACCGGCTGCCGGGGTTTGTGCCCGCGGCCACTTTCCTCGCGCGGCACGTCCATGCCGGCGCGTTTGGCCAGCTCCTCGATCGCCTGGGGAAACTCCAGTTGATCGTGGTCCATGACGAAGCCGAGGGCGTTGCCGCCGGCGCCGCAGCCGAAACAGTAGTAGAACTGTTTGTCCGGGCTGACGGTGAAGGAGGGGGTTTTTTCCTTGTGGAACGGGCAGCAGGCGCTGTAGTTCTTGCCGGTTTTCTTCAGCTGGATGCGCGAACTCACCACATCGACGATGTCGGTGCGGTTGAGCAGGTCATCGATGAAGGATTGCGGGATCAGGCCGGCCATAGGCGCTCAGCATACTGCCCGGCGCGAGCGCAGGACAGTGATTGGTAGAAAAGCAAAAACTCCGCTCACTCGCTGAAATGCGAGGCGGAGTCTTTCAAATGCAATGCCCGGCCAGGGCCGGGCATTCGGGCGTTGCTGTACTGAATTAGTACAGGCGGACGCTACGACGCTGCTCGCGCTGCACTTTCTTGGCGTGACGCTTAACAGCGGCAGCAGCTTTGCGCTTACGCTCAGCGGTAGGCTTTTCGTAGAATTCGCGGCTACGTACTTCAGCCAGTACGCCGGCTTTTTCGCAGGAGCGCTTGAAACGACGCAGGGCTACGTCGAAGGGTTCGTTCTCTTTAACTTTGACGGCTGGCATCCAGGTCGTACCTTCGTTAATTACCGGTGTTCAACGCGCTCCCGGCAAATGGCTCGGGTTGCGTCGGTTTTTAAGGGTTGCGGATGTTACCCCCTCGAGCCGAGGAATGCAAAGGCCTCTGATCGAAAAGCGCTGGCCGCTCCGCCGGGCGGCGCTTATCATGCGCGCCTTTGTTCCACGCGGCAAATCAAGGCTCAAGCTCCATGCTCGTACTGGGATTGGAAACCTCCTGCGATGAAACCGGCGTCGCGCTCTATGACAGTGAGCGCGGCCTGCTGGCTGACGCCCTGTTCAGCCAGATCGACCTGCATCGCGTCTACGGCGGCGTAGTGCCCGAATTGGCCTCGCGCGATCACGTCAAGCGCATGCTGCCGCTGATTCGCCAGGTGCTGGATGAGGCAGGCAAGCAGGCCAGCGACATTGACGCACTGGCCTACACGGCGGGGCCCGGCCTGGTCGGCGCGCTGCTGGTCGGTGCCTCCTGCGCGCAGGCGCTGGCCTTTGCCTGGGGCGTGCCGGCCATCGGCGTGCACCATATGGAAGGTCATTTGCTGGCGCCGATGCTGGAAGAGCAGCCGCCAGCCTTTCCATTCGTCGCCTTGTTGGTGTCCGGCGGCCACACCCAGTTGGTACGAGTCGATGGCATCGGCCAGTACCAGTTGCTGGGCGAGTCGCTGGACGATGCCGCCGGTGAGGCCTTCGACAAGACCGCCAAGCTGATGGGGCTGAATTATCCGGGCGGCCCGGAAATCGCCAAACTGGCCGAGCAGGGCACACCGGGGCGCTTCGTCTTCCCGCGGCCGATGACTGATCGCCCGGGGCTTGACTTCAGCTTCAGCGGGCTCAAGACCTTTGCGCTGAATACCTGGCAGCAATGCCGCGACAGCGGTGACGACCTCGACCAAGCCCGTCGCGACATCGCGCTGGCCTTCCAGCAGGCGGTGGTCGAGACTCTGACCATCAAGTGCAAGCGCGCGCTGAAGCAGAGCGGGCTGAACAGCCTGGTCATCGCTGGTGGCGTGAGTGCCAACAAGGCATTGCGTGAGCACCTGGAGCGCATGCTGGGCGAAATGAAGGGCAAGGTGTTCTACGCGCGGCCACGTTTCTGCACCGACAACGGCGCGATGATCGCCTACGCCGGTTGCCAGCGCTTGCTGGCCGGGCAGCATGAGGATCTGGCGATCAAGGTGCAGGCGCGTTGGCCGATGGAGTCGTTGCCGGCGCTGTGAGCGCCATTTGGTATTTACGCGTAGGAGCGAGCTCTGCTCGCGAAGCTTTTCGGTTCGCGAGCAGAGCTCGCTCCTACAGGTTTTGTTTTTCAGTCAAAAACGGCGCTCGCGGCCGGCGAACAGATCACGCAGATTGCTGCGGTGGCGCCAGACGATCAATCCAGTGAGCACGCAGGCCGGTAACAAGGCTGCCGGTTGTTGCCAGGCCAGCAGCGGCAGTGTCAGCGGTGTGGCGATCAGTGAGGCCAGCGAGCTGGTGCGGGTCAGCAGAAATACCAGGGCCCAGGCCGCCAGGGCGAGCAATGCGGCCGGTGGGTAGAGGCCGAGCAGCATGCCGGCGGCAGTGGCCACGCCCTTGCCGCCTCGAAAGCGGAAGTACAGCGGGTAAAGATGGCCGACGACGGCCGCCAGGCCGATCCAGGCCTGCTGGTGCAGGCTGAGGCCGAACAGCTTGGCGATCAGGATCGGTAGCAGGCCCTTGAGCAGGTCGCCGATCAGCGTCATCACGGCGAGTTTCTTGCCGGCCACGCGCAGCATGTTGGTGGCGCCGGGGTTGCCCGAGCCACTGGCGCGCGGGTCTGGCCCGCCTGCAAGTCGGCTGAGCAGTATGGCGAAGGACAGCGAACCGAGCAGGTAGGCAAGGATTGCCAGAAGCCAGAACATGGTGGCCATTCCAGGGCATGGGATGGCCCGATTCTAACGAGGTGCAGCGCCCTTGTCGTGGCGCGGAGAGTGCGGGTGGACAGAGTATTTATCGAGGGGCTGGAAGTCGACACGGTGATCGGCGCCTACGATTGGGAGCGCGAGATTCGCCAGTGCCTGCGCCTGGACCTGCAGATGGCCTGGGACAACCGCCCCGCCGCCGCCGGTGATGACCTCAACCTGGCGCTCGACTACGCCAGCGTGTCCACGCGCATTCAGGCCTTCGCGGCCGAGTCGCAGTTCATCCTGGTTGAGACCTTCGCCGAACGGCTGGTGCAGACCCTGATGGAAGAGTTCAACATTCCCTGGATGCGCCTGAAGCTGACCAAGCCCGGCGCGGTGCCAGCCGCTCGCGGTGGCGTGGGCGTGGAGATCGAGCGCGGATGCCTCTGACTCGGGTCTTTCTCGGCCTCGGCAGCAATGTCGAGCGCGAGGCTCACCTCACCGCAGGTCTCGATGCGTTGGCGGGGCTGCTCAGCGACATGCGCTGCTCGCCGGTGTTCGAGAGCCATGCGGTGGGCATCAAGAGCGGCAACTTCTTCAATCTGGTGGTGGTGGGTGAGACTGAACTGCCGCTTCTGGAGTTGGACCGCCGGCTGAAATTCATCGAAGCCGACAATGGCCGCTACGCGCCGGAGCGCAAGGGTTTGCCGCTGGACATCGACGTGCTGCTGTATGGCGAGCAGGTCGGCAATTTCAACGGTCTGATCCTGCCGCGCGCGGAAATTCTCAAGAACGCCTTCGTGCTCTGGCCGCTGGCGCTGTTGGCGCCGCAGCTGCAGCACCCGGTAGCTGGCCGTTCGTTCGCCGAGCTGTGGGCCTCGGCGCAGATCGATCAGCAGTTATGGCCGGCGGCTTTCCACTGGCGTGGTACCGAGCTGACGCCGGTAGAGTTGCTGCAGACGCGCCCTGTGTAGCCCGGATGCAATCCGGGTGGCGGCCTCAGAATTACCCCGGATTGCATCCGGGCTACGGCTGATTTCTGTTTGATCGCGCGTATCGGTGTAGGAGCCCCGCCCCGGGGCGAAAGCGATTGTGGCCGTTCAGAAAGATTTGCGGCTTGGCCACAATTCGCCGCGGGGCGCGGCTCCTACAAGGCTATTGGTCCTTGTAGGCCTTGAGCGCCTGCAGACGCTCGCGGTTGAGCGCCTCGCCCAGCTCTGCACCCTTGAATCCCTTCTCCAGCAACGGTTTGACCGGTACCTGCCGTGCTGCCTCGGCGGCGCCCAGCAGGTAGGCGCCCTGTGGGTATTCGCGTTGCTCCAGGCCCAGGCGACCACGTGCATCCATCTCGCAGGCGGCAACGAATTCGGCGAAGCGCTGCGGGCGGCGGAACACGTCGAAGCGTTGCAGCAGTTCCAGTAGCGTCGAGGGGCGCAGCTCCAGCGCGCGGTGGCCATGGGTATGAAACTCACCGACCAGCATTGCCAGTTCGGCGCAGTCACGGGGCGCTTTGCAGCGTTCGTTGATCGCCTGGATCAGGCGCAGGCCCTTTTGCTCGTGAGCGATATGCCGCGGCCACTGATCCTCGGGCGTCAGGCCTTTACCGACGTCATGCAGCAAGCTGGCCCAGCGCACGTTCAGCGGCTGGTCGTGCTCCGCACACTGGCGCAGCACGCTGAGCACATGCTCGCCGGTATCGATTTCCGGATGGTGTGCCTGCGGTTGCGGCACACCGAACAGATCGTCCACTTCCGGCAGCAGGGCGGCCAGCGCGCCACAGTCGCGCAGCACCTGGACGAACACGTCCGGGCGCGGCTCCATCAGGGCGCGGGAGATTTCCTTCCAGCTGCGTTCGGCGGTGAGGTGGGCCAGTTCGCCTGACTCTGCCAACTCACGCATCAGCATCAGGGTTTCTGTCGCGACGCTGAAGCCGAGCGGTGCATAGCGCGCGGCGAAGCGGGCCACACGCAGGACACGCAGCGGATCTTCGGCGAATGCCGGGGAAACGTGGCGTAGGATGCGGGCTTCAAGATCTTGCTGGCCGTTATAGGGATCGATCAGGTTACCCTGGTCGTCCTCGGCCATGGCGTTGACGGTGAGGTCGCGGCGGATCAGATCCTGTTCCAGGGTGACATCGGGGCTGGCGTGGAAGGTAAAGCCGCCATAGCCGCGCCCGCTCTTGCGTTCGGTGCGGGCCAGCGCGTATTCCTCGCTCGTCTGCGGGTGCAGAAACACCGGAAAGTCAGCGCCTACCGAGCGATAGCCGAGTTCGAGCATCTGTTCGGCACTGGCGCCGACCACGACCCAGTCCACTTCACTGACCGGGCGGCCAAGCAAGCGGTCGCGCACCGCGCCGCCGACTTTGTAGATCTGCATGTGTATTCCTCCACGAAGCGCAGAGGATACCGAAGAACGTGCCGGGTGCGCAGGCGCTCAAATCGGCGGAATGATCAGGTCCAGCCTCGGGTATTCGCTGTCGTTCTCCGAGCTGCCGCGTGGTGGTACATGCTGGGTGGTGATCAACTGGTCGCCCTGGCAGACCTCCAGATGAATGTCGAAGCCCCACAGCCGGTGCAGATGCTTGAGTACTTCGCCAGTGGAGTCGCCCAGCGGTTTGCGGTCGTGTTGCTGATGGCGCAGGGTCAGCGAGCGGTCGCCACGGCGGTCGATGTTCCAGATCTGTACGTTGGGCTCGCGGTTGCCCAGGTTGTACTGTGCGGCGAGCAGTTCGCGGATGGTGCGGTAGCCCGGTTCGTCATGAATGGCCGGCACCAGCAGTTCGTCCTTCTGGTCGTCGTCGAGAATACCGAACAGCTTGAAGTCGCGAATCACCTTGGGTGAGAGGAACTGCAGGATGAAGCTCTCGTCCTTGAAGCTGTTCATGGCGAACTTGAGCGTGGTCAGCCAGTCGCTGCCGGCGATGTCCGGGAACCAGCGTTTGTCCTCTTCGGTGGGGTTTTCGCAGATACGGCGGATGTCGCGGTACATGGCAAAACCCAGGGCGTAGGGATTGATACCGCTGTAGTAGGGGCTGTCGAACGGCGGCTGGTAGACCACGCTGGTGTGCGACTGCAGGAACTCCATCATGAAGCCGTCGGTGACCAGGCCTTCGTCGTACAGATCGTTCATCAGGGTGTAGTGCCAGAAGGTCGCCCAGCCTTCGTTCATCACCTGAGTCTGGCGCTGCGGGTAGAAGTACTGGGCGATCTTGCGCACGATGCGGATCACCTCGCGCTGCCAGGGCTCCAGCAAGGGCGCGTGTTTTTCCAGAAAATAGAGGATGTTTTCCTGCGGTTCGGCGGGGAAGCGCTTGCTGTCCTTCTCGCTGCCCTTGCCTGCATTCCTGGGAATGGTGCGCCACAGGTCGTTGATCTGCTTCTGCAGGTGTTCCTCGCGTTCCTTCTGGCGCCGACGCTCCTCTTCGGCGGAGATGGGGTAGGGGCGTTTGTAACGGTCGACGCCGTAATTCATCAGCGCGTGGCAGGAGTCGAGCAACTCCTCCACGGCATCGATGCCGTAGCGCTCCTCGCACTGCATGATGTACTGCTTGGCGAATACCAGGTAATCAATGATCGAGCTGGCGTCCGTCCAGGTACGGAACAGGTAGTTGCCCTTGAAGAAGCTGTTGTGGCCGTAGCAGGCGTGGGCGATCACCAGTGCCTGCATGCAGATGGTGTTTTCCTCCATCAGGTAGGCGATGCAAGGGTCGGAGTTGATCACGATCTCGTAGGCCAGGCCCATCTGCCCGCGCTTGTAGCCTTTTTCGGTGGAAAGGAAGTGCTTGCCGTATGACCAGTGGTGGTAGCCGAGCGGCATGCCCACCGAGGCGTAGGCATCCATCATCTGCTCGGCAGTGATCACCTCGATCTGGTTGGGGTAGGTGTCCAGCGCATAGCGCTCGGCGATGCGGGCGATTTCCTTGTCGTACTGGCGGATCAGGTCGAAGGTCCACTCCGATCCGGTGGAGATCGGCTCGCGCTTTCTGCTGCTGGCATTCATGGCTTGGCCCTCAACTCACCAGACGACGCTGGAACAGTTCGCGGAACACCGGGTAGATGTCCGCGGCGGACACCAGTTGCTGCTGGGCGAAGCTCTCGGCGAAGGCTTCGGCCACTTGTTCGTACTCGAACCACAACGCCTGGTGTTCGCGTGGGGTGATCTCGACGTAGGTGAAGTACTGCACGAACGGCATGATCTGGTTGATCAATATATCCCTGCATACCGGTGAATCGTCATTCCAGTTGTCGCCGTCCGACGCCTGGGCGGCATAGATGTTCCACTCGTTGATCGGGTAGCGCTCGGCCATGACTTCCTGCATCAGCTTCAGGGCGCTGGAAACGATGGTGCCGCCGGTTTCCCGGGAATAGAAGAACTCCTCCTCGTCGACCTCCTTGGCACTGGTGTGGTGGCGGATGAAGACCACGTCGATCTTGTCGTAATTGCGTTTGAGGAACAGGTACAGGAGGATGAAGAAGCGTTTGGCCACGTCCTTGGTGGCCTGGGTCATGGAGCCGGAGACGTCCATCAGACAGAACATCACCGCCTTGGAACTGGGGTTGGGCTGTTTGGTCAGCAGGTTGTACTTGAGGTCGAAGGTGTCGAGAAACGGCACACGATGGATGCGTGCGCTCAGGCGTTCGATTTCCTCCTGAATGGCCTGAATATCGCCGAAGTTGTCCGGCTCTTCCCGGCGTAATCGCTCCAGTTCGGCTTTGGCTTCGCGCAATTTGGCGCGGCTGGAACCAGACAGGGCGATGCGCCGTGCGTGGGCCGAACGCAGGGTGCGCACGATGTTGATGCGCGAGGGGTTGCCCTCGTTGCTGATACCGGCGCGCACGGTCTTGAAGGTTTCCGCACCGGTCAGGTGGCGCTTGACCAGATTGGGCAACTCCAGGTCCTCGAACATGAAATCGAGGAATTCCTCCTGGGTGATCTGGAAGACGAACTCGTCCATGCCTTCGCCGGAGTTGCTCGCCTTGCCACTGCCGCGTCCACCACCGCCGCCTTGTGGCCGTGGGATGCGCTCGCCGGTGGTGAATTCCTTGTTGCCGGGGTGGACGATGGTTTGCTTGCCGCCACGGCCATGATGCAGCACCGGCTCATCGATATCGCGACCGGGAATGCTGATCTGCTCGCCGTGCTCCATGTCGGTGATGGAGCGCCGGCTGACGGCTTCCTCCACCGCCTTCTTGATGTGTTCACGGTAACGCCGCAGGAAGCGCTGGCGGTTAACCGTGCTCTTGTTTTTGCCATTTAGGCGTCGGTCGATCACGTAGCTCATGACATCTCCTTCGAACCTGTTCAGAGTCTGCTGCGCGTCGGCCCTGCTGCGTTAAAAACAGTTTCGGACTGCTCATTTATCGCTCGTAAAGTCGAACGCGACTCCGACCGGTCCTCACCTGTTTTCGCCTGGCAGCGCTCTAGCTCGCGAGACTTTGAACAGGTTCTTGCCCGACCGTGGCCACGGGCGAGCAGCGAATGACCCGGCACGCGCCGCGCGCCGGATTAGGCTTACTGAGACTTGCGAACCCGCAGGTACCACTCCGACAGCAGGCGCACCTGCTTCTCGGTGTAGCCGCGCTCGACCATGCGTTTGACGAAGTCGTTGTGCTTCTGCTGATCCTCCTTGCTGCCCTTGGCGTTGAAGCTGATGACCGGGAGCAGATCCTCGGTGTTGGAGAACATCTTCTTCTCGATGACCACGCGCAGCTTCTCGTAGCTGAGCCAGGTGGGGTTCTTGCCGTTGTTGTTGGCGCGGGCGCGCAGCACGAAGTTGACGATCTCGTTGCGAAAATCCTTCGGGTTGCTGATGCCGGCCGGCTTTTCGATCTTCTCCAGCTCCTCGTTGAGCGCTACGCGGTTGAGGATCTCGCCGGTCTCCGGGTCGCGGTACTCCTGATCCTGAATCCAGAAGTCGGCGTACAGCACGTAGCGGTCGAAGATGTTCTGTCCGTATTCGCTGTAGGACTCGAGATAAGCGGTCTGGATTTCCTTGCCGATAAACTCGATGTAGCGCGGCGCCAGGTATTCCTTGATGTAGCGCAGGTAGCGCTCGCGCACCTCGGCGGGAAATTGCTCCTGCTCGATCTGTTGCTCCAGCACGTACAGCAGGTGTACCGGGTTGGCGGCGATCTCGTGCGGGTCGAAGTTGAATACCTTGGACAGGATCTTGAAGGCGAAGCGGGTCGACAGGCCGTTCATGCCCTCATCGACACCCGCGCTGTCGCGGTATTCCTGAATCGACTTGGCTTTCGGGTCGGTGTCCTTGAGGTTTTCGCCGTCGTAGACGCGCATCTTCGAGTAGATGTTGGAGTTCTCCGGCTCCTTCAGGCGCGACAGGGTGGAGAACTGAGCGAGCATCTTCAGGGTGTCCGGCGCGCAATGGGCCTTGGCCAGCGAGCTGTTGATCAACAGCTTGTCGTAGATCTTGATCTCGTCGGTCACGCGCAGGCAGTAGGGCACCTTGACGATGTAGATACGGTCGATGAAGGCCTCGTTGTTCTTGTTGTTACGGAAGCTGTGCCACTCGGACTCGTTGGAGTGGGCCAGCAGGATGCCGCTGTAGGGAATCGCGCCGAGGCCTTCGGTGCTGTTGTAGTTGCCTTCCTGGGTGGCGGTCAGCAGCGGGTGCAAGACCTTGATCGGCGCCTTGAACATCTCGACGAATTCCATCAGGCCCTGGTTGGCCCGGCACAGCGCGCCTGAGTAGCTGTAGGCGTCGGCGTCGTTCTGCGGGTATTCCTCCAGCTTGCGGATATCCACCTTGCCGACCAGGGCGGAGATGTCCTGGTTGTTCTCATCGCCCGGCTCAGTCTTGGCCACGGCGATCTGGTTGAGGATCGACGGATAGAGCTTGACCACACGGAACTGGCTGATGTCGCCGCCGAACTCCTGCAGGCGCTTGGTGGCCCAGGGCGACATGATCGAACTGAGGTAACGGCGCGGGATGCCATAGTCCTCTTCGAGAATGGCGCCGTCCTCGGTGGCGTTGAACAGCCCCAGCGGCGACTCGAATACCGGTGAGCCCTTGATGGCATAGAAGGGCACCTTCTCCATCAGTTGCTTGAGCTTCTCGGCCAGCGAGGATTTACCGCCGCCCACCGGGCCGAGCAGATAGAGAATCTGCTTCTTCTCTTCCAGGCCCTGCGCGGCATGGCGGAAGTAGGAGACGATCTGGTCGATGCACTCTTCCATGCCATGGAAGTCGGCGAAGGCCGGATAACGGCGGATGACCTTGTTGGAGAAGATGCGTGATAGCCGTGAATTGCTGGAGGTGTCCAGTAGTTCCGGCTCGCCAATGGCCATCAGCAGGCGCTCGGACGCAGTGGCGTAGGCGCTGCGATCCTGTTTGCACAGTTCGAGGTACTCCTGCAGCGAGTACTCCTCCTGGCGGGTCGCCTCGAAACGTTGTTGGAAGTGACTGAAAATGCTCATGACTTCACCTCGCTCGATGCTGAAAGCTGGCTCGGGATCGGTCGTGCATGCAGGTGCTGGGTAACTCCGGCTCCGAAGAAGTCGGGAATAATCCCCCAAAACCTAAAAGTCGTTACCGATGGCCCGATGCCGGTTTGCCGGCTCTACCTTCAGTGGGATGGCCTGAGTAACAGAATAGTTCGTTCTGCCGAGCGTCAAGGGCGAGACAACGATAACTGGATGTTACCGTACGTCGGGAAGTGGCGGCAGGCCAGAGCGGGCGCGGCCTGCCGCGTGAAGAAATTTATTCTTCGGAACTTTGCGCGGTCTCGCTTGGGTAGGTGGCGCGCCACAGCTCGAAACCGCCGTCGAGGCTGTACACCTCGGAGAAACCCTGACCGGCCAGGTAGGCTGCGGCGCCCTGGCTGGAGTTGCCGTGGTAGCAGGAGACGATCAATGGCGCGTCGAGGTCGGCGTGGCTGATGAAATCATGCAGCGAGTGGTTGTCCAGATGACGCGAGCCGCTGATATGGCCATTGGCGAAGCTCTGCGGGTCGCGAATATCGACCACGACGGCGCCCTGGGTGCGCAGCTCCTGCGCCTGTTGGGGGGAAATACGCTTGAATTCGCTCATGTTCGGAAACCTTTACCGGATGGGAGGCGGGATTATTCCTTGGGGCAGGTGCAGCGGTGCAGTGCTCCGCTGTCGACGTCGAGCAGGGTCATCCCACCGCCCCAGACGCAGCCGGTATCCAGCGCGTAGAGGCCAGGTTCCGTGCAGTTGCCTTCCAGCGCTGCCCAGTGCCCGAAGATGATCTTCTCACCGCGCATTTTGCGCTGTGGGTGGCTGAACCAGGGTGCGAAACCAGGCGGTGCGCTGCCGACGCCTTCCTTGCTCTTCAGGTCCAAGGTGCCGTCGGCCTTGCAGAAGCGCATGCGGGTGAAATAGTTGGTGATCACCCGCAGGCGGGTGACGCCGTGCAGTTCCTTGTTCCATTTGGCCGGCTCGTTGCCGTACATGCCGTCGAGAAACAACGGCAGACGGGCATCGTCACGCAGTGCCTCTTCGACCTCGGCGGCGCGGCGCAGCGCCTTGCTCAGCGTCCATTGCGGCGGGATGCCGGCATGTACCAGGGTCACCTTGCGTTCGGCGTCGTGGTGCACCAGCTTCTGCATGCGCAGCCAATCGAGCAGATCAGTGCGGTCCGGCGCATCGAGAATCTCGTGCAGGGTATCACCCTTCTTCAGGCGCTCGATGTTGTGCGCTGCGGCCAGCAGGTGCAGGTCATGGTTGCCCAGTACACAGGTGATCGCATGGCGAATGTAGTAGAGAAAACGCAGGGTTTCCAGCGACTGCGGGCCGCGGTTGACCAGATCGCCGACCAGCCACAGCTGGTCTTGCGCGGGATCGAAGGACACTTGCTCGAGCAGGCACTTGAGCGGTTTGAGGCAACCCTGCAGGTCGCCGACGGCATACACCGCCATCAGTGAAGGGCCCCCGGCACAGCCAGGCGGAAGGGCGCGATGGTTGCGTCGAAGCGTTTGCCGTCCTCGGCGAGCATCTGGTAGCTGCCCTGCATGGTGCCGACCTGCGTGGCCATTACCGTGCCGCTGCTGTAGGTGTGGCTGGCGCCGGGAGCGATATGCGGCTGCTGGCCGATCACCCCGGCACCACGCACTTCCTGCACGCGGCCGTCGCCGTCAGTGATGACCCAGTGACGCGACAGCAGCTGGGCCGGTAGCTCGCCGTTATTGACGATGGTCACGGTGTAGGAGAAGGCGTAGCGGTTCTGCTCCGGCTGCGACTGCGCAGCCAGGTAGCGGGTGGTGACACTGACGTCGATCTGATAACGAGGGTCGGACATGCGCATGATCCGTTGAGCGTGATTGCAGTTTAGTCCTGCTCGGCCAAAGGCTGCAGGGCCAGCTGGTCGGCCAGGCGGACGAAGGCGGCCAGATCCAGCTGCTCGGGGCGCAGGCTGCCGTCGACGCCTGCCGCTTCGATGGCATCGGCGGGCAGCAATTTCTTGAGCGTGTTGCGCAGGGTCTTGCGGCGCTGGTTGAAGGCTTCACGCACGACGCGTTCGAGCAGGCGATGGTCCTTGGCCGGGTGCGGCAGGGTTTCATGCGGCACCAGACGGACGATGGCCGAGTCGACCTTGGGTGGCGGGTTGAAGGCCCCGGGGCCAACGTTGAACAGATGCTCTACGCGGCAGTGGTATTGCACCATGATCGACAGCCGCCCCCAATCACCACCGCCAGGGCCGGCGGCCATGCGCTCGACCACTTCCTTCTGCAGCATGAAATGCATGTCGCGAATCAGCGGTGCGTTGTCCAGCAGGTGGAAAATCAGCGGTGTGGAGATGTTGTAGGGCAGGTTGCCGACCACCCGCAGGCTGCGCGGCGCCGCCTCGAGGCGGGCGAAGTCGAACTTCAGGGCGTCGCCCTGATTCAGGCGAAAGCGCGGATTGTCACCGAACTTGCCCTGCAGGATGGGAATCAGGTCGAGGTCGAGTTCGATCACGTCGAGCTGCGCGCCGCTGCCGAGCAAACCCTCGGTAATGGCACCCTGACCTGGGCCGATTTCCAGCAGATGTTCGCCTTCCTTGGCGCGAATGGCGCGCAGGATACGGTCGATCACCCCGGCATCATGCAGGAAGTTCTGGCCGAAGCGCTTGCGCGCGCGGTGTTGGTATTCGGACATGTGCGGCTCCGCGGAGCGCCTCGAGGCGTGGCGCTCGAGGCTGGATGCAAAAAAGAAAGTCGCACAGTCTACCAGCGAATGGCGCCGCGGGCGCGGGCTGCGGCCTCAGTGGTTCACTCCGTGCGGCTGGCAGCCATCTGGTAGGCGGTTTCCAGCGCCACCTGCAGGCTGCCGATATCCACCTTGCCAGTGCCGGCCAGATCCAGGGCGGTGCCATGATCCACCGAGGTACGGATGATCGGCAGACCCAGCGTGACATTGAGCGCCGCACCGAAGCCCTTGAACTTGAGCACTGGCAGGCCCTGGTCGTGGTACATGGCCAGTACTGCATCGGCGTGCTCCAGGTACTTCGGTGTGAACAGGGTGTCGGCCGGCAGCGGGCCGATCAGGTTCACGCCTTGAGTGCGCATGCGCTCCAGCGTCGGTTCGATGATCTCGATTTCCTCGCGGCCCAGATGACCACCTTCGCCCGCATGTGGATTGAGCCCGCAGACCAGGATGCGCGGCTCGGCAATACCGAACTTGCTTTGCAGATCGGCATGCAGGATGCGGATAACGCGCTCCAGGCGTTCGGCCGTAATGGCGGCCGCGACGTCTTTCAGCGGCAGGTGCGTGGTGACCAGCGCCACGCGCAAGCCGCGGGTCGCCAGCATCATCACCACCTGCTGGGTGTGAGTGAGTTCGGCGAGAAACTCGGTGTGCCCGGAGAAGGCGATACCGGCCTGGTTGATCACGCCCTTGTGCACGGGGGCGGTGATCATCCCGGCGAACGTGCCGTCCAGGCAGCCCTGGCCCGCGCGGGTGAGGGTCTCCAGCACGTAGGCCGCGTTGGCTGGTGCCAGCTTGCCGGGCTCGACAGTGACTGCCAGTGGCGTATCCCAGACGTACAGAGCGCCCGCTGCGGCAGGACGATCAGGCCATCCTTGCGGGCCGACACCCAGCAGTTCGATATTCAGCCCCAGCTGCTTGGCGCGCTCAGCCAACAGCTCGCGACTGGCGATAGCCACCAGTGGCGCAGGCTGCGCCATCTGCGCCAGCAGCAGGCAGAGATCGGGGCCGATGCCGGCGGGCTCGCCTGGTGTGAGGGCAAAGCATTGCTGCACAGTCATGGTCGCTCTCTATACGGGCTGGGGCGTCAGTTTACGCTGCCGGGCCAATAACGAAAAAGCCCGGCACTGGGCCGGGCTTTGCTGATCGATACCGCTATTACAGCTTGGTCTCGACGTAGGCTTCGTCGCGGATCTGGCGCAGCCAGGCCTGCAGTTCCTCGTCGTACTTGCGGTTACGCAGCACGTTTGCGGCCTGTTGCTCGCGGAACTGCGCGCTGCTGTCAGTGGCGCGGCGGCCCATGACCTGCAGCACGTGCCAGCCGTAAGGGCTCTTGAACGGCTTGGACAGCTCGCCGCTGGCGGTGTTGTTCATCACTTCACGGAACTCGGGCACCAGCGCGTTGGGGTCGATCCAGTTCAGATCGCCGCCGTTGAGCGCAGAACCCGGGTCTTCGGAGAAGCTCTTCGCCAGTTCGGCGAAGTCCTCGCCATCGACGATGCGCTGATACAGGCGCTCGACCAGGCGACGGGTTTCTTCTTCGCTGCGAATCTCGCTGGGCTTGATCAGGATGTGGCGAACATGCACTTCGTCACGCACCTGGGTGTCGCCGCCGCGCTTCTCGATCAACTTGAGGATGATGAAGCCGCCCGGCGTGCGCACCGGCTCGGTGATCTCGCCCGGATTCAGCTGGCTGATCATGTTGTCGAACGGTGGCGGCAGCTGACCGGCTTTACGCCAGCCCATCTCGCCGCCTTCCAGGGCGGTTTCACTGGCGGAGCGGGAAATCGCCAGTTGCGCGAAGTCTGCGCCTTGCTGCAGCTGCTGATACACCTCCTGCGCCTGACGGTCAGCCGCCTGGATTTCGCTGGAGGAGGCACCCTCGGATACTGGGATCAGGATATTGGCCAGACGGAACTCTTCCGACAGCTGCATCTTGCCCAGGTCAGAGGCGAGGAAGTTCTGTACTTCCTGATCGGTGACCTGGATGCGTTCTGCCACGCGGCGCTGGCGTACACGGCTGATGACCATCTCGCGGCGCACCTGATCGCGGGCATCGGCATAGGACAGGCCGTCGCGTGCCAGCGCTTCGCGGAACTGCTCCAGGCTCATGCCGTTGCGCTGGGCGATGGTGCCCATGGCCTGGTTCAGCTCTTCGTCGGTGATACGAATGCCGGAGCGGTCGCCGATCTGCAGCTGGATGTTCTCGATGATCAGACGCTCGAGCACCTGCTGGCTGAGTACGTTCTCGGGCGGCAGGGCGCCGCCGCGCTTGTCGATGGTTTGTTGCACTTCATGCAGGCGAGCTTCGAGTTGGCTCTGCATGACCACGTCGTTGTCGACGATGGCCACGACGCGATCCAGTGGGCGAACCTGGGCCTGAGCCGTTGCCGCCAGCAGTGCTGCGCCCAATAGCAGGGGGCGCAGGCGATCAGAAAGCTTGGTCTTCACGTTCACGGTAACCTTGAATGCCTTGGTCGAGGAAAGTTTCCACCTTGTTACCAACAACGCCGCCGAGGCCCTTGAGGACGATCTGCAAGAAAATGCCGCGGTCCGGCTCGTCGTTGCGCGATGGGTCGAGGCTGACTTCGTCGTAATCGATCCAGTAGCGGTTGATCAGGCGCAGTTTCCAGCAGCAGCTGTCGTATTCGAAACCACCGAAGGCCTCGAGGGTACGGTTGCGGCCATAGTCGTACTGCCAGCGCGAGATCAGGCTCCACTGCGGAGCCAGCGGCCAGATGACGGAGAAGTCATGCTGGTCGATCTTGTAGTAGTTCTTGATGTAGTTCGGGTTCGGCGAACCGTCGGCAAGGGTCGAGCTGCCGTAGTCCGGGTTGGTCGTCCAGGTACCGCTGTCGCGGTCGTAACGTACGGTGTCGTTACGATAGCGATAGCCGAAGTTGACGATCTTGTTCGGATTGTCTTCCGGCTGGTAATGGAACATTGCGCTGCCCGAACGGGTGGCGTGCTGGTCCGGATCCCAGTTGAAGGTCGAGGAGAAGCGCCAGTCGCGATTGAAGCGATAGAGGTACTCCAGCGCGTAAGGCGACACGTCGGCGGTGGCTTCCTGACGGGCACGGTAATCGATACCCGGCAGTTGAACCTTGCGGTCTTCGAAGTAGAAGGCCTGGCCGATGCTGAAGCGCTGACGCTCGAAACCGTTCGGCTCGATCCAGCGGCTGGTCACGCCCAGCGACAGCTTGTTCTCGTCACCGATACGATCCTTGCCGCTGAAGCGGTTTTCACGCCACAGCGAGGCGTAGCTGAAGGTCGGTTCGCCCGTGTCGAACACCGGGATATCGGTCTGGTCTTCTTCCGGTACATAGAGATAGAAGGCGCGCGGCTCCAGAGTCTGGCGGAAATCCTTGCCGAACAGCTGGGTGTTGCGGTCGAAATACAGGCCGCTGTCGACGCTGAACAGGCCAACGCCACGGTTGGGCGAACGCTTGTAGTCGACGCCGAACCACTGATTGTTTGGATCGTTTGTCGCCAGCTCAGATTTACCCTTGCCATCCAGGTTTACCTGGTACTGCGTCTGCATGTACTTGACCTGAGGTTTGACGAAGCCCCAGCTCCAGTTCAATGGCAGGCTGACGCCAGGCTCCAGGTGCAGGCGTTCGCCATCGGCACGGTTCAGGCCGGTCAGGCGTTCGTCGTACCAGAGGTCCTGCGGGCGACCGGTTACGCCGTCTTTGTCAGTGAAAAAGCCGGAGCGCAGGTTGCGATCGAAGCGCACGTATTCGGTGCCGTAGGTGAAGTCCAGGCCACCCGGATTGAACGGCAGCTTGCCGTCCAGGGTGATCTGCGGCAGGCGATCGTATGGCGTCACATCGGTGATGTTGGCCAGTTCATACGCATGCACGTTCAGGCGTGCGGTATAGCTGTCACCGCGATAGGTCAGGGTGCCGCGCTGGTCGACGTAGGTTTGCTTGTCGATGCCCAGATCGGTATCGAGGTCCTGGAAGTAGTACGGGTCGCTGATGTCGGTGTAGTCGACTTCGGCGAGCAGGCGCGAGTTCAGCCCCTGCTTGTGTTGCCAGCTGTACATCCAGCGCTGATCTTCGTACTCGGACTGCAGTTTGCGCTCGTCTTCGCTGTCGTTCAGCCACGCGCCGCCGACCTGGCCTTCACTGCTCTCGGTCAGGTAGCGGAACTCACCCTCCATCAGCAGGCCGCGTTTGGCCATGTAGGTCGGGTACAGCGTGGCGTCGTAGTTCGGCGCCAGGTTGAAGTAGTACGGCGTTTGCAGCGAGAAGCCGTTGCTGCTCGACGTGCCGATGCTGGGTGGCAGGAAGCCGGACTGGCGACGGTCGTCGATGGGGAAGTAGATGTACGGGGTATAGAACACCGGAATGTCCTTGACCCGCAGCGTCACGTTGGTCGCGGTACCGAAGCCGGTCGCCGGGTTCAAGGTGACGTTGTTGCCCTTCAGGTGCCAGGCATTGTCGCCCGGTTCGCAACGGGTGTAGGTACCATCCTTGAGGCGGATGATCGCGGTTTCTTCGCGCTTGGCGTAGAGCGCGCTACCGCGCACGTGGGCCTGGTGCATCACGTATTCGGCATTGTCGATACGCGCTTCGCCGTTATCCAGCTGCAGTTCGGCGCGGTCGCCGACCACCAGCATGCCCTTGTCGCGCAGGCGTACGTTGCCGACCAGTTCACCACGGTTTTCCGTCTGGTGCAGGCTGGCTTCGTCGGCCTCGACCTGCATGCCGGACTGGCGCAGGACCACATCACCGGCGAGGGTGGCGATCTGCTTTTCCTGCTCGAAGCGTGAGGCTTTGGCGGAAACGAACATCGGCGACTCGTTCAGCGGCGTGGTGTCATCCATGCCCGGACGCAGTGGCTCGACGTAGGCGCCCGCGCAGTAAGGACCGGCCTCGGCCAGCTGCGCGGCAGTCAACTTATCGCGCGGTACCCAGTCCAAGTGACTGTAGTCAGGGCTGCGCGAGGTGAGGGCGCGGCCCTTGCTCTCGGTGACCAGTACCGGGGCGGCATCCTGCTTGGCTACGGCCGTGCTGCTCGAGCCACCGCTGCTGACAGCATCACGGCTGTGCACCGGGCGCGGAGGCAGGGCGCTGGCCGCGGATTTCGGCGCGCAGGCCCAGCCGCCCGTGGGCGACGCCTGGCAATCGTATTGCTCGGCGGCAAAGGACTGTAGGCTGAACGCGGGCTGTAAGGCCAGGAGGCTGCCGGTGACCAGCAGCGGGAATTTCTTGCGGAACGCGGGGTATTTTACTGCCATCTTGTTAGTCCGGGCTTCCTGCGCGCTATCGGCCCAGGGGCCGCACGCCTCTCGATGGGCTGAAAAAGATGCTGGATAATAAAGCATGACCCGCGCAACGGCTAGCGCCGTCGGAGACCCCTTGATGTCTGAACACGATGTACGTCTGCAACAGCTGCAAACCTGGCTCGGCGAGCAGCTGCCCGCCCTCTTCGCAGTGCGCGACTGGGGCGCGGTGCCTGAGGCCGAGCTCACGCCTGCCAGTAGCGACGCCAGCTTTCGTCGCTATTTTCGTTGGCAGGCCGGTGAGCGTAGCCTGATTCTGATGGATGCGCCGCCGCCTCAGGAAAACTGCGAGCCTTTCGTGCGCATCGCTGCGTTGCTGGCCAGCGCCGGTGTGCATGTGCCGCAGGTGTTGGCTGCCGATCTCGAACAGGGCTTTCTGGTCCTCGATGACCTGGGCCGCCAGACCTACCTGGATGTGATAAACGAACACAACGCCGACGAGCTGTTCGACGAGGCCATCGAGGCCTTGCTGTTGCAGCAGCGCTTGCCGCTGGACGGTGCTCTGCCGCATTACGACGAGGCGTTGCTGCGCCGTGAGTTGCAGCTGTTTCCCGAGTGGTACGTACAACGCCATCTGGGGCATGCCTTTACACCCGAGCAGGAAGCAGCCTGGCAGCGCATCTGTCGCCTGTTGATCGACAGCGCCCTGGAGCAGCCCAAGGTGGTGGTGCACCGCGACTTCATGCCGCGCAACCTGATGCAGAGCACGCCCAACCCCGGCGTGCTGGATTTCCAGGATGCCGTCAACGGTCCGGTGACTTATGACATCACCTGCCTGTTCAAGGATGCCTTCCTCAGTTGGCCAGAGGCGCGCGTGCAGGCCTGGTTACACGGCTACTGGGAGCGCGCCAAGGCGGCGGGCATTCCGGTGCAGGCATCGTTCGAAGACTTTATGCGAGCCAGTGACCTGATGGGCGTGCAGCGCCACCTCAAGGTCATCGGCATCTTCGCGCGCATCTGCCACCGCGATGGCAAGCCCAAATACCTCGGCGATGTGCCGCGTTTCTTCTCTTATATAGAGGCTGTGCTGGCGCGTCGGCCGGAGCTCGCCGAGTTGGCTGAGCTGTTCGCCAGCCTGGCGAAAGATGAAGGGGCGCGTGCATGAAGGCGATGATCCTCGCGGCGGGCAAGGGCGAGCGCATGCGTCCTTTGACGCTGCATACACCCAAACCGCTGGTGAAAGCGGCGGGCGTGCCGCTGATCGAGTACCATATCCGCGCCCTGGCCGCTGCTGGCTTCACCGAGTTGGTGATCAACCACGCCTGGCTGGGCCAGCAGATCGAAGATTACCTCGGCGATGGCTCGCGCTTCGGCGTACGAATCGTCTATTCCCCTGAAGGTGAGCCGCTGGAGACTGGGGGCGGTATCTTCAAGGCACTGCCGCTGTTGGGGGGCGAGCCGTTTCTGGTGGTCAACGGCGATGTCTTCACCGACTACGCCTTCGCCGCGCTGCGCGAGCCGCTCGCCGGCCTGGCGCATCTGGTGCTGGTGGATAACCCGGCGCATCACCCGCAGGGTGACTTCGTTCTGGCGGCGGGTCAGGTTCATGACGGCGGGGCGGCAGGCGAGCGGTTGACCTACAGTGGTCTCGCCGTGCTGCACCCGCGCCTGTTCGCCTCTTCTCAGCCCGGTGCCTTCAAGCTGGCGCCGCTGTTGCGCGAGGCGATGGCGGCAGGGCAGGTCAGTGGCGAGCACTATGGCGGCTGCTGGGTCGACGTCGGTACGCACGAGCGTCTGGCCGAAGTCGAACGCTTGTTGCAGGAGGCGCGCTAGGTGTTGTGGCCGGCCACCATGCTCGGGGCAGCGGCCGGGCTCGCCCTGGCCAGCATCCCAGGTGCACTGCTTGGCGGCCTGCTCGGGCAGGTGCTGGATCGCCGTCTGCGCCTGCATGGCTGGGACAATCTGCGTGAGCGTCTGGGCGGTCGTGCTGCGCCGACGGATGATGACTTGTTGTTTCTGATGCTGGGACGTCTGGCCAAGAGTGATGGCCGGGTGGTGCAGAGCCATATCCAGCAGGCGCGTTCAGAAATGCAGCGACTGGGATTGGATGCGGCTGCTCAACGCCGGGCCATCGAAGCATTCGCCCGTGGCAAGACCGGACGGGACAACCTGCGCGCCCCGCTGCAGCGTCAACGCGAGCGTGCCGATGCCATGCTGCGAGCTTGCTGGCGCATGGCCTGGGTCGATGGGCGGGTGTCGCCCAGCGAGCATGAGTTGATCCTGCTCTGGGGCAAGTGGCTCGGCTGGGACAGCGCCCGACTCGATAGCCTGGGCGAGGAGTACGCGCCACGTCGCAGCCAGCAACCTGCGCCAGCGGGCGGCAGTTATCAGGAGGCGTTGCGACTGCTAGGCGTCAATGAAGGCAGCGAGCCTGAGCAGATCAAACGCGCCTACCGGCGCCTGCTCAGCCGGCATCATCCGGACAAACTGGCTGGCTCGGGCGCCTCGCCTGAGCGCATTCGTGAGGCCACTGACACCACGCGTCAGCTGCATCAGGCCTATGCATTGATTCGCCAGCGTCGCGGAATTCGTTAGCTGCCCGCAGCGCGAATATGCAGTTTCAACCAGCCACGTAGACGGCGGTACAGCTGCTCCTCCTGGACATCCAGGTTGCCCGGCAGCGCCTTCATCGCTACCTGTACATAGGTGGGCAGCTTGGCCCGCTTGCTGGCTTGCAGACGTTTCAGGGCAGCCGTGCGGTCGGCGGCCTGATCCTTGTAGAAGAAGTCGCCAGTGGCCACCGGCAGTTGGGCGACCAGTTCGTCCAGCGGTGGGGCGAACCCTGCTGGTACATCCGCCGCCACCATCAGCAGGTTCTGGACATTCGCGGGCTTGCGTTCGCTCAGGTAGCGCGCGGCCCAGTAGGCGCCGCTGCCGTGGCCAAGCAGGACGATTTCCTTGGCCTGCTGTTGGCTGGCGAAGGCGATGGCGGCATCGATGCGCGCCATCACACGTTCGACGTGGGCCTGACGCCGCTGCTCCGGGCTGATTGTGCTGCTGTCCGTGGCCTGTGCGGTGGCTGCCTCTGGTGTCTGTGGCGGGCTATCGGCAGCGGGAGTTGCTTCGGTACTTGCCGGGTCAGCGGGCGCTGCTGCGGTTTCGGTGCTTGCATCACGCAGCGGTAGTGGGTCGCCATCCGGGTCCGGCAGTGTCAGGCTCAGGCTGTGCCAGCCGGCATCAGGCAACTTGCGTCGCAGCGGGCCCACTGCGGCAGCGCCGTCGGCGTTTTCCACATCGCCGGGTAGCAGGATCACCGCACCGCTGGGTTCGCCGACGTTGGCTGGCAGCCATAGTGCGAGGAAACTTTCGGCGCCAGCTTGCAGCATCTGCTGCTCTCGTTTGTCCAGGCGTTGCTCCAACGTCTGCGCATCGCTGACGCTACGTTCGGGTAGAGACGGCCGCTCGTTCGGGGCCGGCGTGTCGGCTTCGCCGGGCGTGGCGCTCTGGGCATCTCCGGTCGGTTCCTGGGCCCAGCTCGTGGTGGCGCAGAGCAGACAGAAACCCAGCAGTGCGAGTGAGTTCAGGCGCATCGATGAAGCTCCTTGGGGTCTGTTACAGAGCCTAATGCCGAGCTTCGCTTTTGTCAGGCCATTAGCGAAAGACTGGAGTAAGGTAAGCAATCGCGTCAGCGGATTCACCGTGCATGAAGTCCCTTCTCCGTTTCCTTATTTTCCTCTTGATAGCGGCCACATCCGGCGTCTGGGCCGAGAGTGCACGCATGCCATTGCGCCCGGCTTTCGACGCAGAGCAGCGTGCCTGGCTCAAGGAGCATCCGGTGCTGCGCGTGGGCCTGATTCAGCAGGCGCCCTGGGTGCAGCGCGGACAGAACCGGCAGCTGACTGGCGCCAATGTCGAGCTGATGCAACGCTTGCTCGAAGGCATGGGTGTTGCGCCCGAGTGGCGCCTGTATGCGAGTCAGGAGGCGCTGGATCAGGCCGCCAGCGTCGGTGAAATCGACCTGGCGCCGGGCCTGCAGCAGACGCCGGCTGGCTTGCGTATCTGGCATTACTCCATGCCCTACCTACGTGTGCCGCATCTGGTAGTCGGTGAGCGCAGTGGCAGTGGTGCGGTGGATCTCGATCAATTGCCATTGGAACAGGTGGTCGCGTTGCGTTCGCCGAGCCAGGCGGCCGAATACCTGGAGCGCACTCATACCAACCTGCGTCTGCGCGCGACTCCGTCGGAGCGCGCCGCCTTGCTGCTGGTGCTCAACCAGGAAGTCAGCTACGCCGTGCTGGATGAAGCGAGCCTCAGCCTGCTGTTGCGCGAGTCGCGTTTCTCCAGCTTGAGCATCGTCGGTGATATCGGCTTGCCGCAGCTGCTGCGCTTGGCTACACGGCGTGACCAGCCGCTTCTGTCCGGTATTGTCGACCGGACTCTGCAAGCACTGCCTGCTCGTGAACTGGAGGAGTTGCGCGATACCTGGATGCCGCTGCGCTATCCGCAATCCACCGATTTCGTCGGCTTCTGGAAGACCCTGGCGTTGTTTTTCGCCCTGATTCTGATGCTCGGTGCGATAGCGCTTTATCGGCAGCGGCAGCAGACACGTTCGCTGGAGCGTGGGCTGTTGGCCGCACGCGGCGAACTGGATCGCCATCAGCAGGCCGCCGAGGCATTGCGCCTGAGCCAGTTCTCCATCGATCACAGTACGGTGGGCATTCTTTGGGTCAACTGGGATAGTCACCTGCGCTACGCCAACCGCGCCGCCGAACGCATGCTCGGTTATGCCGCCGGCGAGCTGGTGGACAAGCCGCTGAGCCAGCTGGAGCCGGGCCTGCACATGGACCGCTGGCTTAACCTGTGGAAACGCGTGCGCGAGCAGGGCGACGGCTCACCCAGCTTCGAGGTGGACTGCCTGCGTGCCGATGGCAGTCGCATGCCGGCTGACGTCTCGCTGAGTTTTCTGCACTATCGCCAGGCCGAGTACCTGGTGGTGTTTCTCAGCGATGTGACCGAGCGCCGCCGTGCCCGTGCAGCGCTGGAGGAGAGCGAGGCGCGCTTCAAGGGTATCGCCGGTAACGTGCCTGGCCTGGTGTTTCGTCTGGAGCGCGCCGGACCGGGAGCGGTGGTCAACTTCGCCTACATCAGCGAGGCCAGTCAGGAGATTGTCGGCTGGCCAGCGCAGGATCTGCAACGTGAGGAGCGCGGCATCCGCAGCCTGGTGCATCCGCAGGATCTGAGCAGCTACCTCAATAGCCAGACGCTGGCGCTGGAAGGTGAGAGCGACTGGTATTGGCAGGGACGCATCCTCACTGCCGAGCAGGAGGTGCTGTGGGCCGACATCCGCACCACCGCGCGGCCGCTGGGTAACGGCCGGGTGGTGTGGGACGGTATCCTCTGGGATATCACCGAGAACAAGCTGGCCGAGCTGGCGCTGGCCGATTCGCGCGCGCGTCTGCGCGAATTGTCGGCGCACCTGGAAAGCGTACGCGAGGAGGAGAAGGCGCGCATTGCTCGTGAGGTGCACGACGAGCTGGGTCAGGTATTGACTGTGCTCAAGCTGGAGACGGCGATGTGCGAGCTGGTCTGCGCCGGGCAGATTCCCGAACTGGACGAACGCCTCAACAGCATGAAGCGCCTGATCGCCCAGTTGTTCCAACTGGTGCGTGATGTGGCCACGGCCCTGCGCCCGCCGATTCTCGATGCCGGCATTGCCTCGGCCATCGAGTGGCAAGTGCGGCGCTTCGAGGAGCGCACGCAGATTCCCTGCCTGGTCGATGTGCCCGAGCACCTGCCGCGCTTGCCGGACGCCCAGGCCATCGGCCTATTCCGCATCCTTCAGGAGGCGCTGACCAACATCATGCGCCACGCTGGCGCGCACAGCGTCGAGGTGCGTTTGTGGCAGGAGGGCGGCAGCCTGTGTCTGTCGGTGGTCGACGATGGCAAGGGCTTCGATCCGGCGCTGCGCAAGCCGGGACAATCCTTCGGCCTGGTCGGCATGCAGGAGCGCATGCTCATGCTCGGTGGCCAGTTGCAGATTGACAGCCAGCCGGGCGAGGGCACTACCCTGTGCGCGCGCATCAATCTGGAAGAGGAGATCGCAGCGTGATTCGGGTACTGGTGGCCGAAGACCACACCATCGTGCGGGAAGGCATCAAGCAGCTGATCGGCATGGCGCGTGATCTCGAGGTGGCCGGCGAAGCCTGCAATGGCGAGCAACTGATAGAGGTGCTGCGGCGCACGCCTTGCGACGTGGTGCTGCTGGATATCTCCATGCCCGGCGTCAACGGTCTGGAGGCCATTCCGCGCATCCGTGCGCTTACCGAGGCGCCGGCTATCCTGGTGCTGTCGATGCACGACGAGGCGCAGATGGCGGCGCGTGCGCTCAAGGCCGGCGCCGCCGGTTATGCCACCAAGGACAGCGACCCGGCGCTGTTGATTACCGCCATTCGCAAGGTCGCCAGCGGTGGTCGTTACATCGACCCTGCTTTGGCCGACCGCATGGTCTTCGAGGTTGGTCTGACCGATTCGCGTCCGCCTCATGCGCAACTGTCCGAGCGCGAGTTTTCGGTGTTCGAGCGTCTGGTGCGGGGGGAAGGCGTCAACGACATCGCCCTGCACCTGGCGATCAGCAACAAGACCGTGAGCACGCACAAGGCGCGGTTGATGCAGAAGCTCGGCGCGCATTCGATGGCCGACCTGGTGCGTTACGCCATGGAGCATCGCCTGGTCTGAGGCAGCTTTTGTAGGACCGGCTGGGCGGCATTGCGCTTTAGCCGCGATGAATCGCCCTCCGGAGCTTCGCGGCTGAAGGCGCTCCTACGGTTTTCATGCACTGTATAACCGATGCGATCACTCGGAATTTGTAGGGCGATTCCTACACGAGACTCTCCTCGCGCCTGATATCAGCTTGTCATCCCGCCCGATTTTTCACCCTGTTTCGCCGACCTAATCTTGGCTCATCGGCCTGAGACAAGAACAAGGGTGTGGTGTGATGGCAAACGATGTACTGGTGAGCTTCCGTGGCGTACAGAAGAGCTATGATGGCGAAACGCTGATCGTCAAAGACCTCAACCTGGATATCCGCAAGGGTGAGTTTCTGACCCTGCTCGGTCCGTCCGGCTCCGGCAAGACCACCAGCCTGATGATGCTGGCCGGTTTCGAGACGCCGACCGCTGGCGAAATCCTCCTCGATGGACGCTCGCTGAACAAACTGCCGCCGCACAAGCGTGACATCGGCATGGTGTTCCAGAACTACGCGCTGTTCCCGCACATGACCGTGGCCGAGAACCTGGCCTTCCCGCTGAGTGTGCGCGGCATGTCGCGCACCGACATCAGCGAGCGGGTCAAGCGCGCCCTGTCGATGGTGCAGCTCGACAGTTTCCGCAACCGTTATCCGGGTCAGCTCTCCGGTGGTCAGCAGCAGCGTGTGGCCTTGGCCCGTGCGCTGGTGTTCGAGCCGCAACTGGTGTTGATGGACGAACCGCTCGGCGCGTTGGACAAGCAACTGCGCGAGCACATGCAGATGGAGATCAAGCACCTGCACCAGCGCCTGGGCGTAACCGTGGTCTACGTCACCCACGATCAGGGCGAGGCGCTGACCATGTCCGACCGCGTGGCCGTGTTCCATCAGGGCGAGATCCAGCAGATCGCGCCGCCGCGCGAACTCTACGAAGCGCCGCATAACACCTTCGTCGCCCAGTTCATCGGTGAGAACAATCGCCTGGCCGGCGAACTGGTCAGCCATGATGGCGAGCAGTGCGTGGTGCGCCTGGCGCGCGGTGAGGAAGTGCGCGCCACCGCGGTCAACGTCGGCGCTGTCGGCGAGGCCGTGAGCCTGTCGATTCGTCCCGAGCGCATTCGCCTCAACGGCCACAGCGAGGCCTGCCCGAACCGCTTCTCCGGGCGTATCGCCGAGTTCATTTACCTGGGCGACCACGTGCGCATCCGCATGGAGGTCTGCGGCAAGTCCGATTTCTACGTCAAGCAACCCGTGGCCGAGCTCGATCCGGCGCTGACGGTTGGTGACCTGGTTCCGCTCGGCTGGTCTGTCGAGCATGTCCGCGCGCTGGATCCACTCCACATCGAGTGAGCCTTTCGCGCAGTGCTTCACCTTTACCCCGTAACACAGAGGAGCTGATAAGAATGACGAAATCCCTGAAGCTCGCGGCGTTGGCCCTGGGCGTTAGCTGTGCCATGCCGGCACTGGCGGTGGATCTGACAGCGGTATCCTTCGGCGGCGCGAACAAGGCGGCGCAGGTCAAGGCGTTCTACGAACCCTTCGAGAAGGAAACCGGCAACAAGGTGCTGGGCGGCGAATACAACGGTGAAATGGCCAAGGTCAAAGCCATGGTCGATACCCGCAGCGTAAGCTGGGATCTGGTGGAGGTGGAGTCGCCGGAACTGGCCCGCGGTTGTGACGAAGGCCTGTTCGAGGAGCTCGATCCGGCCCAGTTCGGCGATGAGTCCAACTTCATCGACGGCGCCATCCAGCCGTGCGGCGTCGGCTTCTTCGTGTGGTCCACTGTATTGGCCTACAACGCCGACAAACTGAGCGCCGCACCGACCAGTTGGTCCGATTTCTGGGACGTAGCGAAATTCCCGGGCAAACGCGGCCTGCGCAAGGGCGCCAAGTACACCCTGGAATTCGCCCTGATGGCCGATGGCGTGCCGGTCAAGGACGTATACAAGGTGCTGGCCACCAAGGAAGGCCAGGACCGCGCGTTCAAGAAACTCGATGAGCTGAAACCGAACATCCAGTGGTGGGAAGCTGGCGCCCAGCCGCCGCAGTACCTCGCTTCCGGCGACGTGGTGATGAGCTCGGCCTACAACGGTCGTATCGCGGCCGTGCAGGGCGAAAGCAACCTGCAGGTGGTGTGGAATGGCGGTATCTATGACTTCGATTCCTGGGCCATCCCGCGTGGCGCCAAGAATGCCGAACTGGCCAAGGAGTTCATCGCCTACTCGGTCAAGCCCGAAGCGCAGAAGACCTACTCGGAGAATATCGCCTACGGCCCGGCCAACAAGCAGGCCATCGAGCTGCTGGCGCCGGAGCGTCTGAACCTGATGCCGACCACGCCGGAAAACATCGCCAACCAGGTGGCCATCGATGTGACCTTCTGGGCTGACTACGGCGAGCAGCTGGAGCAACGTTTCAACGCTTGGGCCGCCCGTTAACCAGCGCGTCGCACAGCTCAGTCCCCTCACCGGATGAGGGGGCTGAGCTGCCCAAATGATGTTTGTCGTATCCCCCGAATTTCTGCCGCCAGGTGCGGCCTTAGCTTGCGGAGTTGTCCATGGCCGCCGTACTGCCTGCCAATGATTTGCCCGGGCCGAGCCTGAAGCAGCGACTGGCCCGTGCCGAGCGTTTCAATCGCCTGAAATCCAAGGCGCTGATCCTGCCGTTGTTGCTGTTCCTTCTGCTGACCTTCCTGCTGCCTATTGGAGCACTGCTCATGCGCAGTGTGGACAACCCGGAAGTGGTTGGCAGCCTGCCGCGCACCGTCGAGGCGATTGCTGCCTGGGATGGTCGCGGCCTGCCGGATGAGGCGGTATACCGGGCGATTGCCAGCGATATGCTCGAGGCACGGCGCAATCAGAGCCTTGGCGATCTGTCCAAGCGCCTGAACATGGAGCTGGCGGGCTTCCGTAGCCTGGTCAGCGCGACCGCACGCAAGCTGCCGCTCCGCGAGGAGCCGGCGTCCTATCAGGACGCTTTCCTTGATATGGACGAGCGCTGGGGCGACCCTGCCTATTGGCAGGTGATCCGCCGCAATGCGTCGTCGGTCACACCGTACTACCTGCTGGCCGCGCTCGATCACCGCATCGACGACCTCGGCGAACTGGCCAAGGCCACCCCGGATCAGGCCATCTATCTGGACATCTTCGCCCGCACCTTCTGGATGAGCCTGGTGATCACCGCCATCTGTCTGGTGCTGGCCTATCCCTTGGCCTACCTGCTGGCCAACTTGCCGACGCGGCAGGGCAACCTGCTGATGATTCTGGTGTTGCTGCCGTTCTGGACATCGATCCTGGTGCGCGTCGCGGCCTGGATCGTGCTCTTGCAGTCCGGAGGGCTGATCAATAGCGCGCTGATATCGTTGGGGATCATCGAGCAACCACTGCAACTGGTGTTCAACCGCAGCGGTGTGTACGTGGCCATGGTCCACATCATGCTGCCGTTCATGATCCTGCCGATCTACAGCGTGATGAAGGGCATCTCACCTAGCTACATGCGTGCGGCGGTGTCGCTTGGCTGCCACCCGTTCGCCAGTTTCTGGCGGGTGTACTTCCCGCAGACCTTGGCCGGAGTCGGTGCTGGTTGCCTGTTGGTGTTCATCCTGTCCATCGGCTACTACATCACCCCGGCGCTGCTGGGCAGCCCGAACGACCAGATGATCAGCTACTTCGTCGCCTTCTACACCAACACTACCATCAACTGGGGCATGGCCACGGCCCTAGGCGGTCTGCTGCTGGCCGCGACGCTTGTGCTGTACGTGGTGTACAGCTGGCTGGTCGGCGCCAGCAAACTGCGCCTGGGTTAAAAAGCGGTCTGCGCAGCAGACCATCTGATGACCCTCGCCCATTTATGGGAGAGGGTGCCCGAAGGGCGGGAGAGGGTGCTTGTTTCGGCACCCCCGTCTCTCGGTAACCGAACTCGGGAGGAGGGCACAAGAAGAGTGCCCTCTCCCCCAGCCCCTCTCCCATAAATGGGAGAGGGGAGCTAAATGCTAAATGGAGTCACAGCCATGCTCAGCCCCTACATGTCACCCGTCGAGCGCCTCTGGTACCACGGCCTGCGCATTCTCTGCGGCCTGGTGCTGCTGTTTCTGATCCTGCCTGTGCTGGTGATCGTGCCGCTGTCGTTCAACTCAGGCACCTTTCTGGTCTACCCGCTGCAGGGCTTCTCGCTGCGCTGGTACGAGGACTTCTTCATGTCCGCCGACTGGATGCGTTCGCTGAAGAACAGCCTGATCATCGCCCCGGCCGCCACTCTGCTGGCCATGGTCTTCGGCACCCTGGCGGCCATCGGTCTGACCCGTGGCGAATTCCGTGGCAAGGCGCTGGTGATGAGCCTGCTGATCTCGCCGATGATCGTCCCGGTGGTGATCATCGGTGTCGCCAGCTACCTGTTCTTCGCGCCGCTGGGCATGGGCAACAGCTACCTGTCGCTGATCCTGGTGCATGCCGTGCTCGGCGTGCCGTTCGTCATCATCACCGTGTCGGCCACGCTGCAGGGCTTCAACCACAACCTGGTGCGCGCCGCCGCCAGTCTCGGGGCCTCGCCGCTGACGGCGTTTCGCCGGGTGACCCTGCCGCTGATCGCGCCGGGCGTGATTTCGGGTGCGTTGTTCGCCTTCGCCACCTCGTTCGACGAAGTGGTGGTGACCCTGTTCCTCGCCGGCCCCGAGCAGGCCACCCTGCCGCGGCAGATGTTCAGCGGCATCCGCGAGAACCTGTCGCCGACCATCGCTGCCGCAGCGACTCTGCTGATCGGTTTCTCCGTCCTGCTGCTGCTGACCCTGGAGTGGCTGCGTGGGCGCAGCGAGAAGCTGCGAACTTCGACGCCGGAATAAATCGCCGCAGCTGCATGTTCAGGGCCTCGCCGGGAAACCGGCGAGGCCTTGTTCGTTTCCGGGCGTAGAATGTGTGGTTTCTCCTTCGTAACAAGGCGGCCAGATGGACTTCGATGATCCCGGTTTTCGCGAGCTGATCGACGCGTTGCACGATGGCGTCTACATCACCGACGCCGATGGCATCACCCTAAAGGTCAACAGTGCCTATGAGCGCCTGACCGGGCTACGTGCCGAGGATGTCGTCGGCCAGCACATGCAGGCGCTGGTAGAGCAGGGTGTGATCTCGCAGTCGGTGTCCTTGCGTGTGCTCAAGGAAGGCAAGGCGCTGTCACTGATGCAGAGCGTCAGCCAGGGCAAACGCCTGCTGGTCAGTGGTACGCCGATCTTCGCCGCTGATGGACGCGTGCGCTACGTGGTCAGTACCGTGCGCGACATGACCGAGCTGCTCCGCATGAAGCACGAGCGCGACGAGCTGCAGCAACTGAAGCAGCTGCGCAACAGCACGGCCAAGCTGCATGCCGGTCAGCGTGACGACCTGCTCGATGCCTCGCCGGTCGCCGACAAGCCCGCTTCGGGGCGCGTCTTCATGCAGGCGCGGCAGGTCGCGGCCAGCGACGTGAAGGTGCTGTTGCAGGGTGAGACCGGCGTCGGCAAGACTCTGATCGCCCAGTACATCCACAAGAGCAGTCCGCGCGCGGCGCAGCCCTTTCTGGCGCTGAACTGCGGTGCGCTGCCGGAGAACCTGATCGAGGCCGAGTTGTTCGGCTATGTGCCAGGCGCGTTCACCGGCGCCGGCAGCAAGGGCAAGCGCGGCCTGCTCGAACTGGCGCATCAGGGCACGGTTTTCCTCGATGAGATCGGCGATCTGTCGCTGCCATTGCAGGTCAAATTGCTCAAGGTGATCGAGGAGAGCCGCTTCATCCCGGTCGGTGGTCTGGAGTTGAAGGAGGTGGATGTACGCATCATCACCGCCACCCACCACGACTTGCGCACGATGGTCGCCGAGGGCCGCTTTCGCGCCGACCTCTACTACCGCCTCAACGTCGTGCCGATCCACATTCCGGCGCTGCGCGAGCGCCCCGAGGAAATTCAGCCGTTGCTGGATTTCTACCTGGCCGAATTCAATCAGCGTTATGGTCGAGTGCTGAGCTGGGAGCTCGAGGCGCTCGACGCGCTGACCGACTACGCCTGGCCCGGCAACATCCGTGAGCTGATCAATCTGGTCGAGCGCCTGGTGGTGACCTGCAGTGGTGAACGCATCGAACTGTGCGATCTGCCGGAGGAAATGCGCGTCGCCCGCAGCGATGTCGACGACCTGCTGCCATTGCGCAAGCAGGTGGAGAACCTCGAGCGGCGCCTCATCCGCCGTGCGCTGATGCAGCACAAGACCACCCGTGAAGCGGCCAAGGTGCTCGGTCTGAGCCAGGCGACGCTGGTGCAGAAGATGAAGCGCTGGGAACAGGGTTGATTGGGAAATGGATCGTAAAAGGCTCTTCTGATTGGTTTTCTGATCAAGCGCAGCCCGCAGCGCGCTGTGACAAATCGACGCAAGCCTTCTAGCGCGCAGCTTTCAGCAAGCTGGCACAGGAATGGCTATAGCAAGCCCCGAACCCGTTCAGCATAACAACGCATAAGGGGCCTGCTGATGAACACTGCCGCATTCAAGATCGCCAACAAGCTGCTGACCGGCCAGGGTGCCGTGGAGCAACTGGCGCTCGAACTGCCTCGATTGAATATCACCAATCCGCTGATCGTTACCGACGCCATCCTGATCAAGTCAGGTACGGTCGAGCATGTCCTCAAGCAACTCGGTGAGCGCCGCTATGGCATCTATGACGGTGTCGAGCCGGAACCGGAAATCGCCATCGTCGAAGCCTGCGCCAAGGTTTACCGCGACGGCGGTCACGATGGCCTGATCGGCGTGGGTGGTGGCAGCGCCATCGACATCGCCAAGGCCGTGGCCGGTTACGTCGGTCATGACGGTGCACTGGAAGAGCTGTTCGGCGTCGACCAGGTCAAGCGTAAAGGGCCGCCACTGATTGCCATCCCGACCACCGCCGGCACCGGCTCGGAAGTGACCAACGTGTCGATCCTCTCCGACAAGAAGGCGCAGCTGAAAAAGGGCATCGTCAGCGATTACCTGCTGCCGGACGTCGCCCTGGTCAGTCCGCTGATGACCCTGACCTGCCCGCGTGGCGTGACCGCCGCCAGTGGCGTCGATGCATTGGTGCACGCGGTGGAGTCCTACCTGTCGGTCAATGCTTCGCCGATCACCGACGCCCTGGCCATCGGCGCCATCAAGCTGATCGCCAAGGCGCTGCCCAAGGCCTATGCCAATCCGGCTGACCTGCTCGCTCGCGAAGACATGGCCACCGCCAGCCTGATGGCCGGCATGGCCTTCGGCAATGCCGGCGTAGGCGCGGTGCATGCGCTGGCTTATCCCCTGGGTGGACGTTTCAACATCGCTCATGGCGTCAGCAATGCCTTGCTGCTGCCCTACGTGATGGCCTGGAACAAGCTGGCCTGCGTCGAGCGCATGGCCGATATCGCCGCTGCTCTCGGTGTGCAAACCCATGGCCTGAGCGACAAGGCCGCCGCCGACCTGGCCGTCGAGGCCATGGCCGAGCTGTGTGCCGACGTCGACATCCCCAAGGGCATACGCAGCTTCGGTGTGCCGGAAGACGCCATCCCGGCCATGGCCGAGGAGGCGAGCAAGATCGATCGGCTGATGCGCAACAACCCGCGGCGCCTGACGGCTGGCGACATCGAACAGATCTACCGCGCTGCCTACTGATTACCGCAACGAAGATGAAAGGCCCCAGGGTGCTGGGGCCGGCTGAAATACAACTCTAATAAAGCTGGGTGACTCAAATGTCCGAACTGCATCAACAAGACCTTGGTGTGGAAGCCCCCTACTGGCCGGTGGGGCCATTCAAGGTGCGTCTGCCTTTCATTCATTACCGCTTCGAGATCTCCGACTACATGCAGGGCCTGCTCATGTGCGCGGTGGATCTGGCGGCGATTCCGCTGATGACCGAGTTCCTCGGCATGCCCTTCGAGGTGGCGCTGGCAGTGGTCATGCTCAATGGCCTGCTGTACCTGACTCACCATTTGCTGGGCGACCCGGTCGTTCCGGGCTGGATCACCCCGGCGATCCCACTGCTGATGGCCTACTGCAGCCAGTTCCCGGAGGGCCCGGAGCGGGTGCATGCGCTGATTGCCTTCCAGTTGATGCTTGGGGTGTTCTCGATAGGTCTGGGTATGACGGGCATGGCGCGCAAGGTGGTGTCCCTGGTGCCCTCGGCACTCAAGGCCGGCATCATCATGGGCGCCGGCCTTAGCGCGGTGGTGACGGTATTCAAGGAGGGCGGTCGCTTCGACAGCTTCCCCTGGACCATTTCCATCGCCATTGGTATCGCCTTCTACCTGGTGTTCTCCATCCATTTCCAGGAACTGAAGAAGCGCAATCGCTTCTGGTGGAACTTCGCCAAGCTAGGCATCTTCCCGATCATCCTGCTGGCGGTGATCGTCGCGCCGATTTTCGGCGAGGCGCCCTGGCCGAACATCGAGTGGGGCATCAGCCAGCCGGACTTCGTCACCCTGTGGAACGAATACACCGTGTTCGGCCTCGGTATGCCGCCGCTGATGATGTTCGTCACTGCCATACCCACCGTGTTCGCCGCCTATCTGGTGGTGTTTGGCGATGTGCTCGGCGCCAAGGCGATCCTCGGTGAAGCCGACCATGTACGGCGTGACGAGAAGGTCGACTTCAACCCCAACCGCTCGCACCTGATCTTTGGTGGACGCAATGCCTTCATGAGCCTATTCGGGCCGGACGTGGCCATGTGTGGCCCGCAGTGGTCGGCCATGCAGGTGGTGATCACCGAACGCTTCAAGGGTGGCGCCAAGGCGATGAAATCGATCTACGGCGGGGTCGGCTCATTCCGTTGGGGCACCAATACCGGTCTGCTGTTGTTGCCGGTGGTGACGCTGGTGCAGCCGATTCTCGGTGTGGCGCTGGCGCTGACCCTGCTGATCCAGGGCTACGTCAGCGTGCGCCTGGGCATCATGGAGGCACGCAGCCAGCGTGACCTGGGCATCGCCGGGGTGATCGGCGCAGTACTGGCGATCAAGGGCGCCGGCTGGGCCTTCGCCATCGGCGTTGGTCTGTGTGCGCTGATCTACGGAGCACGGATGTTCCGCGGCGAGAACGACCAGACCTTCACCAAAGATCTGCCGCCAGCCGAGTGAGGCCTTCAATCCCTAATTCAGCCGAGGGGGTGATCTCTTCCCTCGGCAGCAGGAGAAAAATCATGCAACTGAACGATCCCGATCTGCTGCGCCATCAGGCCTATATCGACGGCCAGTGGTGTGACGCCAGCAATGGCGATGTGACTGAAATCTTCAACCCTGCCAACGGCGAGTCGCTGGGCGTCGTGCCGAACATCGGTGGTGCGCAGACCCGTCAGGCCATCGAGGCGGCGCAGGCTGCCCAACCCGCCTGGCGTGCGCTGACGGCCAAGGAGCGCGCGGCGCGGCTGCGCAAATGGTACGAGCTGATGCTGGCCAATCAGGAAGATCTGGCGCGGATCATGACGGCCGAGCAGGGCAAGCCGCTGACCGAGGCCCGTGGCGAAGTGCTTTACGCCGCATCCTTCATCGAGTGGTTCGCCGAAGAGGCCAAGCGCGTCTACGGCGACACCATTCCCGGTCATCAGCCGGACAAGCGCCTGATTGTGACCAAGGAGCCCATTGGCGTGACCGCGGCGATCACGCCCTGGAACTTCCCGGCGGCGATGATCACCCGCAAGGCCGGCCCAGCATTGGCCGCTGGCTGCGCCATGGTGCTCAAGCCGGCGCCGCAGACACCGTTCAGTGCCCTAGCGCTGGCCGTACTGGCCGAGCGCGCGGGGATTCCCGCCGGGCTGTTCAGTGTGCTGCCGTCCGACGCCGAGCGCTCCCGTGAAGTGGGTGCCGAACTGTGCGCCAACCCCATCGTGCGCAAGCTGTCGTTCACCGGCTCCACCGGTGTCGGAATCAAATTGATGGAGCAATGTGCGCCGACCTTGAAGAAGCTCTCGCTGGAACTGGGCGGCAATGCGCCGTTCATCGTCTTCGAGGATGCCGATCTCGATGCCGCGGTCGAAGGTGCGCTGGTGGCCAAGTACCGCAACGCCGGGCAGACCTGCGTCTGCGCCAACCGTATCTATGTGCACGACGCCGTCTACGACGCCTTTGCCGAGAAACTGGCCGCGGCCGTGGCCAAGCTGCGGGTCGGCCCTGGAGACGAAGCCGGTGTGGTCATTGGCCCGTTGATCGACGGCAATGCCGTGGCCAAGGTACAGGCGCATCTGGCCGATGCGCTGGAGAAGGGCGCCAGGGTGCTGCAGGGCGGCAAGCCGCACGCGTTGGGTGGGCATTTCTTCGAGCCCACGGTCATCACTGGCGTCACCGTGGATATGCGCGTGGCCCGTGAAGAGACCTTCGGCCCGCTGGCGCCGTTGTTCCGCTTCAGTGATGAGGCCGAAGTGGTACGTCAGGCCAATGACACAGAGTTTGGCCTGGCCGGTTATTTCTATACCCGCGATTTGGGGCGCACCTTCCGTGTCGCCGAAGCGCTGGAGTACGGGATGGTGGGTATCAATACCGGGCTGATCTCCAACGAAGTGGCGCCCTTTGGCGGTATGAAGGCTTCAGGGCTCGGCCGCGAAGGCTCCAAGTACGGCCTGGATGAGTACCTGGAGATCAAGTACCTCTGCCTCGGCGGTATCTGAATCAGGTTGCTATTGTGGGAGGGGCTTTAGCCGCGATAAAAGCCAGACGCTCGCCGCTAAAACGCCTCCTACGGTCTCTGTCCTGTCTCCTGCGCTTGTCGATCAAGGGCGCCACAGCCGTTACAATGCGCGCCACCGTGACCCAAGCCCTTAGAGGTGCGCCATGCAACCCTTCGCCATCGCCCCGTCGATCCTTTCCGCCGACTTCGCCCGCCTGGGTGAGGAAGTGGACAACGTACTCGCCGCCGGGGCGGACATCGTCCACTTCGATGTCATGGACAACCACTACGTGCCCAACCTGACCATCGGCCCGATGGTCTGTGCAGCGCTGCGCAAGTACGGCATCACCGCGCCGATCGACGCGCACCTGATGGTCAAGCCGGTGGATCGCATCATCGGCGATTTCATCGAAGCTGGCGCCAGCTACATCACTTTCCACCCGGAAGCCTCCGAGCACATCGACCGTTCGCTGCAGCTGATCAAGGCTGGTGGCGCCAAGGCCGGCCTGGTGTTCAACCCGGCCACCCCGCTGGACGTGCTCAAGTACGTGATGGACAAGGTCGACATGATCCTCTTGATGAGCGTCAACCCCGGCTTCGGCGGGCAGAAGTTCATCCCTGGCACCCTCGACAAGCTGCGCGAAGCACGCGCGCTGATCGATGCCAGCGGCCGCGAGATTCGCCTGGAGATCGACGGCGGCGTCAACGTGCAGAACATCCGTGAGATCGCCGAAGCTGGCGCCGACACCTTTGTCGCCGGTTCGGCGATCTTCAACCAGCCGGACTACAAGGCGGTGATCGACGCCATGCGCGCCGAACTGGCCCAGGTGCGTGGATGAAACCGCTGCGCGCGCTGTGTGGCGGCGAGTTGCCGCGCCTGGTGATGTTCGACCTGGACGGCACGCTGATCGACTCGGTGCCCGATCTGGCCGCAGCGGTCGACCGCATGCTGGTCGAGCTGGGTCGCCCACCGGCTGGCGTTGAAAAGGTGCGTGACTGGGTCGGTAACGGCGCGCGGGTGTTGGTGCGCCGCGCCCTGGCCGGTGGCCTGGATCACGCCGCTGTGGGTGACGCCAAGACGGAAGAGGCACTGGCGCGCTTTCTCGATATCTATGCCGACTGTCATCACTTGACCGCACTTTACCCGGGCGTGCATGAGCTGCTCGAAGCGCTGAGTACGGCGGCCGTCGAACTCGCCGTGGTGACCAACAAGCCGGAGCGCTTTGTCGCGCCGTTGCTGGAACAGGTTGGTCTCGGCGGTTACTTCCGCTGGATCATCGGTGGCGACACCCTGCCGCAGCAGAAACCTGACCCGGCGGCGCTGCTGCAGGTGATGCGTCTGGCTGGGGTGGAGGCGGCGCAGTCGCTGTTCATCGGCGACTCGCGCAACGACGTGCTGGCCGCGCGCGCTGCCGCGGTGCCCTGCATCGCCGTGAGTTACGGCTACAACCACGGCCGGCCGATTGCCGAAGAGCGGCCAAGCCTGGTGGTCGATAGCCTGGCCGAGTTGCTCTGATAGTTGCTTAGCCCGAGCGGCTGCGATACCGTGGCCGCTCTCCTTATTCCCCCGCCTGTCGAGATCGCACCGTGGTGGTTAGCTGCAAACTCTGGATGAAAGTGATCAAGGCTCTGGCCCGTTGGCGCTGGCGCGCCTGATCTCGTCCTGCCGCCGCCGCGCGGCCCGTTTGCACCCGACCGTTTACCCCGAGCCATGAGGCTGATCATGACCCATGAAGAATTCCTGCGTTTAGCCGCTGAAGGCTACAACCGCATTCCGCTTGCCTGCGAAACCATCGCCGACTTCGATACGCCGCTGTCGATCTACCTGAAACTGGCCGACGCGCCCAACTCCTACCTGCTCGAATCCGTGCAGGGCGGCGAAAAGTGGGGTCGCTACTCGATCATCGGCCTGCCGGCGCGCACAGTGCTGCGTGTGCACGGTCATGAGGTCGTGATCACCACCGACGGCGTCGAGGTCGAGCGTCATGAGTGCGCCGATCCGCTGGCCTTCGTCGAGCAGTTCAAGGCACGCTACAAGGTGCCGACCATCGCCGGGCTGCCGCGCTTCAATGGCGGCCTGGTTGGTTACTTCGCCTATGACAGCGTGCGTTACGTCGAGCCCAAGCTGGCCGCCGGGGTGAACCCCGACGCGCTGGGCACGCCGGATATCCTGCTCAACGTCTCCGACGCCGTGGTGGTGTTCGATAACCTGGCCGGCAAGATGCACGCCATCGTCCTGGTCGACCCAGCCGAAGCCGATGCCTTCGCCCGTGGCCAGCAGCAGTTGCAGGAGATCCTGCACAAGCTGCGTCAGCCGTTCACGCCGCGCCTGGGTGTGGATCTGAACAAGCCGGCAGGCGTCGAGCCGGCGTTCCGCTCCAGCTTCAGCCGTGAGGATTACGAGCGAGCGGTGGATTCGATCAAGGATTACATCCTGGCCGGCGACTGCATGCAGGTGGTGATTTCCCAGCGCATGTCGATCCCGTTCAAGGCTGCACCGATTGACCTTTATCGCGCGCTGCGATGCATCAACCCGACGCCTTACATGTACTTCTTCAACTTCGGCGACTTCCACGTGGTGGGTTCGTCGCCCGAGGTGCTGGTGCGCGTCGAGGACAATCTGGTCACCGTGCGGCCAATCGCCGGCACCCGCCCGCGTGGTGCGACCGAAGAGGCCGACCTGGCGCTGGAAGAAGACCTGCTGGCCGATGCCAAGGAAGTCGCCGAGCACCTGATGCTGATCGACCTGGGCCGTAACGACACCGGCCGTGTCTCGGAAATCGGCTCGGTGAAGCTGACCGAGAAGATGGTTATCGAACGCTATTCCAACGTCATGCACATCGTTTCCAACGTCACCGGCGAGCTGAAAAAGGGTCTGACCTCGATGGACGCCCTGCGCGCCATCCTGCCGGCCGGCACCCTGTCCGGTGCGCCGAAGATTCGCGCCATGGAAATCATCGACGAGCTGGAACCGGTCAAGCGCGGCGTCTACGGCGGCGCAGTCGGCTACTACGCCTGGAACGGCAACATGGACACCGCGATTGCGATTCGCACGGCGGTTATCAAGGACGGCGAGCTGCACGTGCAGGCCGGCGCCGGCATCGTCGCCGACTCGGTGCCTGCACTGGAGTGGGAAGAAACCCTGAACAAGCGCCGCGCCATGTTCCGCGCCGTCGCGCTCGCCGAACAGACTGCCGTCCAGGCCCAGGAATAAGAGGAGCCGTACCATGCTTTTGATGATCGACAACTACGACTCCTTCACCTACAACGTCGTGCAGTACCTGGGTGAGCTGGGTGCCGACGTGCACGTGATTCGTAACGATGAACTGACCATCGCCGAGATCGAGGCTCTGCAGCCCGAGCGCATCGTCGTTTCGCCCGGCCCTTGCACGCCGACCGAGGCGGGGGTGTCCATCGAGGCCATCCTGCATTTCGCCGGCAAGCTGCCGATCCTCGGCGTCTGCCTGGGTCACCAGAGCATCGGCCAGGCCTATGGCGGCGACGTCGTGCGCGCGCGCCAGGTGATGCATGGCAAGACCAGCCCGGTGTTTCATGCGGACAAGGGCGTGTTCGCCGGCCTCAACAACCCGCTCACCGTGACCCGCTATCATTCCCTGGTGGTCAAGCGCGAAACCCTGCCGGATTGCCTGGAGATAACGGCCTGGACCCAGCATGAAGACGGCTCGGTCGACGAGATCATGGGCCTGCGCCACAAGACCCTGAACATCGAGGGTGTGCAGTTTCACCCCGAATCCATCCTCACCGAGCAGGGCCACGAACTGTTCGCCAACTTCCTCAAACAGACCGGAGGCGTGCGCGCATGAATATCAAGGAAGCCCTGGGCCGCATCGTCGCCCAGCTCGACCTGACCACCGAGGAAATGCAGACGGTCATGCGCGAGATCATGACCGGCCAGTGCACTGACGCGCAGATCGGCGCCTTCCTCATGGGCATGCGCATGAAGAGCGAGACCATCGACGAGATCGTCGGCGCCGCCAGCGTCATGCGTGAGCTGGCTTCGCCGGTGAAGATCGACGCCGAGCGCCTGGTCGATACCTGCGGCACCGGCGGCGATGGCATGAACATCTTCAACGTCTCCACCGCAGCGGCCTTCGTCGTCGCGGCGGCGGGCGGCAAGGTGGCCAAGCACGGCAACCGCGCGGTGTCTGGCAAGAGCGGCAGCGCCGATCTGCTCGAGGCGGCTGGCGTCTATCTGGGGCTCAAGCCCGAGCAGGTGGCGCGCTGCGTCGAGAGCGTCGGGGTCGGCTTCATGTTCGCCCCGTCGCATCACGGCGCGATGAAGCATGCCATCGGCCCGCGCCGCGAGCTGGGCCTGCGCACCATCTTCAACATGCTCGGCCCGATGACCAATCCGGCCGGCGCCAAACATCAGGTCATCGGCGTATTCAGCCAGGCGCTGTGCCGGCCGATGGCCGAAGTGCTGCAGCGCCTGGGTAGCGAGCACGTGCTGGTGGTGCATGCGCAGGACGGTCTGGACGAGATCAGCCTGGCTGCACCGACCTTCGTCGCCGAGCTCAAGGGCGGTGTGGTCAGCGAGTACCGTATCCAGCCCGAGGATTTCGGCATCAAGAGCCAGAGCCTGATCGGTCTGACCGTCGACAATGCCGAGCAATCGCTGGAACTGATCCGCGATGCCCTGGGCCGACGCAAGACCGACAATGGCCAGAAGGCTGCCGACATGATTGTGCTCAATGCTGGCGCGGCTCTCTACGCTGCGGATCATGCCAGCAGCCTGCGTGAAGGCATGCAACTGGCGCACGACGCCCTGCACACCGGCCTGGCGCGCGAGAAACTGGAGGAGCTGGTGTCCTTTACCGCGGTATTCAAACAGGAGAACGAAGGGTGAGCGTACCAACCGTATTGGAGAAGATCGTCGCCCGTAAGTTCGAGGAAGTGGCCGCGCGCCGTGCCCAGGTCAGCCTGGCCGAGGTCGAGGCTGCTGCACGCAGTGCCGACGCTCCGCGAGACTTCGCCCGCGCGCTGCTGGAGCAGGCGGCGCGCAAGCAGCCGGCGGTGATCGCCGAGATCAAAAAGGCTTCGCCGAGCAAGGGTGTGCTGCGCGCCGACTTCGTCCCGGCGGATATCGCCCGGAGTTACGAGGCGGGAGGCGCGACCTGCCTGTCGGTGCTGACCGATATCGATTTCTTTCAGGGCGCCGACCAGTACCTGCAGCAGGCGCGTGCCGCTTGTGCGCTGCCGGTGATCCGCAAGGACTTCATGGTCGATCCGTACCAGATCGTCGAAGCGCGCGCGCTGGGCGCTGACTGCGTGCTGCTGATCGTGTCCTGCCTGGATGACGTGCGCATGGCCGAGCTGGCCTCTGTTGCCAAGGATGTCGGCCTCGACGTGCTGGTCGAGGTGCATGACGGCGCCGAACTGGAGCGGGCGCTGAATACGTTGGACACACCATTGATGGGGATCAACAACCGCAACCTGCATACCTTCGATGTCAGCCTGGAAACCACTCTCGACCTGCTGCCGCGTATTCCGCGTGATCGCCTGGTGGTAACCGAGAGTGGCATTCTCAATCGCGCCGATGTCGAGCTGATGGAGATCAACGAGGTCTACGCCTTCCTCGTCGGCGAAGCCTTCATGCGTGCGGAAAGTCCTGGCAGCGAATTGCAGCGTCTGTTCTTTCCCGAGCGCGGACGGCCAGCCGTGATCGGCACCGACCCCGAATAGCACGCATGAAAAAGCCGGCGATCAAGCCGGCTTTTTATTGGGCGACTTTCAGCGAGTGCCGAAGACCACCATGGTCTTGCCTTTGACGTGCACCAGGCCCTGTTCCTCCAGCGACTTGAGTACACGGCCGACCATCTCGCGCGAGCAGCCGACGATGCGGCCGATTTCCTGGCGGGTGATCTTGATCTGCATGCCATCCGGATGGGTCATGGCGTCCGGCTGCTTGCACAGGTCGAGCAGGGTACGCGCGACACGGCCGGTGACATCGAGGAAGGCCAGGTCGCCGACCTTACGCGTGGTATTGCGCAGGCGCTCGGCCATCTGGCTACCGAGGGCGAACAGGATTTCAGGGTCTTGCTGAGTCAGTTCGCGGAACTTGGCGTAGCTGATTTCCGCTACTTCGCATTCGGTCTTGGCGCGCACCCAGGCGCTGCGTTCCTTCTCTGATCCATCCTTCTCGAACAGCCCCATCTCGCCGAAAAAATCGCCAGAGTTCAGATAGGCGATGATCATTTCACGCCCGTCGTCATCCTCGATGAGGATGGTGACCGAGCCCTTGACGATGAAAAACAGGGTTTCGCAGCGATCACCTGCATAGATGATGGTGCTTTTGGCTGTGTAACGACGGCGATGACAATGTGCAAGAAGCTTGTCGAGGTTCTTGATTTTAGGTGTAAGGGTAATAGCAACCATGCCCGAGTCCCGAATATGAAAAATGAAGGCCTTTGTCCAACGGCAATTTCTTATTTGTTATCCAGCAAGTGTGCCAGCAATCCGACGTCAGCTTAACAGACACGCTATGAGTGGGGTCTTTTTTGCGACCTGGGTAACATAACCCGGCGGAACTTTAGCGTAATCGACGCACATCGGACTGCCGCCCGGCTGTGCTAATCTGCCGGACTTTTCCACTCTGGGAGCCAAGAACGATGAAAGCGCGTGTGCAATGGGCCGGTGAAGCTCTGTTCCTCGGCGAGTCCGGTAGTGGCCATGCCGTGGTGATGGACGGCCCGCCCGATGCCGGTGGGCGTAACCTAGGTGTTCGGCCGATGGAGATGCTGTTGATTGGCCTCGGTGGCTGCAGCAACTTCGATGTGGTCAGCATTCTGCGCAAGGGCCGCCAGCCGGTAGAAAGCTGCGAAGTGTTCCTCGATGCCGAGCGTGCAGGCGAGGAGCCCAAGGTATTCACCAAGATCCACCTGCACTTCGTGGTCAAAGGCCGTGGGCTGAAAGAGGCTCAGGTGAAGCGGGCGGTGGAACTGTCGGCGGAGAAGTATTGCTCGGCCTCGATCATGCTGGGTCGTGCCGGTGTGGACATCAGTCACGACTACGAAATCGTCGAGCTGGGCTGAGGCCCGCTGGAAATGACGAGGGCGCCGCTTGGCGCCCTCGTTCGTTTCAGATGCGGTAGGTACTCTTGGTCATGACCTTCGACAGCAAGGTCATGCCGAACTTGACTGGTGCCGGGAAACGCACGCCGCCGGCTGCCATGGCGCTGTTGGCATGTTGCTGTTCGTCGACGCGCATCTGCTCGAGGATGGCGCGCGACTTGGTGTCGTGCTCGGGCAGTTGTTCCAGATGCTCATCCAGGTGTTTGCACACCTGATCTTCGGTGGCGGCGACGAAACCCAGGCTGACGCGATCACTGACCAGGCCGGCGACGGCGCCCACACCGAAGGACAGGCCATAGAACAGCGGGTTCAGCACGCTCGGGTGGCTACCCAGTTCGCGGATGCGCTGCTCGCACCAGGCCAGGTGGTCGATTTCCTCGTCGGCCGCATGCTCCATGGCACTACGCACTTCCGGCAGTTTGGCGGTCAGCGCCTGACCCTGATAGAGCGCCTGGGCGCACACTTCGCCGGTGTGGTTGATGCGCATCAGGCCGGCTACGTGGCGCGACTCCTCGCTGCTCAGCTCGCTGTCGTTCTGCACGATGGCGGGCGAGGGGCGGCCCGAGGCACCGCTGAATGGCAACAGCGTGCGCAGCGCGGCATCGGCCTGCAGCAGCAAGCGGTCGACGGGGGAATACTGGCGTTCGCTAGCCATAAGGCACCTCCAGAAGAAACAACCTGGCTAGTTTACTGCAAAGTCGCCAGATCGTCCGCGCTCAGGGCAGCTCGCGCAGCACGCGAAACCCCAGCGCATAGTCGCGGTGATGCGGTTGCTTGAGGTCGCGCATGCTGCTGCGCAGATAGACCGGGCCGCTGTTCCAGGCGCCGCCTCGCACTACGCGCGGGCTGTTGTCGAGCAAGCTGGCACTCTGCGTTTCGCTGCCATCGAAGCGCTGGGTGAAGTTCGAGGCCGTCCATTCCCAGACATTGCCCGCGGTGTCATGCAAGCCGAAGCCGTTGGCCGGGAACTGGCCGACGGCTGCCGTCTTGTTGCGTAACAGGCGGGAGCTGGCGCAGCCGCGGCAGTGAGCGCGTGGCGCCTGCTCGCTACTGTCGAGCTGCTCGCCCCACCAGTAGTAGCTCTGGCTGCCGCCACGCGCTGCATACTCCCATTCGGCTTCGGTCGGCAGGCGATAGCGCGCGCCCGTCTCGCGTGACAACCACTGGGTGTAGGCGTGAGCGTCGCGCCAGGACACATGAATCACCGGGCGCTGCGCCGAAAGGCCCCAGCCCTCGTTGTCAGGCATGGGCAATTCGTTGGCGTCGGCGTACTTCTGCCAGTCGGCGAAGGTGACCTCGTAGCGGCCCATGGCGAAGGGTTGAGCGAACGCAATAGATCGTTGTGGACGCTCGTTGTCATTGCCACGACCGCTGGCATCCCCCATACGAAACTCGCCAGCTGGAATCACTACCATCTCGGGGCCTCGGGCACCGCCGGGCAACGGGTCGCTGATGGTTTCGATGGCGACGGCCGGCAGGTTGACCAGCAGGCCGGCTGCGATGGCCATGGATACTGTGACGTGACGCGCGTTCAGCACTTGCACGGCGTGATGCCTCCGGCGACGATCTGCGTGTTCAGGCGGCCCATGCTGTAAGTTCTCAAATCTGTGAAAACGCGGATGGTAACCCTGCGTGCCTGGCTGGCCAAATCTCACAAGGAGTCGGTGTTGAAGAACGATATTCATGATCTTGGGCTGGTGCTGGACTCCAAGGTCAAGCTGGTGGTGATCGAGTCCTGGGACGAGCTGCGCGTGCTGGAGACCCTGACTGGCCTGGCGATCAAGCGCGGTCTCGGTCTGCATACCTGGTCAGTGACCGAGGGCCTGCAGCGCCTGGGCTTCGGTGGCGCGTCGGTGGACGAGTCTCCGACCCTTGAGCCGGAAGCGGCGCTGCGCATGATCAAGGCCGATCTGCAGCCGAATCTCTACGTGATGTGTGATCTGCATCCCTTCCTTGATGACAACCCCAGGTTGGTGCGCTTGCTCAAGGAAATCGCCATGAGCGAGGCAGCGCACAAGCCGACGCTGGTGCTGGTGTCGCATGCGCTCAAGCTACCTGCTGAAGTGCAGCGTTTCGCGGCACGTTTCAGTCTCGCGCTGCCGTCGGAAGACGAACTGCTGGGCATCGTACGTGACGAGGCGACGCGTTGGAGCGAGGGCAATCGCGGCGCCCGCGTGCGCACCGATAACCGCACGCTGCAGCAGGTGGTGAAGAATCTGCGCGGCCTCAGCCACGCCGAGGCACGCGCGCTGGCGCGCAACGTGATCTGCGACGACGGCGCGATCACTCAGGAAGACATCCCCGAACTGAACAAGACCAAGTTCCAGTTGCTGGATCTGGAGGGCGTGCTCAGCTTCGAATACGACACTGCACGCTTCGCCGAAGTCGGCGGGTTGGTCAATCTCAAACGCTGGCTGGCTGAACGTCAGGCTGGCTTTCTCGAGGGCAAGCTCCTCGATGCGCCGAAAGGCGTGATGCTGGTCGGCGTACAGGGCGGTGGCAAGAGCCTGGCGGCCAAGGCGGTTGCCGGACTCTGGGGCTTGCCGCTACTGCGTCTGGATTTCGCTTGCCTGTACAACAAGTTCTTCGGCGAGACCGAGCGCAACCTGCGCGAGGCGCTGCGTCTGGCCGAACAGATGGCACCCTGCGTGCTGTGGATGGACGAGGTGGAAAAAGGGCTTGCCAGTGGCGACCACGATGGCGGCGTGAGCCAGCGGGTACTCGGCACCCTGCTGACCTGGATGGCCGAGCGTAAGGCGCCAGTGTTCGTGGTGGCCACGGCCAATGCCATCGACCGTCTGCCGCCGGAACTGGTCCGCAAGGGGCGCTTCGACGAGCTGTTCTTCGTCGACTTGCCCAGTGCCGAGGTGCGGGCCGACATCTTCCGTATCCACCTGCAGCGCCGTGAACTGGAACCAGACACCTTCGATCTCGCGCAACTGGCTGCTGCCAGCGAGGGCTACTCGGGTGCCGAGATCGAGCAGGCGGTGGTCAGCGCGCTCTACGCTGGTCAGGCGCAGCAGCAGGCGGTCGATCAGGGCTTGCTGCTACGCGCACTACAAAGCACGGCGCCGCTGTCGGTGGTGATGGCCGAGCGATTGATGGCGCTGCGGGAGTGGGCCGATGGGCGGACGGTCAATGCCGGCTGAACAGCCAATCAGGCGCCGGTGAAGGGACGGGTCAGGCGACCACTGAGCTTGCGCACCAGCCAGCGCGGTCCGAGGCGTGGGCTCAGGGCCAGCAGGCGGTTGCACCAGCCGGGAATGATGATGGCGCGGTTCTTTTCCAGTGCGCGCACGGTGATCAGCGCGACTTCCTCGGCGCTCATCATCAGCTTGCTGCCGGCGATCCGCGCGACGTCCATCTGCGCGGCGCGGAAGAAGGCGCTGTGGGTCGGGCCAGGGCAGAGTACTGATACACGCACGCCGCGGCCTCTCAGCTCCTCGCGCAAACCCTCGGAAAAATTCAGTACATAGGCCTTGCTGGCGTAGTAGCTGCTCATCCAGGGGCCGGGCTGAAAGGCCGCGACCGAGGCGACGTTGAGAATCTGCCCGCTGCCGTGCTCGGCCATGCGCTGACCGAGTGCGTGACACAGGCGGGTCAACGCCAGCACGTTGACTTCCAGTTGCTCCAGCTCGCGACTCCAGTCCTGTTCCAGGAACGGACCTGCGCAGCCAAGGCCGGCGTTGTTCACCAGCAGGTCGACGTGCCATTGGCCTTCCTCCAGCTCCAGCAGCAGGCCGGACAGTTGCAGCGGCTCGCTCAGGTCGCAGAGTCGAAACAGCACCTCGACGCCGAAGCGCTGGGCCAACTCGCAGGCGATGCTTTCCAGGGCATCACGTCGGCGCGCCACCAGGATCAGGTTGCGCCCCCGGCGTGCCAGGGCTTCGGCCAAGGCCAGGCCAATGCCGCTGGACGCGCCGGTGATCAATGCATAGCTGCGCATGGTCGGGAATTACTGCTCCTGATACTCGGCGGCGCGCTCGACATAGCCCTGATACTGGGGAATGGCGATGGCGGCGACGATGCCGCTGATGGGGATGAGCAGGAACAACCAGGCCAGTACCTTGACTGCGGTGCTGTTGGGGGGCGGTGGCGGGCCGTAGCGGTTGACGCCTTGAGTGCCCGGGATGATCAGCATCAGCAGGGCGAACACGCTGCCGACTACCGGGATCAGGTGCACCAGCAGCAACCAACCGGACCAACCGATATCATGCAGACGCTGCACGCCGATGAAGATGCCGATCACCACCGCGGCAATACTGACGATGCCCAGCGCCAGCATGGCCAGGGTCGAGGACATCGCGGCAATGCCGGTACCGATCAGCATGATCGGGATGAAACACAGCGTCATCGCCATCAGCCAGCCCAGGTAACGCACGCGGCCGATCCGGCCGCTGACGCCCAGGACCTTGAGCTCGGAGTACTGCGGCAATTGCTCGGCGACATTTGCCTGTGGCGGTGCATAGGGCGATGCAGCCGCTGCGACAGGGGCTGGGACCGGAGCGGCTTCGGCCAGCTGTGCCTGGCGCGCGAGGTATTTCTCGATGATGATGCCGCAGGCGGAGCACTCGCTCGCCTTGGCCTGCTCATGACCGCATTTGGGGCAGGTCATATGCGGCGTGGCCGCGTCCACGGCCTGCTCTGTTTCGGCTTCGGTTGGCACCAGACTCAGGATGGCGGCCTGATCCAGCTCCTTGCGCACCTTGGCCCCCGCCTTCTGCAGAGCGTTGAGGTACTGCTCCGCCTCGCCTTCGCCCAGATCACGCTTGAGCGCCACCGGCGTTCCGCTGAACAGACTGTCGATACGGGCAAGGTCGCTCTTGAACAGGCGGGCCAGGTTTGTCTTGACCATTTCCAACGATGCCTCGGGCATCAGTTGGCCGTCGAACACGATCTTGTAACGCGGTTGATTCATGCGAGCTTCCTTGTCGGCGGGAAGTGGGGGAGCGAAGTGCCCGTTGAGCAGCAAGCGAGGCATAAGCCTAGAGTGCCGCGAGGCCAATATACAAGCGGCCTGAAGCGCCGCTCATGGCTATTTTTCAGCTGTCGCCTATTGTGCTCCAGCGGCCGACCAGCTGGCCGCGGCGTAGTAGACGTATTTCGCTGAAATCGCCCAGCACACCTTCGCTGATCGCGGGGCGCAGAAATACCCAATCGTTGCTCGTCAGTCGTGTGCCTCTACCACCCACCAGGCGCTCCTGGTTGGCGCTACGGCCGTAGAGTTCGTCGTAGTCGAGCCCGGCCGGTGAGACGGGCTGCGCCGGCCAGCGACCGCCGTAGAGGTAGTAGGCGTTCTCTCGGTTCGGGTTCCAGGCGCTGATCAGGGGTTGCAGCGGTTGCAGGTAGGGCAGGGCGCCGCCGACCACCTTGAGTATGGGGCTGGCGATCCACAGGGCCGGCTGATGCTCCTTGAGCAGTGGCGTGTCGAACTCCGCGGGCTTGAGCAGGGCGGAACCGACGGCGACTTCATTGAGCGAAGTCTCCTGCTGGCTGTGCAGCAGGTAGGTCAGGCTGCCGGCACCGTTGAGCAGCGGCTTTGCTGGCCAAAGATCGCTGAACCCCTGAGCGCTGCTGATGAATAGTCGATAGCGCTCATCGGTCTCGCTGAATGCTCGTAACTGATTCTGCCAGGGTGGGCTGTGTGCGACATGCGCGTCATATCCCATCAGCCCCTGCAGACGCAGTGCCGGCTGCTGGCGGAGTTGCAGCAGCGCCTGAGCCAGCGCCTGCGGGGTGGCGAAACCGCCGCGCTCCAGGCCGACGTCGATTTCCAGCGCAATGCGCAGCGGTCGCCCCAGCGCCTTGGCCAATTCACCGTATTGCATCAGGCGCTGCTGGCTGTCGATCAGCCAGGTCACCTGGCGGTCGGGATCGAAATCCTGGTGGTGCGCAAGCTGGCGATAGAAATTCAGCGCAGCGGCAACCGGCATGGGTTTGCCAAGCAGCAGGTCGGCCTGGGGAAAGCTCCTGGCCAGCTGGTTCAGTTGCGGCTGATGAAAGACCATGAAGCGCTGGGTCTGCAGGCGCTTGGCCAGGTATTCCAATAGACCGGTGCTGGCCAGCGATTTGGCCACCAGGCGCAGCTGGAGGCGACCGCCCAGTCTTGCGGCCAGCAGGTCGGCGTTGGCGTCGAGCCGATCGAGGTCGAGCAGCAGGGTGGGGATGCCCTCGCCATCGCGCTGCAGCTGCCGGTTGAGCTCGGCGAAGTAGGCGTCATGCTCGCGACCTCGATCAGTTGGGCGCAGCACCCAGCCGCCGAGCAGACCGAGCGCGCCCAGGCCCAGCAGGTGGCGACGCTTCATCGCGGCCAGCGTTGCCCCAGCGCTTGGCTACGTGCCAGTGCGGCGCGATATTCGTGGTCGAGTCGCGACACCAGCTCCTGCACCGACGGCAGGTCGTCGATGCCGCCGACGCCCTGACCGGCCGACCAGACGGTTTTCCAGGCCTTGGCTTCTTCATCCATCGGCTTGAGCTTCTCGCCGTAGTTGATATCGCCCTTGTTCTGCAGCTGTTTCAGGTCGTAGCCGGCCTGTTCCAGGCTCTGGCGCATGAAGCTGGCCGGTACGCCGGACACGGCGGGCGTGTGGATGATATCGGCGGCCCGTGCGTCGAGGATCATCTGCTTGTAGTCGGCCGAGGCATTGTTCTCGGTGGTGGCGATGAAACGGGTGCCCATATAGGCCAGATCGGCGCCGAGCAACTGGGCGGCGAGAATCTCGTGGCCGTGATTGAGGCAACCCGACAGCAGCACGGTCTTGTCGAAGAACTGGCGAATCTCGGCCAGCAGGGCGAAGGGGCTCCAGGTGCCGGCGTGGCCGCCAGCGCCGGCGGCTACGGCGATCAGTCCGTCCACACCCGCCTCGGCAGCTTTTTCCGCGTGGCGGCGGGTGGTCACGTCATGGAATACCAGGCCACCGTAGCTGTGCACGGCATCGACCACTTCCTTCACTGCGCCCAGGCTGGTGATGACGATAGGCACGTGGCGTTCGACGCAGATGGCCAGGTCCGCCTGCAGCCGTGGATTGCTGTTATGCACGATCAGGTTGACGGCGAAGGGCGCGGCGTCAGCCGAGAGGCTGGCTTCGATTTCGTCGAGCCAGGCAGCGAAACCGGCGCTCTCACGCTGGTTCAGTGCCGGAAAGCTGCCGACGATGCCGCTGTTGCAGCAGGCACCGACCAGTGCCGGGTTGGATACCAGAAACATCGGCGCAGCCACCAGTGGCAGGCGCAGGCGCTGTTCGAGCAGGGCGGGCAGAGACATGGTGAACTCCTCAGAAGGGGCGGACGACAACCAGGATGACGATCCCCAGCAGTGCCAGCACCGGCGCTTCATTGAACCAACGATAGAACACGTGACTGCGGCTGTTCTCGCCGCGAGCAAAGCGCTTGAGTTGAGCCCCGCACAGGTGGTGATAGATCACCAACGCCACTACCAGCGTAAGCTTGGCGTACATCCAGCCTTGCGTGAAGTAGTACGCCGAGTTGAGGCTGAGCAACCAGATACCCAGGCCCAGCGTGGCGATCATCGAGGGAATCATGATGCCGCGATACAGCTTGCGCTCCATGATGCAGAATCGTTCGTGGCTGGCGGCGTCGCTGCTCATGGAGTGATAGACGAACAGACGCGGTAGATAGAACAGGCCGGCGAACCAGCAGACCATGGCGATGATGTGCAGAGCCTTGAGCCAGAGATAGAGCATTTTCGCTTCCCGCGCTGAAAAATGGCCTCGATAGTAGAGGCAGCTGACGCCCTGCGTCACCTCTGTGGTTGGAGCTTGGCCGATGCGGCTTTATCATCGGCAGCTTTCCAATGGCTTTTGCAAAGGGGCATGTGATGATCAAGGTCGGTATCGTCGGCGGCACGGGCTACACCGGTGTCGAACTGCTGCGTCTGCTGGCGCAACACCCGCAGGCAGAGGTGACCGTGATCACTTCCCGTTCCGAGGCCGGCCTGCGCGTTGATGAGATGTACCCCAACCTGCGCGGTCACTATCCGAATCTGGCCTTCAGCGTGCCGGACGTTGCCACGTTGGGCGCCTGTGACGTGGTGTTCTTCGCCACCCCGCACGGCGTGGCTCACGCGCTGGCGGGTGAACTGCTGGCCGCAGGCACGCGAGTGATCGATCTGTCCGCCGATTTTCGTTTGCAGGACGCCGAGGAGTGGGCCAAGTGGTACGGCCAGCCTCATGGCGCGCCCGAGCTACTGAGTGAGGCGGTATACGGTCTGCCCGAGGTCAACCGCGAGGCGATCAAGACCGCGCGCCTGATCGCCGTACCCGGCTGCTACCCGACTGCTACTCAGCTCGGCCTGATTCCGCTGTTGGAAGCCGGCTTGGCCGATGTCGGCAGCCTGATCGCCGACTGCAAGAGCGGCGTCAGCGGTGCGGGCCGCGGCGCCAGCGTTGGTTCGTTGTTCTGTGAGGCTGGCGAAAGCATGAAGGCCTACTCGGTCAAGGGCCATCGTCACCTCCCGGAAATTCGTCAGGGGCTGCGCCAGGCAGCAGGCAGCGACGTTGGTCTGACCTTCGTTCCACACCTGACGCCGATGATTCGCGGCATTCACTCGACCCTTTATGCACGCGTGGCCGATACCTCGGTCGATCTTCAGGCACTGTTCGAGAAGCGTTACGCCGGCGAGCCGTTCGTCGATGTCATGCCGGCGGGCAGCCACCCGGAAACCCGTAGCGTGCGCGGAGGCAATGTTTGCCGCATCGCCGTGCACCGTCCGCAAGGCGGCGATCTGGTGGTGGTGCTTTCGGTGATCGACAACCTGGTCAAGGGCGCATCCGGTCAGGCGGTGCAGAACATGAACATTCTTTTCGGTCTCGACGAGCGCCTCGGCCTGTCGCACGCGGCCCTGTTGCCGTGATACCGGGCTGGGAGGTCCGCCTCAGCGATCCGCGCCGTGAGCGCAGGCGTCGCTGGCTGCAACTGCTGCTGGTGCTCGCTGTGCCGGCGGCCTTTGCCCTGGGTTGGTACTGGCCGCATTTGCAGCCTCCGCAGGCGGCCGAGGAGCCGCATGCGTTGTTGACTCGCGTTGCCGAACAGGAGCAGGAGCTGGAACTGTTGCGCCAGCGCTTGGCTGTGGTCGGCAGTAGCGACAAAGTCACTCAGCAAGCCATGGAGCAGAATCGTCGCACCATCAAGTTGCTGGAGGAGCAGATCTTCAAGCAACAGCAGGACCTGGCCTTCTACAAAGGTGTGCTGGCACCTGCCAGCCGTCGTGAAGGCATTCGCATTCGTGCCTTTGAGTTGCAAGCCACGGACGTGCCGTTACGATTCCGCTACAAATTGCTGATGAGCCGAGTCGGCGCCAGTGATGAGGCATTGCAGGGGCATTTGCGCATTACGATCGAGGGGCAGCAAAACGGTAAGCCGGCTGCGCTGGAGCTGGCGGCGCTGTCCGATGAGGTCAGCGAGAGCAGCATTGCGTTCTCCTTCAAACACTTCCAGTCCTTCCCCGAGGCGGGTCGTTTTGGCGAACTACAACTACCTGAGGGCTTCGAGCCGCGACAGGTCAAGGTTCAGGCGGAGGTCGAGGGCGACAAGCCGCTGAGCCGTACATTCGAATGGATAAAATCAGGAGCGATAGCCACTCATGTGGAGTAAAGACAAGACCAAACCCGACTTGCAGCGTTTCAGCGGTAAGACCAGCCTGATTGCCGCTGGCGCTGAGCTGGTAGGCGACATGCGCTTTCAGGGCGCAGTGCAAGTGGATGGTCGGGTCAACGGTAATCTGCTGGCTACCGAAGGTCTGGTGCGCGTGAGCGCGGGCGGCCTGGTTGAAGGTGAGATACGTGCACCCCATATAGTGATCGATGGCGAGGTGAGTGGTGATGTGTTCGCCAGCGGCCATCTTGAGCTAGGCTCGCGCTCCCGGGTTCGCGGTAATCTGCATTACGGCCTGATGGAGATGGCCATGGGGGCGCAGATCGAAGGGCGCCTCTGCCACCTCAAGGATGGTGAGCGGCCACTCGAGCTTCCGGCGACGCTGGAAATCGAGCAATAGTTGACCAATTTCGTCGGGCAAGCGGATAATGCACGCCCAAAGCAGTATGGCGTATAGCGCCGGGAGTCCAGAATGAGCGTCGAAACCTTCACCCCTGCCCCCTTGCACTTCACTCAGGGCGCGGCCGGCAAGGTGAAGAACCTGGTCGATGAAGAGGGCAATCCGCGCCTGAAGCTGCGCGTGTTCGTCACGGGCGGCGGCTGCTCGGGCTTTCAGTACGGTTTTACCTTCGATGAGGAAGTAGCCGAGGATGACACCATCGTCGAGCGTGAAGGTGTAAGCCTGGTGGTGGATGCCATGAGCTTCCAGTATCTGGTGGGCTCCGAGGTGGACTATCAGGAAGGGCTGGAAGGTTCGCGCTTCGTGATCAAGAACCCCAACGCCACCACCACCTGTGGTTGCGGGTCGTCCTTCTCGATCTGAATGCTTCGCCTGATGACAGACGCCGCGCTCTATGCGCGGCGTTTTCGTTTTCAGGCGGGGTAGATGGCGCCGAGCACGCGCAGGCCTCTGGCTCCGGTCACGCTCGGGCGATTGCCAGCAATGCCCTCAAGGGCGCAATGTGCCAGCCAAGCGAAGGCCATTGCTTCGACCCAGTCCGGGTCAACACCTGCAGCTGCGGTGCTGCTGACTTCGGTTCCAGGCAGCATCTCGCTCAGGCGCTTCATCAGACAAGCGTTGTGAGCGCCGCCGCCACACACCAGCAGGACATCAGTGTGAGCTTGCGCGTTGCGCAAAGCGCTGACGATGCTGTGTGCGGTGAGTTCCACCAGGGTCGCCTGTACATCTTCGTTGGCCAGGCGCGGTGATCCATGCAAATGGGCCAGCAGCCAGTCGAGGTTGAATAGCTCGCGGCCGGTACTCTTTGGCCCCTGGGTGGCGAAGAAGGGATCGCTCAGCAGCCGCGACAGCAGCTCGGCGTCTACCTTGCCGCTGGATGCCCAGGCGCCGTCACGGTCATAGGTCAGGCCCTGGCAATACTGAATCCAGGCATCGAGCAGAACGTTACCAGGGCCGCTGTCGAATCCCAGAACCTCCTGGCCGGGTGAAAGCAGGCTGAGGTTGCTGAAGCCGCCGACATTGAGCACGGCGACATGACGTTGACTGTTGCCGAACAGGTCGTGGTGAAAAGCAGGGACCAAGGGAGCCCCTTGTCCGCCGGCTGCCACATCGCGGCGACGAAAATCGCCGACCACGCAAATCCCGGTGAGCTCGGCCAGCAGCGCTGGATTGCCGATCTGAATGGTGAAGCCGCGTGCAGGCTCATGGCGCACGGTCTGGCCATGGCTGCCGATGGCGCGAATCTGCTGCGCGGTAAGGTTCTGTTGCTGCAGGAGTTCGCTGATGGCGGCAGCGGCCAATTCGACCCAGCACTGTTCTGCGATGGCTGCGCGCGCCAGCTCATCATCGCCCGAGGTGCACAGCGCCAGCAGGTCGCTACGCAGTTGTTCTGGCATGGGGCGGTAGAGCGTTGCGAGGAGTTTGGGGCGCTGATCCTGATCAATCAGCGCGATGTCCAGCCCGTCCAGGCTGGTGCCGGACATCACACCAATATAGAGGGGCACGGCTTACTGCTGGTTAGCGGCTAGCATGGTGGTCTTTTCCTGGTCCATGCGCGCCATCAGCGGCTTGCTCAGTTGCATGAAGCGCTGCTTCTCGCTCGCTGCAATCGGGTCGGCCATCGGCAGCTTCTGGCTGAGTGGATCTACGTGTACGCCGTTGACCTGGAATTCATAGTGCAGGTGAGGGCCGGTGGAGAGCCCGGTGGTGCCGATGTAACCGATGATCTGGCCTTGCTTGACGTTCGAACCGTTGCGAACACCTTTGGCAAAACCCTGCATGTGTGCGTAAAGAGTGCGGTAGCGCTGGCCGTGCTGGATGATCACGGTATTACCGTAGCCGCCATTACGACCTGCCAGTGTTACGCGACCGTCACCGGCAGCCTTGATCGGCGTGCCACGTGGCGCGGCATAGTCGACACCCTTGTGCGCGCGAATCTTGTTCAGGATCGGGTGCTTGCGCCCAGTGGAGAAGCGCGAGCTGATGCGAGCGAAGTCCACCGGCGTACGGATGAACGCCTTGCGCATGCTTTCGCCATCGGCGTTGTAGTAGCTGGTGGTGCCCTGCTTGCTGGTGTAACGCACGGCGGTATAGGTCTTGCCGCGGTTGGTGAAGCGTGCCGAGAGGATGTTGCCGGTGCCGACACGCTTGCCGTCCACCATCTTCTCTTCGTAAATCACCTCGAACTCGTCACCTTCACGAATATCCATGGCGAAGTCGATGTCGTAACCAAATACGTTGGCCAGGTCCATGGTCAGGCTATGCGACAGGCCTGCACGTTTGGCGGAGAGAAACAGCGAACTGTTGATCACGCCACGACTGTAAGCGGTGACCACCTCAGGCTTGACCTGATCGCGCTGGAAATCGAAGCCTTTATCAGTGCGGCTCAGGCGAATGGTTTCCAGGTCGCTGAGTTTGCTCTGCAGGCTTTTAAGCTTGCCGTCCTCGTTCAGCTCGAAATCCAGCACCTGGCCCACTTTAAGGCGGCTGAATTGTTTGGCCTCTTTATTACTGTTCAGGGCCTCATGCAGATCGTTGGCGCTCAGACCGACTTTGGCGAACACGGTAGAAAGCGTATCGCCATTACTGACCGTGATGTTGTGGTGGTTGGGATCGGAGGGAGGAGAGGAGTCAGCTGTTTCTAGGAGGTCTTCGTCAGCGTCTTGTGCGCTGTTTTCGGCGGTGTCGGTGCCTTGCTCGATCTCGGCGAATGGCGAGGCGGCGCCTGGTACTGGTAGTCCCGCTCGGAGGTCATCCTTTTCCTGCAGCACCATCTCGGCATCGTTGCCCAGATCCAGGTCTATGAAGGTTTTCTGTGCCTCGACTTCACGCGAAGGAAAAACCAGGAGGGCAAGGCTGAGCAGCGCGGCCACGCCGCTCGCTGCAAGAATATGGGTCTTTGGATAGAGTGGCGGCGCTTTAGATGTAGAGGTCATAGGGCTGCTTTTTGAAGTGAAAAGATGAAGATTAAAAGAAGAGCATGATGAATATGCACTAACTGTATAAAATATAACCAAAACCGCCGGGAGGCAACCCTGCAGATGATGATCGGCGCATGGTCTGCCTTACGCTGAGCAAAACTTGTGATTTGTCGGCGTTCTTGTATGGTTGGTTCCCTTTTGAACAAGGTCATTGTGAGTCATTTTATGAAGTCGGTTGAAGAGCAGCTGGCGCTGATCAAGCGCGGTGCGGAAGAGGTTCTGGTTGAGGCTGAGCTGGTCGAAAAGCTCAAACGTGGTCAGCCGCTGCGGATCAAGGCGGGTTTCGACCCTACTGCTCCAGATCTGCATCTCGGCCATACCGTCCTTATTAATAAGCTGCGTCAGTTCCAGGAGCTCGGTCACCATGTGATCTTCCTGATTGGGGATTTCACCGGAATGATCGGTGACCCCAGCGGTAAGAGTGCTACTCGCCCGCCGCTGACCCGTGAGCAGGTTCTGGATAATGCCGAGACCTATAAACAGCAGGTCTTCAAGATTCTCGACCCGGCCAAGACCGAGGTGGCCTTCAACTCCACCTGGATGGACCAGATGGGGCCTGCCGATTTCATTCGTCTGACGTCGCAGTACACAGTGGCGCGCATGCTGGAGCGTGATGACTTCGACAAGCGCTACAGCAGCAACCAGCCGATCGCCATTCACGAGTTTCTCTATCCGCTGGTGCAGGGCTATGACTCCGTAGCGCTGAAGGCCGATGTCGAACTGGGCGGCACCGATCAGAAGTTCAATCTGCTGATGGGGCGCGAGTTGCAGAGAGCCTATGGGCAAGCGTCGCAGTGCATCGTCACCATGCCGTTGCTGGAAGGTCTCGATGGCGTGAAGAAGATGTCCAAGTCTCTGGGCAACTACGTGGGCATCCAGGAAGCGCCGGGTGTGATGTACAACAAACTCGTCTCCATGCCTGATGCGCTGATGTGGCGATACTTCGAGCTGCTCAGCTTCCGCTCCATGGAGGAGATCGAGCAGTTCAAGCGCGATGTCGAGCAGGGCGCGAACCCGCGTGATATCAAGATCAAGCTGGCCGAAGAGCTTGTGGCGCGCTTTCATGGTGAAGAGGCTGCGGCCAATGCTCACCGTTCCGCTGGCAACCGTATGAAGGATGGCGAGCTGCCGGAAGATCTGCCCGAGGTCGAACTGGTATCGGCTGAAGATATGCCGATCTCGTCCGTCCTTAATAAGGCAGGCTTGGTGAAAAATGCTGCGGTTGCCCGCGACCTGTTGGGCTCGGGGGGCGTGCGCGTCGATGGTGAAGTGGTTGATCGCACCTTCCTGTTCAAGCTGGGTTCTGCTCATGTCTGTCAGGCCGGCAAGAAGGCCTTTGCTCGTATCACCCTCAAGGCTGAGTAATAAAACTGCAATTAAAGCTTGACGCGCGTTCTGCTGGATGTAGAATGCGCGCCACTTCAGCGATGAAGCGCTTCAAAAACTTCTTGTTAATCAATAAGTTAAGTTGAATGAAGGGCTTGCAAAACTGGATCTGGCGTGTAGAATGCGCGCCGGTCGACAGGGCGGTGGTTTAGTCCTGTTGGTGGTTCGGTCGAATGGATCGAAAGCGGTAGAAAAGAGGTGTTGACAGCGGTTTTGAACGCTGTAGAATGCGCCTCCCGCTGGAGAGAAGAAGTTCTGATCGAAGGCGCAAGTGGTT
>JBLUOL010000006.1:0-74143 GCA_048065775.1 Pseudomonas sp. GW6
GATGCGGTATAGGTAGTCAAAAGGGCTTCTCCCATGCACTGATTTGAGCGCTAATTATATGATATTTATGGATAATTCCCAAAGTTGATGACATTGGGCTTTAGCCCGTCCCAGTGAGCGAAGCGAGCGGTTTGAACCATTTGTTAGGCGCTTATTGCAGGGAAGCACAGACACGCTTGCAAACCTCAATAATTCTCTCATGAGTAGAACGGTTAATTTCAACCTGGCCTGCTGAATACTGTGAGTCAGAGATCGGCCCTGTTATGGCTGGCTTTTCCGAGAAAGAAAAATTGGATAGATGACTACTTAGTTCACTGGCGCGAACTAGCCAATATGATTTTGGAAACGAAATTACTGGCGGCGGCCCCAAACGAAACGCAAAAATATCTAGCATTTCACTATCAGCCCCTTGTAGTTGAAATAGCAATGTTTCAGTGTTTGATTTGCCCAGTGGGCGAAGGTCACTGGATTCGAGGACTTCAAAAATTTCTCGGTATCTCTGCCCGCCCAAGCCGCGGACAAATTTGTCTACCATTTTCTTAGTTTCAGTCACGATTCCTCCTTGCGCCTAACGCCTGAATTAAGCCGCGCCGCGAAGCGGCGTCGGCTTGAATGAATTGTTAGGTGCCACTGACGGCGGCATCAGGGTTTTTGTCAGAGATAAGCCGAAGATCAATTCCGTGCTCAAGCAATGCCTTGCAGGCAGAGATTACTAGATTGAATCCCTCAGTGGAATCCAGCGCCTGCGCAACCTTTTCATCATCGGTTCCCGTGAAGCCTGAGGCGACGATAGAAACAAAAGTTGTGTCATTGCCTTTAGGCGTAAAAGTCCATTCAACAGGCGTGGGCCATTCAATGGCGATTCTTTGGTTCTTCTCCAGCGCCGTGACCGTCACTTCCCCCGAGACGCCGTATTGATCCCAGTACCAGGTTACTGTCTTACCGGGAGCTAGTTGCCCACTGGAACGACTAAACCAAAATCTGGTGGTCACGGTGGGATCGACGAAGGCATTGAACACCTCCTCGACGGGTCTGCGGATGAGCATTGTTGCTCGCGCAACAGGCGACTTCATAAGTGTCATTTCAGCTCCCGGAAATCTGTGTGTGTGGCACCTAACGTTTGGTTAAGGGGCCGGCTTCGCCGGTCCCGAGCGAGCGAAGCGAGCGGCCTTGAACCAGTTGTTAGGCGGTGTACTTCGCTCGCTCGATTTTAGTAAATGGATTTCAGGTTGTTTCGAACAACCTCTGTATATGGATCCATCGTGCAGAACACAATTTTATCAGCGTCGTCACCCTCTGATAAAAATGTATCTTTTCTCATGCTCTGGCCGGGCTGTAATCCTTTAATGTTGACCCATCCATCCATTCCAAGCTGTGTGTTGTTTTTGTCGTAGGCATAGACTTTGAGGGTGGCTGAAAATGGGACATTAGCAGTGTTCTGGTAAGTGCATGTTGGTGAGTTGTTGTGTTCTAGCTCGCAGTTGGAGATGTTAAGTGGCTCATTGCACATGTATAAAGAAACCCCAGCATTTGCATCAAGGGTTGCCATTGCAGCAAGAAAGCCAATAGCTGTATAGGATTTTTTCATGTCTACTCTCGGGTGGTTTGGGTTTGGTGGTTGTTTTTAGGTTGTTACATTAGCCATACTGAATTTTGTCGTTGGCTATTGATGGATACAAAATTGCAATTTTCTAAAATTGGAAGTATGTAGTTGATGCATCTAACGTTGCCATTTTGAGCTCTTGATGCTTGACATAATGGTCCGGAGGCGTTTGGTTCGTTGCTTGACTCGATAGAGCAGGGGTTGCTCGATATGTGTCCGTTGCTATGTAAATAATGCAGCGCCTCAAAAAAAGCCGCTCGGGAGATGGTTATATTTTGCGGGATAATGTGCACTGAAATTGGAGAAATCATGTCAATTGTGAATGGCCTTCCTAACAGGGCATCCGGTGTTTGAAAATTCTGGCCAACTGCCATTCTACGAAATGTTTCTTCAAGCTTTTGCGCGCATGGGTTACACATGTATTCTTCCCTACTGCCTAACTATTAATTAGACGACATTCATGTCGCGTTTCCACGCGACAGCTGTCGCATAATCTTCCTTGTCGTCTTGCAAGTCCTTGTCTAGCTTGAAGGTTGTCGCGGCAAGCGCGACAGCACCCAGGGAGAAACGCGACATGGATGACGGCAAGCCCAAGCTGCTGGATCAACTGCGCCAGCAGATTCGAGTCAGAAACTATTCCATCCGTACCGAAGCTGTCTATGCCGAATGGGTAAAGCGCTACATCCGCTTTCACCACTACCGGCATCCGGCGGAGATGGGCGCGGTGGAGATCGAGGCTTTTCTGACCCATCTTGCGGTAGAGCGCGACGTGTCTGCCTCGACACAGAACCAGGCTCTGGCCGCTCTGCTATTTCTCTACAAGGAAGTGCTCAAGCTGGATTTGCCTTGGTTGCAGGGTGTCGTACGGGCGAAGAAACCCAAGCATCTGCCGGTGGTGCTTACCCGTATTGAGGTCGATGCCCTGTTGGCTCAATTGCAGGGCGATAGCTGGATCGTTGCGAATCTGCTCTATGGTGCTGGATTGCGATTGCTTGAAGCGCTGCGGCTAAGAGTCAAGGATGTCGACTTTACCCGGCGAGAAATCATCGTGCGTGATGGTAAGGGCCAAAAAGATCGGGTAACCATGCTGCCAATGCGTGTCGTCGAGCCGTTACGGCAGCATTTGAACAAGGTGCAGCACGTGCATCAGGGCGATCTGGCCGAAGGCTTTGGCGAGGCTAATTTGCCGTTCGCGCTGGCGCGCAAGTATCCGAATGCGGCGAAGGAGTGGGGATGGCAGTTTGTCTTCCCGTCGGGCAATCGCTCTCAGGATCCACGCGGGCACGGCATTTATCGCCATCACCTGCATGAGAAAACCATCCAGAGGGCGGTGCGTGAGGCGGCGCGGCGTGCTGGCTTGATCAAGCATGCGACGCCACATTCGTTACGTCATTCCTTTGCCACGCATCTTCTGGAAGCAGGCCAGGACATTCGCACCGTGCAGGAGTTGCTCGGCCACTCGGACGTGAAAACCACCATGATCTACACCCATGTGCTCAACCGAGGTGGCCTGGCGGTGTTGAGCCCTCTGGATCGCTGAGCACATATTCCATTTACCACTTGTTTCGGACTGCTGACTGAACTTTTCAGTTTTGCTACGGTCTTGCCCTCGTCCGGATGCGAGCTGTCGTTCGCACCCGGCGTTCTTGCGGCCTGCGCTTTAGCGATGGTTTCGCTGAGCGCAGTGCCCTTCGCGACGGTGAGAGGCCATGATCGATATAAGAAACCTGACCAAGCGTTTTGCGCAGCACACGGCAGTCGATGACTTGTCGTTCCAGGTCCAGCCAGGGGAAGTGCTGGGCTTTCTCGGCCCCAACGGGGCCGGCAAATCCACCACCATGAAGATGCTCACTGGCTTTCTCGCGCCGACCTCCGGTACGGCGAGCATCCTCGGTTGCGATATCCAGACCCAGACTCTCAAGGCCCAGCGGCAGATCGGTTATCTGCCGGAAGGCGCGCCTTGCTATGGCGATATGACGGTGCGTGGCTTTCTCGACTTTATCGCCGAGGTGCGCGGTTTTCGCGGCGCCGAGAAGACGCTTCGCGTGCAGCGCGCTGTGGAGCAGGTGGAGCTGGAAAAGGTGCTGGAGCAGAGCATCGAGACGCTGTCCAAGGGCTTCAAGCGCCGCGTTGGCCTGGCCCAGGCGATTCTGCATGACCCGCGCGTGCTGATCCTCGACGAGCCCACCGACGGCCTCGACCCCAACCAGAAACATCAGGTGCGTCAGCTTATTCAGGGCCTGGCCCGCGACAAGATCGTGATCATTTCTACCCATATCCTCGAAGAGGTCACGGCGCTGTGCACACGCGCGGTGGTGATCGCCCAGGGCCGCTTGCTGGCCGATGGTACGCCGCTGGAGCTGGAAAGCCGCTCGCGTTATCACCAGGCGGTGACGCTGGTGGCCGATGAGGCGCTGGATCAGGCTGCCCTCGCGGCGCTGCCGGGCGTCGCCGGTGTCGAGGAGAACGCCCGCGAGCACAGCCTGAGTGTGCTGGCGCAACCGGGCGAGGTGATCTTCCCGCAGGTCAATGCGCTGATTGCCGAACGCGGCTGGAAGGTTAAGGAGCTCAACGTGGAACGCGGCCGCCTGGATGAAGTGTTCCGCACGCTGACCCGGGGAGAGCAGCCATGACCCAGTTGCCCGTGATCTTCAAGCGCGAGCTGGCGAGCTACTTCGCCACGCCGCTGGCCTATGTGTTCATCGTTATCTTCCTGGTGCTGTCCGGGGTGTTCACCTTTTATCTGGGCGGTTTCTTCGAAGGCGGCCAGGCCAATCTCTCGGCCTTCTTCAACTTCCACCCCTGGCTCTATCTGTTCCTGGTGCCGGCGATTGCCATGCGCCTGTGGGCGGAGGAGCGCAAGTCCGGCTCCATCGAGCTGCTGATGACCCTGCCGATCACCCGCTTCGAGGCGGTCACCGGCAAGTTCCTGGCAGCCTGGGTGTTCGCCGGTATCGCGTTGCTGCTGACCTTTCCGATGATCATCACGGTCAACTACCTGGGCGAGCCGGACAACGGCGCCATCGTCACCGGCTACATCGGCAGCTGGCTGCTGGCCGGCGCCTATCTGGCCATCGGCTCGTGCATGTCGGCGCTGAGCAAGAATCAGGTGATCGCCTTCATCCTCGCGGTCAGCGCCTGCTTCCTGTTTATCGTCAGCGGCTTTCCCATGGTGCTCGACGCCTTCGCCTGGGCGCCGCAGTGGCTGGTGGACGCCATCGCCTCGCTGAGCTTTCTGGTGCGCTTCGACGCCATCAGCAAGGGCGTGATCGATCTGCGCGACCTGCTGTATTTCCTCTCGCTGATCGCCGCCTGGCTGACTGCCACCGCCGTGGTCATCGACCTGAAGAAAGCCGACTGAAGGAACGCGCCCATGAAAAAGCTGATCTATTCCGGCGCCGGGTTGCTGCTGATCGCGGTGGCCTTTCTCGCCTTCAACCTGCTGGCCGGCCTGGGCCTGGGCGGTGCGCGCCTGGACCTGACCGAGCAGAAGCTCTACACCATCTCCGATGGCACCAAGCAGATCCTTGGCGAGCTGGACGAGCCGATCAACCTGTACTTCTTCTACTCGGACAAGGTGGCCAAGGACCTGCCGGCGCTGCGCACCTACGCGCAGCGTGTGGAGGAGATGCTCAAGGCCTATCAGCGTCAGGCCGGCGGCAAGATCCGCCTGCACGTCATCGACCCCGAGCCGTTCTCCGAGGACGAGGACAAGGCTGCCGAATTCGGCCTGCAGGGCATCCCGCTGCAGCAGGGCGGCGACTCGATCTACTTCGGCCTGGCCGGCACCAACGGCCTGGATGACACCCAGGTGATCCCGTTCTTCGCTCTGGATCAGGAGGAGCATCTGGAATACGAGCTGAGCCGCCTGGTGCAGACCCTGGCCAAGCCGGAACTGCCGGTGGTTGGCGTGCTCTCCGGGCTGCAGATGACCGGCGGCTTCGACATGATGGCGCGGCAGCCGACGCCGCCGTGGATGGTGCTGGAGCAGGTGCGCCAGTTGTTTCAGATCGAGCAGCTCAAGGCCGATGTCGATCAGATTCCCGAGAACGTCTCGGTGTTGTGGCTGGTGCATCCGAAGAACCTGCCCGAGCAGACCCTGTACGCCATCGACCAGTTCGTGCTGCGTGGCGGCAAGCTGATGGTGTTCGTCGACCCTTACGCCGAGGCCGATACCGGCGATATGCCGGGTGAGATGGCGGTGGACAAGTCGTCAAACATCGAGCCGCTGTTCAAGGCCTGGGGCCTGCGCCTGGTGCCGGACAAGGTGCTCGGCGATGGCTCCTATGCCATGTCGGTCAACCGTGGTCAGGGCCAGCGTCCGGTTCGTCACGCTGCCTGGCTGAGCCTGCCGCGCAAGGCGCTGGATCAGACCGATATCGCCACGGCTGGGCTGGAGAACGTCACCGTCGCCACCGCCGGCATTCTCGAGCCGCTGGAAGGGGCGAAGACGCGCTTTACCCCGCTGATGCAAAGCTCCGAATACGCCATGCCCTTCGACGCCCAGCGCTTCGCCATGCTCAGCAACCCCGAGGAGCTGATCCGCGAACTGGAGCCGACCGGCGAGCGCTACACCATCGCTGCGCGTATCGACGGTCCGGCGCAGAGCGCCTTCCCCGATGGCATCGAGGGGCGCAAGGACGGTCTCAGGCAGGCAGACAACATCAACGTCATCGCCGTGGCCGATACCGACATCCTCAGTGATCGCATGTGGGTGCAGGTGCAGGACTTCTTCGGCCAGCGCATGCCGCAACCCTGGGCGGATAACGGCAGCTTCACCATCAACGCGCTGGACAACCTGACCGGCTCTGAGGCGCTGATCAGCGTACGTTCGCGTGGTCGCTTCAGCCGTCCGTTCGTGGTGGTCGAGGAGCTGCAGCGCGCCGCCGAACAGCGTTTCCGTGACAAGGAGCAGGCACTGCAGGCACGCCTGGCCGAAACCGAGCAGCAACTGGCGGCGCTACAGCAAAGCGACGATCCAAACCTGGAGCTCACGCCTGAGCAGCAGGGCGCGTTGCAGCGCTTCATCCAGCAGAAGCTGGAGATTCGCAAGGAGCTGCGCGAGGTGCGCTACCAGCTCAATGCCGATATCGAGGCGCTGGGCCGCACGCTGAAGATCATTAATATCGCCCTGGTGCCGGCGCTGCTGACCCTGGGCGTGTTGGCGTTGTGGCTGTGGCGGCGCCGTCGTCGCGCGTGAGGGTTAGCACCTGTGGGAGGCGCTTCAGCGGCGACAGTCGCGGCTAAAGCCCCTCCCACGAACCGAGCGTAGGGTGGATCACGCTTTACCGATCCACCGCTGCGGTGGATGTAAAACGCGATATCCACGCGCATAGTCATTCACTTGTGAGGAGATCATGGGACGTAAAGGTCTGATCGCATTGATCATCATCGTGCTGCTTTGCGTGCTGGGTTACCTGGCCGTGCAGCGCGGCCAGCAGCAGAGCACGGCGCAAGTCGAGTCGGCGCCCTGGCTGGCAGCCGAACAGGGCTATCTGAATACGCTGCAGGCGCTGGAGATCGAGGCGCCGGGGCAGCCCTCGGTACGCATCGAGCGGCGTGAAGATGGTTGGGTGGTGCCGGCGAAGGCCGACTATCCGGCGGCGCCGCAAGCGCTGGCCGAACTGCTGCGGGCATTGCGTGAGGCGCGCACGCAGGAGGCCAAGACCGCCAACCCGCAATGGCATGCTCGTTTGGGCTTGGCCGAGGAGGGCGCGGCTGATGAGCAGGCGCTGCGTCTGAAGCTGCACTTCGACGGCCATCCCGACCTGGGGCTGCGCTTGGGTAATCCGTCTCAGCAAGGCAGCGGGCAACTGGTGCGTCGTGCCGGCGAGGATCAGGTCTGGCTGATCGATCAGCAGTTGCAGGTGCCGACGCGCGAGTTGGACTGGCTGGATCGGCGTGTCACCGACATTCCCTTCACGCGCATCGCACGTCTGGCGTTGCGCTATGCCGACGGCGAGAAACTTACGCTGACGCGTGCCGATGCCCAGCAGTACAACTTCGCTGTCGCAGAGCTGCGCAAGGAGCAGAAACTCAGCTTCGAGGGTGCGGCCAATGGCGTCGCCCTCTTCTTCTCCAACCTGCAGTTCGTCGATGCCGCGCCATTGGCGCAGATAGGTTTCAAGCAGGCGCCGATGCTGCAGTTCAGCCTCAGCGGTTTTGCCGAGGAGAAGCTCGAAGGAGCGTTGTACAAGCAGGGTGAGCAGTATTGGCTAGTGCTTGGCAAGCGTGAAGGTTTCAACGCCGCAGAGGTGAGTGCGCGCAGTGACTGGGCATATCGATTGGAGCCTGATCAGGTGCAGCGGCTGGCGAAGAAGTTGCGCGATCTGTTAGTCAAAAGCCCATAAAACGAGCTGTAACCCGCATATCTTCTGGGTTCGTGGCGGTTTTGAAAAAGTGCTTTTCAGTCACAATCCATGCTTTATACTCGGCCTTCGGCTGCAGCAAGAACGCGAATCGCTTGACCTGCTCCATGCTCGATTGCCGGGGGTGGCGAACGCTGAGAAGAACGTTTTTATCGAGCCGTCAAAGCGCCTTCGGGACAATAAAAACATAGCGAGTTTGGAGAAGTTGGTAATGGCAGATCGTGAGACGGGAACCGTCAAATGGTTCAATGATTCCAAGGGTTACGGGTTTATTCAGCGCGAAAGCGGCCCGGACGTATTCGTTCACTACCGCGCCATTCGTGGCGACGGCCACCGCACCCTGGTCGAAGGCCAGAAGGTCGAGTTCGGTGTGACCCAGGGCCAGAAAGGCCTGCAGGCGGAAGACGTCTCCGCGGTCTGAGCTCCAGCTCGAAATACAACAAGGCCCGTCGATGACGGGCCTTGTTGTTTGTGGCGTTTTATTTCGTAGGGCGGGTGAAACCCGCCGAAAGACGTGGCGGGTTGCTCGGAACGCCCCTCTCCCATAAATGGGAGAGGGACTGGGGGAGAGGGCCGAGAACATCGCGAAACTGCCTGCTGGCTCCAACCTCTGCGAGCGCTGCCCGCCCTAACCCTCTCCTCAGAGGGGCGAGGGGACTGAACGCGTCCGACCGTCGCTTAAGTGAACAGCGTTCCCGTCGATGACCGGGCTTGTTCTTTGTGGTCTGTTCGGGCCGCGAAGGTGAAGAACACTGTAGCCCGGATGAAATCCGGGAAATGCGCTGATCCCCGGATTTCATCCGGGCTACGGGCGAAGATAATGACCCCACGCAGCTTTGCGTAGGAGCCCCGCCCCGGGGCGAAGCTTTGTCGTCCTGATTCGCGGCGGGGCGCCGCTCCTACAGATTTGGCGCTTGCGCCAAGCGGCCGCTATTGATCTGTACGCCAAACGATCTCGGTTTCGCCATCGGCATCGACCTTGATCCAGCGATCGGCTTCTTCATCGCTCTCGTCTTCCACCCAGGTGCCGGGCGCGCAGCGCACCTGCACGCCGAGTGCGGCATGGGCGGCGCGGGCACAGGCCAGGTCGTCGTCCCAGGGGGTGGCATCGCTTTCCAGGTACAGGCTGTGCCATTTGCCCACGGCTTTCGGCAGCCAGGTCACCGGCACGTCACCGGCCTTGCATTTGAAGGTCTGGCCCTTTTGCTGCCAGTCGCTGCATGGGCCGAGAGCTTCGCCCAGCCATTGCGCCACGGCGTCGCGCTCGGCGTCTTTCAGGTAGATCTCGATATCGGGTTGGCGCATGGCTTCTAATCCTGAGGGCTGGTGCTCTAAGTTTTGACGATCCAATCGTAGCGAATGGCGACTGTAACTTCGAAGGGCTCGGCGATCACCGCTTCGCGGCGTTCGACGCTGGCGCGCCAGCCGTGTGGGGTCATGGCCAGCAGGTCGGCGCGAGCCTGAGCGTCGGCCAGGTGCAGCGGGAATTCGAGGGTTTCGCTGTGGGCCAGGTGCATGCCGGGCGGAATCAGCGCCAGGTGCTTCTCATCGTCGTAGTCGCGTACTTCGTCGTAGAGCTTCTGCCGCAGTTCCATCAGGTGTACGCGGGTCGGGCCCATGCGCAGCAAGCCGCCGCCGGGGGCGAGCAGGCGTTTGGCTTCGCTCCAGTCCAGCGGGCTGAAGACGCTGGCCAGCAGACCGCAACTGGCATCGGCCAAAGGCACGCGGGCCATGCTCGCCACCAGCCAGCTCAGGTGCGCAGCGCGTTTGCAGGCGCGTTTGACCGCTTCACGGGAGATGTCCAGGGCGTAGCCGTCGGCGGCGGGCAGGCCACGGGCTATCTGTTCGGTGTAGTAACCCTCGCCACAACCGATATCCAGCCAGCGCGCCGGCTTGTACTCGGCAGCCAGCGCGGCCAGGCGCGCGGCCAGCGGCGCGTAGTGGCCACCGTCGAGAAAGCGTCGGCGCGCCTCGACCATGGCGGCGTTGTCGCCGGGGTCGCGGCTGTTCTTGTGCTGCACCGGCAGCAGGTTGTAGTACCCCTGCCGCGCGCGGTCGAAGCTGTGCCGGTTGCTGCAGATCAGACCGCTGTCACTCGGCTCCAGCGACGTCTGGCAGATGGGGCAGATCAGGCTCATGCCAGCAACTTCACCATGGTCTGATAGTAAACCTCGGTAAGCAGGTCCAGATCGCTGGCCAGCACGCGCTCGTTGATCTGGTGGATGGTGGCGTTGACCGGGCCGAGCTCGACCACCTGGGTGCCCAGGGTGGCGATGAAGCGGCCGTCGGAGGTGCCGCCGCTGGTGGACGGCGTGGTGTCGCGACCGGTGACGTTCTTGATGCTGGCGGCCACGGCGTCCAGCAGGTCGCCCGGCTGGGTGAGGAAGGGCAGGCCGGACAGCGCCCATTCCAGGTGGTAGTCCAGGCCGTGCTTGTCGAGGATGGTGGTGACGCGCTGCTGCAGCTCTTCGACGGTCGATTCGGTGGAGAAGCGGAAGTTGAACACTGCCTTCAGCTCGCCGGGGATGACGTTGGTGGCGCCAGTGCCGGAGTTGAGGTTGGACACCTGGAAGCTGGTCGGCGGGAAGTAGTCGTTGCCGTGATCCCAGTGCTCGGCGGCCAGTTCGGCCAGCGCCGGGGCAGCCAAGTGAATCGGGTTCTTCGCCAGGTGCGGGTAGGCGACGTGGCCTTGCTTGCCGTAGACGGTGAGGGTGCAGCCGAGCGAGCCACGACGACCATTCTTCACCACGTCACCGAGCAGGGTGGTGCTCGATGGCTCGCCGACAATGCACCAGTCCAGGCGCTCGTTGCGCTCGCGCAGGCGCTCGACCACCGCCTTGGTACCGTGCTGGGCCGGGCCTTCTTCATCGCTGGTGATGAGGAAGGTGATGGCGCCCTTGTGGTTCGGGTGGTCGGCGACGAAGCGCTCCACCGCGATGATCATGCTCGCCAGGCTGCCTTTCATGTCCGCTGCGCCTCGGCCGCAGAGCATGCCGTCTTCATCGACGCGCACGTCGAACGGCTGGTACTGCCAGGCGTCCAGCGGGCCAGTGGGCACCACATCGGTGTGGCCGGCGAAACACAGCACCGGGCCGTCGCCACCGCGCTTGGCCCAGAAATTCTCCACCTCTTCGATGCGCATGCGCTCCACCTCGAAGCCGCAGGCCGCCAGACGGCGCATCATCAGCTCCTGGCAACCTTCGTCGACCGGGGTCACGGATGGGCGGCGGATCAGGTCGAAGGCGAGTTCCAGGGTCGGGGTGAGGGTGGCGGTCATTGCGGCTCCGGTACGGCGGCTAGCGTGAAGGCTGGCCATATTACCGTGAAAGTCGCGCAGCGACGCCATCCTTGATGCCCTTCTCCCTCCTAGGGGATGGTGGCGCGAAGCGCCGGGTTAGGGGCGGCCGCGCGGCGCATTCGCGGTAAATGCCGATCAGATAAGGTCGCCAAAGCGGCCTTTCGTAGGAGCCCCGCCCCGGGGCGAAGCTTTGCAATTGAGTATCGCCCTGGTTCGCGGCGGGGCGCCGCTCCTACGCATTGGCAGCGTCGACACTTAGCTGACTGGCATTAGCAGGCCGACGGCTGACCTGTTCGACAGGCTTGGGTGGGCAGGGTGCTATCTCTATAATGCGCGCCTTCCTGCAGGGGGTGTGATGGGTACTGACGATCAGCGATTCGGCGGCATAGCCCGGCTTTACGGCCAGGAGGGCTATCAACGACTGGCAGCGGCGCACGTGGCGGTAGTCGGCATCGGCGGCGTCGGTTCCTGGGCGGCCGAGGCGCTGGCGCGTTCGGGCGTCGGCGAGATTTCCCTGTTCGACCTGGACGATGTCTGCATCACCAACACCAATCGCCAGGTGCACGCCGTCGAAGGCGCGGTGGGCAAGGCCAAGGTCGACGAGATGGCCGCGCGCATCCGCGCCATCAACCCGGCCTGCGTGGTGCATGCGGTGGCGGATTTCGTTACCCGCGAGACCATGGCCGAGTACATCACCGAGCAGCTCGACGGTGTGATCGACTGCATCGACAGCGTGCCGGCCAAGGCGGCGCTGATCGCCTGGTGCAAGCGGCGCAAGATTCAGATCGTCACCACCGGCGGCGCGGGTGGGCAGGTCGATCCGACGCAGATTCAGGTCACCGACCTGAACAAGACCTTCAACGACCCACTGGCGGCCAAGGTGCGCAGCATGTTGCGCCGCGACTACGGCTTCTCTCGCACACCGGGCCGTACCTACAGCGTGCCTTGCGTGTTTTCCACCGAGCAGCTGCGTTATCCCAAGCCGGATGGCACGGTCTGTCAGGCCAAGGGTTTCGTCGGCGAAGGGGTGAGGCTGGACTGCGCCGGTGGCTTCGGCGCGGTGATGATGGTCACCGCCAGTTTCGGCATGGCCGCGGCGGCCAAGCTGGTGGACAAGCTGGTGGCTGGCGCTCGTCGTCCGGCAGAGCGCCAGGCCAAGACTTGAGAAACGCCCCTGCGCGGTGCGTTTGACTATGCTGGGTCGAGGGGAGAGGTTGCGGTAGCCGACAGGGATAGGTCGAACATGATTCGTATCAGAGGTGATTTGTGTCGTACCTGTTTTGTAGCGTCGCGCTAAGAAGACGCTGGGCACGGATGCTCGCCTCCCTGATGTTGCCCGTTTTGCTGGTAGCCCTGGGGCCCGTTCAGGCCGAACCGCAGAAGCTGCGTATCGGCACCGGTGACTGGGCGCCTTATGTCGATCAGGAGCGTAGTGATGGTGGCGCTCTGGCGCGCCTGATCAGCGCGGTGTTCGCTGAAGAGGGTTATCAGGTCGAGTTCATCTTCCATCCCTGGGACCGTAACGTACTGATGCTGCAGCAGGGCCAACTGCACGCGATCATGCCCTATAGCTGCAGCCCCAGTCGGCTCAATTACGGCATTTGTAGTGACCCGCTGGTGCGCGGGGAAATCGTCCTGTTCCATCGTCGCGACCAGGCGTTCGACTGGACCTCGGTCGAAGACTTGCTGAAGTATCACATCGGCACGACTCTGGGTTATTCATACGGCCCGGCGTTCGACGAAGCGCTGCAGGCCGGCCGCCTGAGCGTCGAGCAGAATGGCAAGGAAGACACCAGTTTTCGTCTTCTGGAGTTGGGTCGTATCGACCTGCATCCACAGGACCGCGCTGTCGGCTATGCCATGTTGAATCGTTTGTTTCCGGAAGATGGCGGTAAAATCGTGCATCATCCGCGGCAGTTGAATACCGAGCCACTGCGCTTGCTGTTTCGCAAGGGCGATCCTGAGAGCGTCAAGCTGTTGCGCGTGTTCAATGCCAGGCTGCGTGACTTTGCCCAGCGTGGTGACCTGCAGCGTCTACAGCAGGCGCTTAATTCCGGTAACGCCGATGACTGGAAACCCAGCACCTCGGCCCAGGCTGTGCGGGACTGAACCGCATCTGCCTACCTCCTTCCTCCAAGAGTTTTCTGCATGCTCAATAACGATGTACTGCGCAGCTTGCGCTATTTGCTGGATGTCAGCGATGGCAAGCTGGAAGAGCTATGCCGGTTGGCGGATTATCCCGTCGAACCGGGCCTGATCTCGGCCTGTCTGCTGCGTGAGGAGGAGCCCGGTTATCGATCCTGCAGCGATGTGCTGCTGGCGCACGTGCTCGAAGGTCTGGTGTTCCACAAGCGCGGCAAGGACGACAGCCGGCCGCGCCTGCCGGTGGAAAAACGCCTGAGTAACAACCTGATCTTGAAGAAGCTGCGCGTGGCCTTCGAGCTGCGCGACGACGATATCCAGGCGCTTTTGCAAGCGGTCGACCTGCCGATGACCAAGGCCGAGCTTGGCGCCCTGTTTCGCGCGCCGGGTCACAAGCACTTTCGCGAGTGCGGCGATCAGATCCTGCGCAATTTTCTGCGGGGGCTGACGTTGCGCGAGCGGGGCAAGAGCGACTGAAAGCTTCGCCCCGGGGCGGGGCTCCTACGCGATGGAGTGGCGGCAAGCGCCCCGCGACGAATGGTTTTTAGGCGGAGCGCCCCGCCAACTCGCGCATACGCTGCAGCACCGCGTTGAGACCATTGCTGCGCGAGGGCGATAGCTGCCGCTGCAGCCCCAACTGGTTGAACCAGTCGACCAGATCGACACTGGCCAGCTCGGCGCGAGGCAGACCTTCGACACGCGCCAGCAGCACGGCCAGCAAGCCACGCAGTAGGCGGGCGTCGCTGCTGGCGCGAAAGTGCAGGTGCTCGCCGCGTTGTTCGGCTATCAGCCAGACCAGGCTCTCGCAGCCATGCACGCGGTGCTCGTCGACGCGTTCGGTTTCGCTCAATGGCTCCAGACGTTCGCCCCACTGCATCAGCAGGCGCGCGCGCTGTTCCCAGCCTGGGCAGGCGGCAAAGGCTTCCAGTGCTTCCTGAGCGGCGACTGACAGGCTCATGGCGAGAGACTCCCGTAGCATGTAGGAGTGGCTTCAGCCGCGATGGTCCGGGTGCCAATATTCGCGGCTGAAGCCGCTCCTACGACGAACCATTGGCCGATCTTCATTGCAGCAGCTCCAGAGCATTATCCAGGGCGCTGAAGAATCGCCGCAGGTCCTCGCCGTCGTTGTACAGAGCGAGCGAGACGCGAATCGCACCACTCAGACCCAGGCTTTTCATCAGCGGCATGGCGCAGTGATGCCCGGCGCGCACGGCGATGCCCTGTTCGCTGAGCAGGTGAGCCAGGTCGGCGTTATGTACGCCGTCGACGCAGAAACTGGCCAGCGCCAACTGCGGCTCGCCGAGCAGACGCACGCCGTTGCGGCTTTGCAGGCCGGCCAGCAGTTCGGCATGCAGGGCCGCTTCATGATGTACCACGGCGGTGTGATCCAGCCCGTTTAGCCAGTCCAGTGCTGCGCCCAGGGCTATGACCGCTGAAACCGCTGGTGTACCGGCCTCGAAACCCAACGGAGCAGGGCGAAAGCGCGCGCTCTGGTAGTCGGCATCGAGCACCATCTCACCGCCGAATTGCCAGTGCTGCAATTTGCCCAACGCTTCGCGGCGGCCATACAGCAGGCCGACGCCATCCGGGCCGTAGAGCTTGTGCGACGAGCACACGTAGAAATCACAGCCCAGGGCCTGCAGATCGTGGCGACCATGCACTGCACCCTGGGCGCCGTCGACCACGCTGAATGCGCCTTGCGCACGTGCCAGGGCCAGCAGCTCGGCAAGCGGTTGCCAGCGGCCAAGCACGTTGGACAGCTGCGAGACCGCCAGCAGGCGGGTGCGTGGGCCGATCAGCCGAGCCGCTTGCTGCAGATCGATGCTGCCGGTGTGATCCAGCTGCAATACCACCAACTCGAGATTGCGGCGCTTGGCCAGTTGCTGCCAGGGCAGCAGATTGGCGTGGTGCTCCAGCGCGCTGACGACGATTTGCTCGCCAGCCTGCAGCAGATGCTCCAGGCCATAGGCCAGCAGGTTGAGTGATTCGGTGCTGCCGCGGGTAAAAATGATCTCCTCGCTGCTGGCCGCATTCAGCCATTGTGCAGCCCTGCTGCGTGTAGCCTCGAAGGCGCGGGTGGCACGTTCACCTGGCAGGTGCTGGGCACGGTGCACATTGGCCACGCCGCTGGCCAGGTAGCCGAGCAGGGCGTCCAGCACCGTCTGCGGTTTCTGCGCGGTGGCGGCGCTGTCCAGATAGGTCTGGCCTTCGGCTTCGAGGGCGAGAATGCCGGGGAAGTCGGCACGCCAGGGGGAGGTCAGTGACATGAGGAGCCTATCCCGTAGGGTGCGCCATGCGCACCAGGTCGCATGGCTGAGCGGTGCGCACGGCGCACCCTACGTGGGATCAGTTGTGGGCGTGCAGGGCTTCGTTCAGCTCGATGGCCGACTTGTGGGTCTTGCACTCCACGGCGCCGGTCAGCGAGTTGCGACGGAACAGCAGATCCGGCTGGCCAGCCAGGTCGCGCGCCTTGACCACCTTGACCAGGGCGTTGCCTTCGTCGAGCAGGTTCACCTTGGTGCCGGCGGTGATGTACAGGCCGGCTTCGACGGTATTGCGGTCGCCCAGCGGGATGCCGATGCCTGCGTTGGCGCCGATCAGGCAGCCTTCACCAACGCTGATGATGATGTTGCCGCCGCCGGACAGGGTGCCCATGGTCGAGCAGCCGCCGCCGAGATCCGAGCCCTTGCCGACGAAGACGCCAGCGGAAACGCGGCCTTCGATCATGCCTGGGCCTTCGGTGCCGCCGTTGAAGTTGACGAAGCCTTCGTGCATCACGGTGGTGCCTTCGCCGATGTAGGCGCCCAGGCGTACGCGGGCACTGTCGGCGATACGCACGCCGGCCGGCACCACGTAGTCGGTCATTTTCGGGAACTTGTCCACCGAGAACACTTCCAGCAGCTTGCCCTTCAGGCGGGCTTCCAGCTGGCGTTCGGCCAGCTCGCCGAGGTCGACGGCGCCCTGACTGGTCCAGGCCACGTTGGGCAGCAGCGGGAAAATGCCGGCCAGGCTCAGGCCGTGCGGCTTGACCAGACGATGCGACAGCAGGTGCAGCTTGAGGTAGGCCTCCGGGGTGCTGGTCAGCGCGGCGTCTTCAGCCAGGAAGGTGGCGACCAGCGGGTTGTGGCTTTCGGCCAGACGGGTCAGCAGCGCCGCTTGAGCGGCGTCCACGCCTTTCAGCGCTTCAGCCAGATCACCTGCTTGCACGGAGGTGAAGGCGATGGCTTGGTTACCACCTTGATAGCCGATGACCTCGGCGGCCTTGGCCACCAGCTCGCTGGCCGGATTGAGCAGCGGCAGGGCGTAGAAGACTTCCAGCCAGTTACCCTGGCGGTTCTGGGTGCCAACACCAAAGGCGATGCTGTAAAGGGAGGTGCTCATTAGATGGGGTTCCTTGCAACGAAATCGGGTGAGGTTGATCAGGCCAGCGCGGCTTGGTAGTTATCCGGCTTGAAGCCGACCAGGGTCTTGTCGCCCAGGTCGAGTACCGGGCGCTTGATCATCGAGGGTTGGGCCAGCATCAGTTCGATGGCCTTGACCTGGTCGAGATCGGCTTTCTGCGCGTCTTCCAGCTTGCGGAAGGTGGTGCCTGCACGGTTCAGGACGGTCTGCCAGCCATGCTCGTTGCACCACTTTTCCAGGTTTGCACGGTCGATCCCGACGCTCTTGTAGTCGTGAAAGGCATAGTCGACCTGGTGTTCATCGAGCCAGGTTCTGGCCTTTTTCATCGTGTCGCAGGCCTTGATGCCATACAGGACGTAACTCATTGATCTTCCTCTGATGAGTGGCGTGCCGGAAGGTCCGGGAAATACGGCGGGCCATTATGCCACGTCGCGTCCAGACGTGGCGGCGGCTGTCGCTGCGATGTGTTACAGCGCCGGCGTACAGCGTGTAGCCCGGATGCAATCCGGGAAGCATTGGCGGGCTATCCCCGGATTGCATCCGGGCTACGGAGCCAGCGGCTCGCGTAAAGCCCCTCCTGCAAGTCAAGTAGCTGTGGGAGGGGCTTTAGCCGCGACGGTTGAAGCAGTTCAGGCACTGCGGATAAAGCGGGCAATACGCTCGGCGGCCTCGATGCACTCGGCCAGTGGTGCTACCAGTGCCATGCGCACGCGGCCGGCACCTGGGTTGACGCCGTTCACTTCACGCGACAGGTACGAGCCGGGCACCACGGTGACATGCTCGGCGGCGAACAGGTCGCGGGTGAACAGGGTGTCGTCACCCGGTGTGCGCGCCCACAGGTAGAAGCCGCCATCGGGGCGCTGCACGTCCATCACCGGGGCGAGGATGTCCAGCACGGCAGCGAATTTCTCACGGTACAGGTCGCGGTTGGCACGTACATGCGCTTCGTCATTCCAGGCGGCAACGCTGGCCAGTTGGGTTTGTACCGGCATGGCGCAGCCGTGGTAGGTGCGGTACAGCAAGAAGTGCTTGAGGATGCTGGCGTCGCCGGCGACGAAGCCCGAACGCAGCCCCGGCAGGTTGGAGCGCTTGGACAGGCTGTGGAACACCACGCAACGTGCGAAATCGCTGCGGCCCAGTTCGGCGCAGGCGCTGAGCAGTCCGGGCGGTGGTGCGTCCTCATCAAAATACAGTTCGCTGTAGCACTCGTCGGCGGCGATGACGAAGTCGTGCTCGTCGGCCAGGGCGATCAGTTTCTTCAGCGTCTCGACCGGGATCAGGGCGCCGGTGGGGTTGCCTGGCGAGCAGAGGAAGAGAATCTGGCAGCGCTGCCAGACTTCTGTCGGCACGGCATCGAAGTCCGGGTTGAAGCCGTGGGCTTCCAGGCACGGCAGGTAGTGCGGCTCGGCGCCGGCGAGGAAGGCTGCACCTTCGTAGATCTGATAGAAGGGGTTGGGGCTGACCACCAGGCCCTTGGCATTGCGGTCGACCACCGCCTGGGTGAAGGCGAACAGCGCTTCGCGGGTGCCATTGACCGGCAACACGTGGCGCGCTGCATCCAGCCAGCCAGTTGGCACGCCAAAGCGGCGTTCGCACCAGCTGGCAATGCTCTGGCGCAGCTCCGGCAAGCCGAGTGTGGTCGGGTAGACGGCGAGCTTGTCGAGATTGGCGGTCAGTGCCTGGCCGACGAAGTCAGGCGAGCGATGCTTGGGTTCGCCGATGGACAGGGCGATCGGGCGCTTGTCGGCGGCCGGTTGCACGCTGCCGAGCAGTTCGCGCAGTTTCTCGAAAGGGTAGGGCTGGAGCTGGTCGAGGGCTGGATTCATCGTTATCTCGCGTACTTCGGAAAGCGGGGCGGCGCAATCATATGTTGATCTGCAGGGTCTGCGGTTGAGCGCTGGGCTCGGACAGGCGGCGGACGATGGTTTCCTGCAGGCGTGCACAGAGTTCGGGGTCGGACAGCGGCTGGTTGTTGGCGTCGGTGACGAAGAATACGTCCTCGACCCGTTCGCCGAGGGTGGCGATCTTGGCGTTCTGCAGCGACAGGTCGTATTCGAGGAAGATGCGTCCGATCCGTGCCAGCAGTCCGGGGCGGTCCGGGGCGGTAAGCTCGAGGATGGTCACCGGCCGCTGCGCGTCATTGTGAATGGTCACCTGCGGGGCGAAGGCGAAGTGCTTGAGCTGGCGCGGTACCCGACGCTGGATGATGGTCGGGTAGTCGTCCGGGTTCTTCAGCGCTTCGATCAGGCCTTCGCGAATCTGCTGGATGCGCGCCGGGTTGTTGCCGATCGAGCCGCCGTCAGCATCCAGCACCACGTAGGTATCGAGGGTGAACTGGCTGGTGGAGGTTATGATCCGCGCGTCGTGAATGTTCAGGTTGAGCTGGCTCATCGCGGCCACGGTCACGGCGAAGAAGTCATGCTGGTCCGGCGCGTAGATGAAGATCTGCGTGCCGCCCTCGAATTCGCGCTGGGTGGTTTCCTTCATCAATACCAGCGGGCCGCCATCGTTGGGGTGCTGGAGAATGGCGTCGGTGTGCCAGGCCACGTCAGTGGCGGTGTGACGCAGGAAGTAGTCGTCGCCGAGCTGGCTCCACAGCTGTTCAGCGTCGTCCGGGTCGGTGCCGCCGCGTACCAGGGTGTCCAGGGCTGCGCTTTGCGTCTGGCGAATCTGCTCTTCACGGTCCAGCGGGTTTTCCAGGCCGCGGCGCAGGGCGCGCTTGGTCTCGGTGTAGAGCTGGCGTAGCAGGCTGGCGCGCCAGGAGTTCCACAGGCTGGGGTTAGTGGCGTTGATATCGGCCACTGTCAGTACGTAGAGGTAGTCCAAGTGAGTCTGGTCGCCGACGAACTGGGCGAAGTCGTGGATCACCTGCGGGTCGGAGAGGTCCTTGCGCTGCGCAGTGGTGGACATCACCAGGTGGTGCTGCACCAGCCAGACGACCAGTGCACTATCCCAGGCCGGCAGATGATGGCGGCGGGCGAAGGCCTCGGCGTCCACTGCGCCCAGTTCCGAATGGTCGCCGCCACGGCCCTTGCCGATATCGTGATACAGGCCGGCGAGGTAGATCAGTTCCGGCTTGGGCAGCTTGTCGATCAGTTTGCTGGCCAGCGGGAATTTCTCCGCAAGTTCCGGCCAGCGGAACTTGCGCAGGTGCTTGATCAGGTTGAGCGTGTGCGCGTCGACCGTATAGATGTGGAACAGGTCGTGCTGCATCTGCCCGACGATATGGCCAAACTCCGGCAGGTAACGGCCAAGAATGCCGTAGCGGTTCATCCGTCGCAGGTTGCGGTGAATACCTTCCCTGCACTTGAACAGTTCGATGAACAGGCTGGTGTTGCGGATATCCTTGCGGAACTCGTCGTCGATCAGGTGGCGGCTGTCGCGCAGCAGGCGAATGCTGTCGGCGCGTACACCTTTGATTTCCGGGTGCTGCGCCATCAGCACGAAGATCTCGATGATGGCGAAGGGCGTGCGTTTGAACACGTTCGGGTGGGTGACTTCGATGTAGCGGTCGCGCACCTGGAAGCGGCTGTTCAGCGGTGTGGCCGGGCTGCTTTCGCCGGTGCGCAGGATGACTTCCTCGAAGTGCTGGTTGATCAGGTCCGACAGTTCGGAAATCCCCATCACCACGCGGTAGTACTTCTGCATGAAGTGTTCGATGCTGCGTTTGCCTTCTCCGTCCTTATAGCCGAACAGGGCGGCGATCTTCACCTGGTAATCGAACAGCAAACGGTCTTCGGCGCGTCCGGCGAGCATGTGCAGGGCGTAGCGCACCTTCCACAAGAATTCCTGGCTGGAGGAGAGCAGGGCGTATTCGCTTTCCAGTAGAAAGCCGTGGCCGACCAGGGCTTGCAGGTTGAGCGTGCCGAACTGACGGCGCGCGACCCAGAGCACGGTCTGGATGTCGCGCAGGCCGCCCGGCGAGCCTTTGACATTGGGTTCGAGGTTGTACTCGGTGTCGTTGTACTTGCCGTGTCGCGCCTTGCGTTCTTCGCGCTTGGCCAGATAGAAGTGCTTGCTCGGCCACATGGCGTCGGTGCTGGTCACCTGCTGCATGCGCTGGCGCAGGTGTTCCGGGCCGGCGATGGTGCGGCTTTCCATCAGGTTGGTGATCACCGTCAGGTCGGCGCGTGCCTCCTCGGCGCATTCGTCGACCGAGCGCACGCTCTGGCCGACCTCCAGGCCGATGTCCCAGAGCAGGGTGAGAAAGCCCTCGATGGGCTCGCGGAAGATTTCGTGGTCGCTGCTGTCGAGCAGGATCAGCAGGTCGATGTCCGAATAGGGGTGCAACTCGCCACGACCGTAGCCGCCGACCGCCAGCAGGGCGATGTCGGCGTCCTCGCTCCAGGTGAAGCGCTTCCAGGCTTCCTGCAGGATCTGATCGACGAACCAGGCGCGATCTTCGACCAGGCGGCGAATGTCGCGGCCGTCGCGAAAGCGCGCATCGAGCACTTCATGCGCACCGCGGATGGCCTTCTTGAATGCGGCGATGGGGCTGGATTTTAACGCCAGCTCGGCCTGGAACTGACCGCGGTCAAACAGTTCGGGGTCCATCTGCGGCATGCAGTTGCCTTCCTTATTAAGAGGTCGTAGGGTGCGCCGTGCGCACCGTTTCAGTTCATGGTGCGCATGGCGCACCCTACGAGTCAGTGGCCAGCTGAGGTGCGCGCGATGGTGTCATCGCTGCGCAGGGTGAAAATCTCGTAGCCATCGGCGGTGACCAGCACGGTGTGCTCCCATTGCGCCGAGAGCTTGCGGTCCTTGGTAATGGCGGTCCAGCCGTCGCCGAGAAGGCGGGTTTCCGGGCGACCCTGGTTGATCATCGGCTCGATGGTGAAGGTCATGCCTTCCTTGAGCTCCATGCCGGTGCCGGCCTTGCCGTAATGCAGCACTTGCGGCTCCTCGTGGAACACGGCGCCAATGCCATGGCCGCAGTATTCGCGGACCACGGAGAAGCCGTTCTTTTCCGCGTGCTTCTGGATCACTTCTCCGATATCGCCGAGGCGGGTGCCCGGTTTGACCAGCTCGATGCCTTTATACATGCATTCCTGGGTGATCTTGGCCAGGCGCTCGGCCCACTCGGCCACCTTGCCGACCATGAACATCTTGCTGGTATCGCCGTGGTAGCCGTCCTTGATCACGGTCACGTCGATGTTCAGCACGTCGCCGTCTTTCAGTGGCTTGTCGTTGGGGATGCCGTGGCACACCACGTGGTTGATCGAGGTGCAGATCGACTTGGGAAAACCCTTGTAGTTGAGCGGGGCGGGAATCGCCTGCTGCACGTTGACGATATAGTCATGGCAGATGCGGTCGATTTCCTCAGTGGTGACGCCTGGCTTGACGTGCTCACCGATCATTTCCAGCACTTCGGCGGCCAGGCGGCCAGCGACGCGCATTTTCTCGATTTCTTCGGCGGATTTGATGGTGACGGTCATATGAAGCTCTCGGGCACGAACGGAAAGGTCGCTATATTAGCAGCTTCGCTGTGCCAGCCCCAAAGGGCGCCGCAACCGCTGCAGGACGTTACTGCGTTGTTTGTCAGCTTTTGTAGCCTGAGCCGGCTTTGTGTGGTATAAAACGCGCCGCTTTACGGGCACTAAGCCCTAAAGCTTAAACCCACACACGTATCGACACGGTTTCCTGGGTGCCTTTCGACAAGTTCGAGGGTTGGAAGCTGGGATACGTGGAGGCCTAACCCGACTTATCAAGGAACTATCATGTCCCAAGTCAACATGCGCGATATGCTGAAGGCCGGTGTGCACTTCGGCCACCAGACCCGTTACTGGAACCCGAAAATGGGCAAGTACATTTTCGGCGCGCGCAACAAGATTCACATCATCAACCTCGAAAAAACCCTGCCGATGTTCAACGAAGCTCAAGCTTTCGTTGAGAAGCTGGCTGCTGGCAAGAACAAGATCCTGTTCGTCGGCACCAAGCGTTCCGCTGGCAAGATCGTTCGCGAAGAAGCTGCTCGTTGCAACTCGCCGTTCGTCGATCACCGCTGGTTGGGCGGCATGCTGACCAACTACAAAACCATCCGCGCCTCGATCAAGCGTTTGCGTGAGCTGGAAGTTCAGTCCCAGGACGGTACTTTCGCCAAGCTGACCAAGAAAGAAGCCCTGATGCGTTCGCGTGATCTGGAAAAACTGGATCGCAGCCTGGGCGGTATCAAGGACATGGGCGGCCTGCCGGACGCACTGTTCGTAATCGACGTTGACCACGAGCGCATCGCTATCACCGAAGCCAACAAGCTGGGCATCCCGGTTATCGGCATCGTCGATACCAACAGCAGCCCGGAAGGCGTTGACTACATCATCCCGGGTAACGACGACGCCATCCGTGCCATCCAGCTGTACATGGGTGCCATGGCCGACGCCGTGATCCGTGGTCGCAGCAACGCTGGCGGCGTCACTGAAGAGTTCATCGAGGAAGCCGCGGCTGCCGAGAGCGCCGAAGGCTAAGCGGTAACGCAAAGCATCTAGCGTTACGCGCTGTGCAAAAAGGGGGCTAGGCCCCCTTTTTGCCACTCAAAGATTTGATCGTCCGTGATGCGGGCGATGGTTGAAGACCTACCGAGAGGATTTTCAAAATGGCAGAGATTACTGCAGCACTGGTTAAAGAACTGCGCGAGCGTACCGGCGAAGGCATGATGGATTGCAAAAAGGCCTTGACCAAGGCTGGCGGCGACATCGAAAAAGCCATCGACGATATGCGCGCTTCCGGCGCCATCAAGGCCGCCAAAAAGGCTGGCAACGTTGCTGCTGAAGGCGCTATCGCCGTCAAGGCCGACGGTAAGGCTGCCGTGCTGATCGAAGTTAACTCGCAGACCGACTTCCTGGCCCTGCAGGACGACTTCAAGAATTTCGTTAACAGCAGTGTGGACAAAGCGTTCGCTGACAAGCTGACCGACGCGGCTCCGCTGATCGAAGCTCAGGAAGCCGAGCGTACCGCTCTGGTCGCCAAAGTAGGCGAGAACGTCAACATCCGTCGTCTGGTACGTGTTGAGGGTGACGTTGTCGGTTCCTACCTGCATGGCAACAAGATCGGTGTTGCCGTTGTTCTGAAGGGCGGCGACGTCGAGCTGGCCAAAGACATCGCGATGCACGTTGCTGCAAGCAACCCGGAATTCCTGCTGCCAAGCGACGTTTCGGCTGAAGCGATCGAGCGCGAGAAGGCTGTCTTCCTGCAACTGAACGAAGAGAAGCTCAAGGGCAAGCCTGCCGATATCGCCGAGAAGATGGTTGCCGGCCGTATCTCCAAGTTCCTGGCAGAAGCCAGCCTGGTTGAGCAGGCGTTCGTCAAGAACCCGGAAATCAAGGTCGGTGAGCTGGCCAAGAAAGCTGGCGCTGAAATCGTTTCCTTCACCTACTTCAAAGTGGGCGAAGGCATCGAGAAGCCGGTTGACAACTTTGCTGAAGAAGTTGCTGCCCAGCTGGCCGCCAGCAAGCAGTAATCGTTTTCGGTACGTGTCCCCAAAGAGGCTGCCCGTTTGCGCGGGCGGCCTCTTTGCCGAATAAGGGATGACGAATAAAGTAGCGGTCGTTTCAATGAACGGCCGTTGGCGCTGTCGAAGTGCCGGATAATTGCAGCGCTCGAACGCGTTGCTGACGAATTTCATATCGCCGCAGGAGAGACTTGCAATGGCTCAGCAGACAACTGGTCGCCAACCTCGCTACAAACGCATTCTGCTCAAACTTAGCGGCGAGGCCCTGATGGGCTCGGAAGATTTCGGCATCGATCCCAAGGTGCTCGACCGCATGGCGCTGGAGGTTGGCCAGTTGGTCGGCATCGGCGTGCAAGTCGGCCTGGTGATTGGTGGCGGCAACCTGTTCCGTGGCGCGGCGTTGTCCGCTGCGGGTATGGATCGCGTAACCGGCGACCACATGGGCATGCTGGCGACCGTCATGAACGCGCTGGCCATGCGCGATGCGCTGGAGCGCTCAAACATCCCGGCCATCGTCATGTCGGCGATCTCCATGGTCGGCGTGACCGATCACTATGACCGCCGCAAGGCCATGCGCCACCTGAAGACCGGTGAGGTAGTGATTTTCGCTGCTGGCACTGGCAACCCCTTCTTTACCACCGATTCGGCTGCCTGCCTGCGAGCCATCGAAATCGATGCGGACGTGGTACTGAAGGCGACCAAGGTCGATGGCGTGTACACTGCCGACCCGTTCAAAGACCCGCATGCCGAGAAATTCGAGCGCCTGACCTATGACGAGGTGCTCGATCGCAAGCTGGGCGTGATGGATCTGACTGCCATCTGCCTGTGCCGCGATCACAACATGCCGCTGCGGGTCTTCAACATGAACAAACCCGGCGCACTGCTGAACGTTGTAGTGGGTGGCGCCGAAGGAACTCTGATCGAGGAGGATGCACAATGATCAACGACATCAAGAAAGACGCTCAGGAACGCATGAGCAAGTCCCTGGAAGCGCTGGGTCGTAACCTGGCTTCCATTCGTACCGGTCGTGCCCATCCGAGCATTCTCGACAGCATCAAGGTACCGGCCTGGGGCAGCGACATGCCGCTCAATCAGGTGGCGGCGATCACTGTTGAGGACGCGCGTACCCTGAAGATTGTCGCGCATGACAAGACTCTCGGCGCTGCGATCGAGAAAGCCATCCTGACCTCGGACCTGGGTCTGAACCCGAGCAGCGCTGGTTCCACCATTCGTGTGCCGATGCCGGCGCTGACCGAGGAAACCCGCAAGGGCTACACCAAGCAGGCGCGCGGCGTTGCCGAAGATGCCAAGGTCGCCGTGCGTAACGTGCGTCGCGATGCGCTGGCCGAGCTGAAGAAACTGTCCAAAGCCAAGGAAATCAGCGAAGACGAAGAGCGTCGCGCTGCTGATGAGCTGCAGAAGATCACCGACAAGTTCATCGGTGATGTCGACAAGGCGCTCGAGGTGAAAGAAGCGGACCTGATGGCTGTTTGACGGCTGGGCGCCCATACATGGACAAGAACAAGCAGGGTGCGGTGCCGCGGCATGTCGCCATCATCATGGATGGTAACAACCGATGGGCGAAGAAGCGCCTGTTGCCGGGTGTGGCGGGGCACAAGGCCGGGGTCGACGCGGTTCGTGCGGTGATCGAGGTCTGTGCCGAGTCTGGCGTCGAGGTGCTGACCCTGTTCGCCTTCTCCAGCGAGAACTGGCAGCGCCCGGCCGATGAGGTCGGCGCGCTAATGGAGCTGTTCCTGGGGGCGCTGCGTCGTGAGGCCAAGCGGCTGCTGGATAATGACATCGGCCTGCGCATCATCGGGGACCGCTCGCGGTTTCATCCCGAGTTGCAGGCGGCCATGCGCGACGCCGAGCTGCTGACAGCCGGAAACCGTCGTTTCACCTTGCAGATCGCTGCCAACTACGGCGGTCAATGGGACATCGCTCAGGCCGCTCAGCGCCTGGCGCGTGAGGTGCAGGCCGGGCATCTGCAGCCAGAGGACATCACCCCGCACTTACTCCAGGGTTGTCTGGCCACCGGTGATCTGCCGTTACCTGATCTGTGCATTCGCACCGGGGGCGAGCACCGCATCAGCAATTTCCTTCTCTGGCAGTTGGCTTACAGCGAACTGTACTTCTCCGACCTCTACTGGCCGGACTTCAAGCACGAGGCCATGCGCAAGGCGCTGGCCGATTTCGCTACCCGCCAGCGTCGCTTCGGCAAGACCAGCGAGCAGGTGGAGGCCGAGGCGCGCTCTTAATGTTGAAACAACGAATCATCACGGCGCTGGTATTGCTGCCTATCGCTCTGGGCGGCTTCTTCCTGCTCGATGGCGCTGCCTTTGCCTGGTTCATTGGTCTGGTAGTGACGCTGGGCGCCTGGGAGTGGGCGCGCCTGGCGGGGCTCCAGGCGCAGCCGCTGCGGGTGGCTTATGCCGCTGCAGTGGCGGTATTGCTCGCGGCGCTGTACATGTTTCCGCTGTTCGCGCCCGTGCTGTTGGCGGTGGCGGTGCTGTGGTGGCTGGCGGCGACCTTCCTGGTACTGACCTATCCCGATAGCAGCCGCTACTGGGGGGCAATGCCGGGGCGCTTGCTGATCGGCTTACTGATTCTGTTGCCGGCCTGGCAGGGGCTGGTGCTGCTCAAGCAATGGCCGCAGGCCAACGCGCTGATCATTGCGGTGATGGTGCTGGTGTGGGGCGCGGATATCGGCGCCTACTTCTCCGGCAAGACCTTCGGCAAGCGCAAGTTGGCGCCCAAGGTCAGCCCGGGCAAGAGCTGGGAAGGGCTCTACGGCGGTCTCGCTGCGAGTCTGCTGATCACTCTGCTGGTTGGGCTGCAGCAGGGCTGGTCGGTCTCCGGGTTGGTGCTGGCCCTGCTTGGCGCGGCTGTGGTGGTGTTGATCTCCGTCGTGGGCGACCTGACCGAGAGCATGTTCAAGCGTCAGTCGGGCATCAAGGACAGCAGTAATCTGTTGCCGGGTCATGGTGGTGTGCTGGACCGTATCGACAGCCTTACCGCCGCCATTCCGGTATTCGCCGCACTGCTCTGGCTGGCTGGCTGGGGCTCGTTGTGAGCGCCGTGCAGCAGGTCACGGTGCTGGGGGCGACCGGCTCCATCGGCCTCAGTACGCTGGATGTGATCGCCCGTCATCCCGGGCGTTATCAGGTGTTCGCCCTGAGCGGTTTTTCCCGGTTGGCGCAACTGCAGGCGCTGTGTGTGCGCCATCGCCCGCGCTATGCCGTGGTGCCTGATGCTGAGGCGGCGCGTGAACTGCAGGGCGCTCTGCGTGCAGCCGGTCTGTTGACCGAAGTACTGGTGGGGGAGGCAGGGCTGTGCGCCGTGTCCGCTGATCCGGCCGTCGACTGCGTGATGGCTGCCATTGTTGGCGCTGCCGGGCTCAGGCCGACGCTTGCAGCGGTGCAGGCGGGCAAGAAGGTCTTGTTGGCCAACAAGGAAGCGCTGGTGATGTCTGGCGCCCTGTTCATGCAGGCGGTCAAGCAGAGCGGTGCTGTTCTCTTGCCGATCGATAGCGAGCACAACGCCATCTTCCAGTGTTTGCCGGGCGACTACTCGCGCGGTCTGCAGGCAGTCGGCGTGCGCCGCGTGCTGCTCACCGCCTCCGGCGGGCCGTTTCGCGAAACACCGCTGGCCGAGCTGGAGCGCGTCACGCCGGAGCAGGCTTGCGCCCATCCGAACTGGTCGATGGGGCGCAAGATTTCGGTCGATTCAGCAAGCATGATGAACAAGGGCCTGGAGATGATCGAGGCGTGCTGGTTGTTCGATGCCCGCCCCGAACAGATCGAGGTGGTCATTCACCGGCAGAGCGTGATTCATTCGCTGGTCGATTATGTGGATGGTTCGGTGCTGGCGCAGCTGGGTAATCCGGATATGCGCACGCCCATCGCTCATGCGTTGGCCTGGCCGGAGCGTATCGACTCGGGCGTATCGCCTCTGGATCTGTTTGCCGTCGGTCGTCTGGATTTCGAGCGCCCCGACGAGCAGCGTTTTCCCTGTCTGCGTCTGGCACGGGAGGCGGCGCAGGCTGGCGGCAGTGCGCCGGCGATGCTCAACGCCGCCAATGAAGTCGCGGTCGAGGCTTTCCTGCAGCGGCGCATCCGTTTCGTTGATATCGCGCGTATGATTGAGTCCGTGTTGAACGCCCAGCCGGTGCAGGCTGTCGAAGCGCTCGACGCGGTATTCGCGGCCGATGCCCGTGCGCGTGAGCTGGCTGGGCAGTGGCTCGCTGGCCGTTGATGACGCCCGTATTGGTCTGGTGTGTGCTGGAACTTGAGCGGCTCGTAGAGCTGGAGAAGTGAAATGAGTGGGTTGTACATGCTGGTTGGCACCCTGATCGCACTGGGTGTCCTGGTCACCTTTCACGAGTACGGACACTTCTGGGTGGCTCGCCGCTGCGGCGTCAAGGTGCTGCGCTTTTCCGTCGGCTTCGGTACGCCATTGTTGCGCTGGCACGACCGCCAGGGCACTGAGTTTGTCGTAGCAGCCATTCCTCTGGGCGGCTACGTCAAGATGCTCGATGAGCGCGAGGGCGATGTACCGCCCGAACTGGTCGAGCAGTCCTTCAATCGCAAGAGTGTACGCCAGCGCATCGCCATTGTTGCCGCTGGCCCGCTGGCCAATTTCCTGCTGGCGCTGCTGTTCTTCTGGTTCGTCGCCATGCTCGGCAGTCAGCAGGTTAGGCCGGTGATCGGTGGCGTGCAGCCGGACAGCCTGGCGGAAGTGGCCGGGCTGCGTGCTGGGCAGGAGATCGTTGCAGTCAACGGCGAGGCCACCAGTGGTTGGGCGGCGGTCAATCTGCAGCTGGTAAGGCGTCTGGGCGAGAGCGGTACGCTCGATCTGCGCGTGCTCGAGCCGGGCTCCACGGTTGAAACGTCCAAGCAGGTGCAATTGGATAACTGGTTGCGTGGCGTCGACGAGCCGGACCCGATTGGCTCGCTGGGGATTCGCCCCTGGCGCCCGGTGCTGGAGCCGGTTCTGGCTGAGGTGGATTCCAAGGGGCCTGCCTATGCTGCAGGCCTGCAGGCCGGAGATCGACTGCTGGCGCTCGATGGCGAGCCGCTTGCCGACTGGCAGGGGCTGGTTGATCGCGTAAGGGCGTTGCCGGGCGAGGCGGTCACGCTGCGCTTCGAGCGAGCAGGACAGGAGCGGGACGTGCAGCTGACACTGGCGTCGCGCGGTGAAGGGGAGGCTCGCAGCGGTTACCTGGGCGCGGGTGTGCAGGGTGTCGAGTGGCCGCCAGAGATGCTCCGCGAGGTGCGCTACGGTCCGCTCGATGGCGTCGTCGAGGGCATGCGTCAAACCTGGTCCATGAGCCTGCTGACCCTCGATTCCCTCAAGAAAATGCTGTTCGGTGAGCTCTCGGTAAAAAACTTGAGTGGGCCGATAACCATTGCTAAAGTGGCGGGCGCTTCAGCTGAGTCAGGGCTGGGGGATTTCCTGAAATTCCTTGCATATCTGAGTATTAGCCTGGGGGTTCTCAATCTGCTGCCCATTCCTGTACTGGATGGTGGGCATCTGCTGTTTTATCTGGTCGAGTGGGTGCGTGGTCGCCCCTTGTCTGAGCGGGTTCAGGGTTGGGGGATGCAGATCGGCATCAGTCTGGTCATCGGGGTCATGTTGCTTGCCCTGGTCAACGACCTCAGCCGCCTGTGAGCACTGCTGAATACGTTCTTGAGATTTAAAAGAAGTGTCGCCTAAGCGGCAGTTTTTATCGTCAGTTGGAATAAGAAAGGACTTCATGAAACGTCTGCTGCTACCTGCGGTACTGTCCGCATTGATGATCGCCGAAGTTCACGCCGAGTCCTTCACCATCTCCGATATACGCGTCAACGGCCTGCAGCGGGTTTCCGCTGGTAGTGTATTCGGCGCGTTGCCGCTCAATGTGGGCGAGCGGATAGATGATCGCCAGCTGGTCGATGCCACCCGTTCCCTGTTCCGTACTGGCTTCTTCCAGGATATTCAGCTTGGTCGCGATGGCGATGTGCTGGTCGTTACTGTGGTCGAGCGTCCCTCCATCTCCGGCATCGAGATCGAAGGCAACAAGGCCATCAGCACTGAAGACCTGCTCAAGGGCCTGAACCAGTCTGGTCTGGCCGAGGGCGAGATCTTCCAGCGCGCCACCCTCGAAGGCGTGCGTAACGAGCTGCAGCGCCAGTATGTCGCTCAGGGCCGTTATTCGGCCGAGATCGAAGCCGAGGTGATTCCGCAGCCGCGTAACCGCGTGGCGCTGAAGATCACCATCAACGAAGGCACCGTAGCCGCTATCTCCCACATCAACGTGGTCGGCAATACCGTGTTCTCCGATGAAGATCTGGTCGATCTGTTCGAGCTGAAGACCACCAACTGGCTGTCCTTCTTCAAGAACGACGACAAGTACGCCCGCGAAAAGCTGTCCGGTGACCTCGAGCGTCTGCGCTCCTACTACCTGGACCGCGGCTACATCAATATGGATATCAGCTCCACGCAGGTTTCCATCACCCCGGACAAGAAGCACGTCTACATCACCGTCAACGTCGAAGAAGGCGAGAAGTACAGCGTTCGCGACGTGAAACTGTCCGGTGACCTCAAGGTCCCGGAAGACGACGTGCGCGCACTGCTGCTGGTCAAGGAAGGTCAGGTCTTCTCGCGCAAGATCATGACCACCACCAATGAGCTGATCACCCGTCGTCTGGGTAACGAGGGTTACACCTTCGCCAACGTCAACGGCGTGCCGGAAGCGCACGACGAAGACAACACCGTCTCGATCACCTTCTTCGTCGATCCGGGCAAGCGTGCCTACGTCAACCGTATCAACTTCCGCGGCAACACCAAGTCCGAAGACGAAGTGCTGCGTCGCGAAATGCGTCAGATGGAAGGTGGCTGGGCCTCGACCTACCTGATCGACCAGTCCAAGACTCGCCTGGAGCGCCTGGGCTTCTTCAAGGAAGTCAACGTCGAAACTCCGCAAGTGCCAGGCACTGATGACCAGATCGACGTCAACTACAGCGTCGAAGAGCAGCCGTCCGGCTCCATCACTGCCAGCGTCGGTTTCGCCCAGAACGCCGGCCTGATCCTTGGTGGTTCGATCAGCCAGAACAACTTCCTGGGTACCGGTAACCGCGTCAGCATCGGTCTGACTCGCAGTGAATACCAGACCCGATACAGCTTTGGCTTCGTTGATCCCTACTGGACCGTCGACGGCGTGAGCCTGGGTTACAACGCCTTCTACCGCACCACCGACTACGATGAACTCGATGTCGATGTATCCAGCTATTCGGTTGACAGCCTGGGTGCAGGTATCAACATCGGTTACCCGATCAGCGAAACCGCGCGTCTGACCTATGGTCTGACCGTACAGCAGGACAGTATCGATACCGGCCGCTATACCGTCGACGAGATCTTTGATTTCATTGACGCTGAAGGCGACAGCTACCTGAACTTCAAGGGCTCCATCGGCTGGTCCGAATCGACCCTGAACCGTGGTGTTCTCGCTAACCGTGGTCACTCGCAAAGCTTGGTGCTGGAAACCACCATTCCGGGTAGCGATCTGTCGTTCTACAAGCTCGACTACCGTGGTCAGGTGTTCACCCCGATCAGCGATAACTACACGCTGCGCTTCCATACCCAGCTGGGTTATGGCGACAGCTACGGTTCCACGGCTGAACTGCCGTTCTACGAGCACTACTACGCCGGTGGTTTCAACTCGGTACGTGGTTTCAAGGACAGCAGCTTGGGCCCTCGCAGTACCCCGAGCAGCGGTACCAAGCCTGGTACTCTGGCTGATCCGGATCAGGACCCGCTGCCGTTCGGTGGTAACGTATTGGTGCAGGGTGGCGTCGAGATGCTGTTCCCCCTGCCGTTCGTCAAGGACCAGCGTTCGTTGCGTACCGCGTTGTTCTGGGATGTGGGTAACGTATTCGACACCAACTGCTCGTCGAGCCAGAAGAAGCTCAGCGACAGCTGCAATATCGACTTCAGCAGCATGGCCAGCTCCGTGGGTGTTGGCCTGACCTGGATCACCGCGTTGGGCCCGCTGAGTTTCAGTCTGGCCATGCCGATCAAGAAGCCGGATGATGCCGATACTCAGGTATTCCAGTTCTCCCTGGGTCAAACCTTCTAAGTTCGTTTCACAGAAAGCCAACAGTTTTGTTGCAGGAGTGCATTGTGCGTAAGTTGACTCAACTGGTTCTGTTCACCGCCGCCCTGATCGCCACTCCGGCGTTCGCCGAGATGAAGGTGGCCGTGCTGAACTATCAGATGGCGCTGCTCGAGTCGGATGCAGCCAAGCGCTACGCCGTCGATGCCGAGAAGAAGTTTGGTCCGCAACTGAACAAGCTCAAGACTCTGGAAAGCGACGCCAAGCGCATCCAGGATCGTATGGTCAAAGATGGCGACAAGATGCAGCAGGCTGAGCGCGAGCGTCTCGAGCTGGAATTCAAGCAGAAGGCCCGTGACTTCCAGTTCCAATCCAAGGAACTGAACGAAGCCAAGGCCATCGCCGACCGCGAGATGCTGGGCAAGCTGAAGCCGAACCTGGATAAGGCCGTCGAAGACGTGATCAAGAACGGCAACTTCGACCTGGTGCTCGAGCGTGGTGCGGTGATCGAGGTCAAGCCTCAGTACGACATCACTCGCCAGGTCATCGAGCGCATGAACCAGATGCGTTAAGCATGACAGTGACAGTTACTCTCGGCCAATTGGCTGAGCGTCTTGGCGCCACCTTGCGTGGCGCCGAAGCGAAGGTCATCACGGGCCTGGCCACCTTACAGGAGGCCAGGCCCGAACAGTTGAGCTTCCTGGCCAATGCCCAGTACCGCAAGTTTCTGGCGCAGACTCGGGCCGGTGCCGTGCTGCTGACCGCAGCCGATGCTGAAGGCTACGCTGGCGATGCCCTGGTCGTTGCCAACCCGTACCTGGCTTATGCCCAGTTGTCGCATGTGTTTGATCGCAAGCCCAAGGCTGCGCCGGGTATTCATGCCACGGCACAGATCGCCGAAGACGCTCTGGTCGATCCGAGTGCGAGTATTGGCGCTTTTGCGGTTATCGAAAGCGGTGCACGTATCGGTGCTGATGTCAGCATCGGTGCCCATTGTGTAGTCGGTGCGCGTAGTGTGGTGGGTGATGGCGGCTGGCTGGCGCCACGAGTGACGCTGTATCACGACGTGCAGATCGGCAAGCGTGTGGTGATCCAGTCCGGTGCCGTGATCGGTGGTGAAGGCTTCGGTTTCGCCAATGAGAAGGGCGTCTGGCAGAAGATCGCGCAGATCGGTGGGGTAACCATCGGCGATGACGTCGAGATCGGCGCCAACACCACGGTGGATCGCGGTGCGCTGTCTGATACCTTGATCGGCAATGGGGTTAAGCTCGATAACCAGATCATGATCGCGCACAACGTGCAGATTGGTGACAACACCGCAATGGCGGGTTGCTGCGGTATTTCCGGCAGCACCAAGATCGGCAAGAACTGCATGATCGCTGGCGGTGTGGGGATGGTTGGTCATATCGAAGTGTGCGACAACGTGTTCGTCACCGGCATGACCATGGTGACCCGTTCGATCACCGAGCCGGGCGCCTATTCTTCCGGTACCGCCATGCAGCCGGCGGGCGAGTGGAAGAAGAGTGCGGCCCGTATTCGTCAGTTGGACGAGATGGCCAAGCGACTGCGTGAGCTGGAAAAACAGCTGGCCGCCGTGACCCAGACGGCAAACGTCTCATCTGATGCCTGAGCACGGCGCGGCCGTGCTCTTTTCTTTTCTTACAGGCTTAACCGGACATGATGGACATCAACGAAATTCGTGAATATTTGCCGCACCGCTATCCGTTCCTGCTGGTGGACCGTGTGGTGGACCTGGACGTCGAAGGCAAACAGATTCGCGCCTATAAGAATGTCAGCATCAATGAGCCGTTCTTCAACGGTCACTTCCCCGAGCACCCGATCATGCCGGGCGTTCTGATCATCGAGGCGATGGCTCAAGCTGCCGGTATCCTCGGCTTCAAGATGATGGGCGTGAAGCCGGCTGATGGCACCCTGTATTACTTCGTTGGCTCCGACAAGCTGCGTTTCCGTTCGCCGGTGTTGCCGGGTGACCAACTGACGCTGGAAGCCAAGTACCTGAGCGATCGTCGCAGCATCTGGAAATTCGAGTGCCGCGCCACTGTCGATGGCAAGGAAGTCTGCTCCGCTGAAATCATCTGTGCGGAACGCAAGCTATGAGTTTGATTGACCCACGCGCGATCATCGACCCCAGTGCCAGATTGGCTGACGACGTTGTCGTTGGCCCTTGGAGCATTGTTGGTGCCGATGTGGAAATTGGCGAGGGTACAGTCATCGGTCCGCACGTAGTGCTCAAGGGACCGACCGTGATTGGCAAGCACAACCGCATCTACCAGTTTTCTTCGGTCGGTGAAGATACGCCGGACCTGAAGTACAAAGGTGAGCTCACTCGCCTGGTGATCGGCGATCACAACACCATTCGCGAAGGCGTCACCATTCACCGCGGCACCGTACAGGATCGCAGTGAAACCACCATTGGCGACCACAACCTGATCATGGCTTATGCCCATATCGGCCATGACAGCGTGATCGGTAACCATTGCATTCTGGTCAACAACACGGCACTGGCTGGTCATGTCTGGGTCGACGACTGGGCGATTCTGTCCGGCTATACCCTGGTGCATCAGTTCTGCCGCATTGGCGCGCACAGCTTCTCGGGCATGGGCACCGCGATTGGCAAGGATGTGCCTGCTTTCGTTACCGTATTCGGTAACCCGGCCGAGGCGCGCAGCATGAACTTTGAGGGCATGCGTCGTCGTGGTTTTTCTGCCGAAGCCATTGCTGCCTTGCGCAAGGCGTACAAGTTGGTCTATCGCCAGGGGCTGACGGTGGAGCAAGCACTGGCCGAATTGGCCGAGTCTGCTGCTCAATTCCCTGAAGTGGCGATCTTCCGCGATTCGATCCAGGCCTCCACGCGCGGCATCACGCGCTGATTCCTATGAACAGACCTATTCGCGTCGCACTGGTCGCCGGTGAGGCGTCCGGTGACATTCTCGGCTCCGGCCTGATGCAGGCCATCAAGCAGCGTTATCCAGATGCCGAGTTCATCGGCGTTGGCGGTGCGCGCATGGAAGCCGAGGGCCTGAAATCCTATTTCCCGATGGAGCGCCTGGCCGTGATGGGCCTGGTCGAGGTGCTCGGTCGTTTGTTCGAACTGCTTGGCCGTCGCCGCCAGTTGGCGCGTGACCTGATCGCTGCGCAGCCGGATGTGTTCATCGGTATCGATGCCCCCGATTTCAATCTGGGTCTGGAGCTCAAGCTGCGTCGGGCCGGAATCAAGACCGTGCATTACGTCAGCCCCTCGGTTTGGGCCTGGCGGCAGAAGCGTGTGCTGAAGATTCGAGAAGCCTGCGACTTGATGCTGACCCTGTTCCCGTTCGAGGCGCAGTTCTACGATGAACATCAGGTGCCGGTGCGCTTTGTCGGTCATCCGCTGGCCGATGCGATTCCCCAGCAAGCTGATCGTGCCGCCGCGCGCGGGGCATTGGATCTGCCGCAAGACGAGCCCGTGGTCGCGCTCATGCCAGGTAGCCGTGGTGGCGAGGTCGCGCGTCTGGGCGAGCTGTTTCTCGAGGCGGCGATCCGCCTGCGTGCGCTTCGCCCGGGTGTTCGTTTCCTCCTGCCATGCGCCACACCCGAGCGCCGTGAACAGTTGGAACAGATGCTGGCTGGGCGTGATCTGCCGCTGACATTGCTCAACGGTCGATCCCACGAAGCGCTGGCCGCCTGCGATGCAGTGCTGATCGCGTCGGGTACCGCGACCCTGGAAGCACTGCTGTACAAGCGGCCGATGGTGGTGGCGTACCGCGTAGCGCCGCTGACCTACCGTATCCTCAAGCGCCTGGTGAAGAGCCCCTATATCTCGCTGCCTAATCTGCTGGCCGAGCGTTTGCTGGTGCCTGAGCTGATTCAGGATGCAGCGACGCCTGAGGCATTGGCCCAGGCCGTGGCACCGCTGATCGATGGTGGGCAAGTGCAGACCGAAGGTTTCGACGTGATTCACCGTGCGCTGCGTCGCGATGCTTCGCAGTCTGCGGCCGATGCAGTTCTCAAGCTTGCTGGGCGAGTCTGATGCAGCTGGGATTGGACTTTACCCTGGTCGAAGAGCTGGTCGCCGGCGTTGATGAGGTCGGTCGTGGTCCCCTCTGCGGTGCCGTGGTGACGGCTGCGGTGATCCTCGATCCGGCGCGGCCGATCATCGGCCTGAACGATTCGAAGAAGCTCACCGAGGCGCGCCGTGAATTGCTGTTCGACGAGATTCGCGAGAAGGCTCTGGCCTGGTGCATCGCTCGCGCCGAGGTCGAGGAGATCGATCGCCTGAATATCCTGCATGCCACCATGCTGGCGATGCAGCGGGCCGTCGAGGGGTTGGGCGTAACGCCGAGACTGGCGCTGATCGACGGCAACCGTTGCCCCAAGCTGGAGGTGCCGAGTGCGCCGGTGGTCAAGGGCGACAGTCGGGTTCCGGCTATCGCCGCCGCTTCGATCCTGGCCAAGGTCAGCCGCGACCGCGAAATGCTCGAAATGGACCGTCTCTATCCCGGCTACGGCATTGCCGGTCACAAGGGTTACCCCACGCCCGTTCATCTCGAAGCGCTGATACGCTTGGGGCCTACGCCGATTCATCGGCGCTCTTTCGCGCCGGTACGTGCTTTGCTCGAAGGCGTGTAGCTGCATGACCCGGATGCAAGCCGGGAAATGCCACGCCTGTTGAACCTCTGGCCCTAAGCCAGACCCTCTTAGGCTACAATCCGCGCTTTGTCGTTTTCACCTGCAAGGCCGCCCATGACCCAAGCTTTCGTCCACCTGCGTCTGCACACCGAATACTCCCTGGTCGATGGTCTGGTGCGGGTCAAACCGCTGATCAAGGCCGTTGCCGGGGCCGGCATGCCGGCGGTGGCGGTCACCGACATGAGCAACATGTGCTCGCTGGTGAAGTTTTACAAGACCGCCATGGGGGCTGGGGTCAAACCGATCTGCGGCGCCGATATCTGGATGGCCAGCGCCGAGGAAGACGGCCCGCTGACGCGCCTGACCCTGCTGGCGATGAATGCCAAGGGCTATCGCAACCTCACCGAACTGATTTCCCGTGGCTGGTCCGAAGGGCAGAGCAACGACCTGGTGATCATCCAGCGCGATTGGGTCAAGGGCGCGGCAGAGGGGCTTATTGCGCTTTCCGGCGCCCGCGAGGGTGAGGTCGGCATGGCGCTGCTGGCCGGTGACGAAGCGCTGGCCGAAACGCGTCTGCGCGAATGGATGGCAGTATTCCCGGACCGTTTCTACCTGGAAGTGCAACGCACCAGCCGAGTGGGTGACGAGGAATACCTGCACGCCGCTGTGGCGCTGGCCGATCGCGTCGAGGCACCGCTGGTGGCGACCAACGATGTGCGCTTTATCAAGCAGGGTGACTTCGAGGCCCACGAAACCCGCGTCTGCATCGGTGAAGGCCGTACCCTGGACGACCCGCGCCGGCCGCGGCACTACTCCGACCAGCAGTACCTGAAAAGCGCTGACGAAATGTGGGAGCTGTTCTCCGACCTGCCCGAGGCACTGGAGAACACGGTCGAGATCGCCAAGCGCTGCAACATCGACGTACAGCTCGGTAAATACTTTCTGCCGGATTTCCCCACCCCAAACGGCATGGGCATCGACGATTACTTGCGCCACGCCTCCTTCGAGGGTCTGGAAGAGCGTCTCGAAGTGCTGCTGCCCAAGGACACGCCGGATTACGAGGCGAAGAAGCAGGTCTACATCGACCGTCTCAACTTCGAGCTCGACATCATCATCCAGATGGGTTTCCCCGGTTACTTCCTGATCGTTATGGACTTCATCCAGTGGGCCAAGAACAACGGCGTGCCGGTTGGCCCGGGCCGTGGTTCGGGTGCCGGTTCGCTGGTGGCCTACGTGCTGAAGATCACCGACCTCGATCCGTTGGCCTATGACCTGCTGTTCGAACGCTTCCTCAACCCGGAACGGATCTCCATGCCCGACTTCGACGTCGACTTCTGCATGGATGGCCGCGACCGGGTGATCGACTACGTGGCCGAGAAGTACGGGCGTAATGCGGTGAGTCAGATCATCACCTTCGGCTCGATGGCGGCCAAGGCGGTGGTGCGCGATGTGGCGCGGGCGCAGGGTAAGTCCTACGGCCTGGCCGACCGTCTGTCGAAGATGATCCCCTTCGAAGTGGGCATGACCCTGGAGAAAGCCTACGAGATGGAGGAGCCGCTGCGCGACTTCCTCAAGAACGACGAGGAAGCCCAGGAAATCTGGGACATGTCGCTCAAGCTCGAAGGCGTGGTGCGCGGCACCGGCAAGCACGCTGGTGGTGTGGTGATCGCACCGACCAAACTCACCGACTTTTCGCCGATCGCCTGTGACGAAGAGGGCGGCGGCCTGGTGACCCAGTTCGACAAGGATGACGTCGAGCAAGCCGGCCTGGTCAAGTTCGACTTCCTCGGCCTGCGCACGCTGACCATCATCAAATGGGCGATGGAGACTATCCACCGTATCCAGAAGCGCGACGGCGCGCCGGATGAGGATCTGGTCAACATCGACTTCATCCCGCTGGATGACAAGAAAACCTACGACATGCTGCAGAAGGCGGAGACCACTGCGGTCTTCCAGCTTGAATCGCGCGGCATGAAGGAGCTGATCAAGAAGCTCAAGCCAGACTGCCTGGAAGACATGATCGCACTGGTGGCGCTGTTCCGCCCTGGCCCGCTGCAATCGGGCATGGTGGACGACTTCATCAACCGTAAGCACGGTCGTGCCGAGCTGTCCTACCCGCACCCCGACTACCAGTACGCTGGCCTGGAGCCGGTGCTCAAGCCCACCTACGGCATCATCCTGTACCAGGAACAGGTGATGCAGATCGCTCAGGTGATGGCCGGTTACACCCTTGGTGGTGCGGACATGCTGCGTCGCGCCATGGGTAAGAAGAAACCGGAGGAGATGGCCAAGCAGCGCGGCGGCTTCATCGAAGGTTGTGCCAGTAACGGCATCGACGCCAACCTGGCGGGCAACATCTTCGATCTGGTGGAAAAGTTCGCCGGTTACGGCTTCAACAAGTCGCACTCGGCCGCTTACGGTCTGGTGTCCTACCAGACTGCCTGGCTGAAAGCGCATTACCCGGCGCCGTTCATGGCCGCGGTGCTCTCGGCGGACATGCACAACACCGACAAGGTGGTGATCCTGGTGGAAGAGTGCCGCAACATGAAGTTGCGCATCGATCCGCCGGACGTGAACGTCTCCGAATTCAAGTTCACCGTCAACGACGACGGTCGCATCGTCTACGGCCTGGGGGCGGTCAAGGGCGTGGGCGAGGGGCCGGTCGAGGCCATCGTCGAATGCCGCGCCGAGGGCGGGCCGTTCAAGGACCTGTTCGACTTCTGCAATCGCGTCGACCTCAAGCGCATTAACAAGCGCACTCTGGAAGCGTTGATCCGCAGCGGCGCGCTGGATCGTCTCGGTCCGTACTATCAGGACGAGCTCAAGGCCTACCAGGCCAGCGTGGACAAGAACCGCGCGGTGCTGCTGGCTTCCATGGAGGAGGCCGTGCAGTCCGCCGAGCAGACTGCGCGCAGCGCCGAGAGCGGCCATATGGATTTGTTCGGTGGCCTGTTCGCCGAGCCCGAGGCGGATGTCTACGCCAACCACCGTAAGGCCCGTGAACTGCCGATCAAGGAGCGTCTGAAAGGCGAGAAGGACACCCTGGGCATCTACCTGTCCGGCCACCCCATCGACGAGTACGAAGGCGAGATTCGCCGTTTCGCCCGTCAACGCATCGTCGAACTGAAGCCGGCGCGCGATACCCAGACCATAGCCGGGATGATCGTCAACCTGCGGGTAATGAAGAACAAGAAGGGCGACAAGATGGGCTTCATCACCCTCGACGACCGCTCCGGGCGCATCGAAGCCTCACTGTTCGCCGACGCCTTCGCCAGCAACCAGGCGTTGCTGCAGAACGATGCGCTGGTGGTGGTCGAAGGTGAAGTCAGCAACGACGACTTCTCCGGTGGCCTACGCCTGCGCGCCAAGCGCGTGATGAGCCTGGAAGAAGCGCGCACCGGCCTGGCCGACAGCCTGCGGGTGAAGGTCGCTAGTGAGGCATTGAAGGGCGACCGCCTGCGCTGGCTGGCCGAGCTGTGCAGCAAGCACAAGGGCGCTTGCCCGGTGACCGTCGACTACAGTGGCGAGGAGGCACGGGCCTTGCTTCAATTCGGCGATGCCTGGCGAATCGACCCGGCTGACACTTTGATTCAGGCATTGCGTGACCAGTTCGGGCGCGACAACGTCTTTTTGCACTACCGCTGATATACGAGAGGAAAATTCCTCTTCGTGACAGCAAAGGCACCCGAGGGTGTCGACCCGCTGCGCCCTATCCCTTAAGGTAGGGCGCCTAATGGATACAGCTCCCCGGCCACTTGGCCGTCGACGCAAGACGGATGACTATGAACCCGAATTTCCTCGATTTCGAACAGCCGATCGCCGACCTGCAAGCCAAGATCGAAGAGCTACGCCTGGTTGGTAACGACAACTCGCTGAATATCGGCGATGAAATTGCCCGCCTGCAGGACAAGAGCAGCTCCCTGACCGAAAGCATCTTCGGCAATCTGACCAGCTGGCAGATCGCGCAGCTCGCGCGCCACCCGCGTCGCCCTTACACCCTGGATTACATCCAGCACATCTTCACCGAGTTCGATGAATTGCACGGTGATCGTCACTTCTCTGATGACGCCGCTATCGTCGGTGGCATTGCCCGCCTGGGCGACCAGCCGGTGATGATCATCGGCCACCAGAAAGGCCGTGAAGTGCGTGAGAAGGTGCGCCGCAACTTCGGCATGCCGCGCCCCGAGGGCTACCGCAAAGCCTGCCGCCTGATGGAAATGGCCGAACGTTTCAAGATGCCGATCCTCACCTTCATCGACACCCCCGGTGCCTACCCAGGTATCGATGCCGAGGAGCGTGGCCAGAGCGAGGCTATCGCCTGGAACCTGCGCGTGATGGCGCGTCTGAAAACGCCGATCATCGCCACCGTCATCGGTGAAGGTGGTTCCGGTGGTGCGCTGGCCATCGGTGTTTGCGACCAGCTCAACATGCTGCAGTACTCCACCTACTCGGTGATCTCGCCGGAAGGCTGCGCCTCGATTCTCTGGCGTACCGCCGAGAAAGCGCCGGATGCCGCCGAAGCCATGGGCATCACCGCCGAGCGTCTGAAGGATCTGGGCATCGTCGATCAGGTGATCGCCGAACCGTTGGGCGGTGCGCACCGTGACCCGGCCGCAGCTTCCGAGTCGATTCGTCAGGAGCTGACCAAGCAACTGGCCAGTCTGCAGAAGCACGACACTGACGCGCTGCTTAAGCGTCGTTACGATCGTCTGATGAGCTACGGCATCGCCTGAGTTCGTTCTACGTCTATCTCAACGGGCCTTCGGGCCCGTTGTTGTTTAAGCTTGGCCAATGACCGATCTCTCTATTCGCCTGCGCCAGGCCCTGCAGCCGTGGTGTACGGCTCCTGCCTGGTGTATCGCCTTCTCCGGTGGTCTCGACTCCACCGTGCTGCTGCATTTGCTCGCCGATCTGGCTCGGCGTGAGAAGCTGCCGCCGCTTTCCGCCATTCATGTCCATCATGGTTTGCAGTCGGCAGCTGACACCTGGCCAGAGCATTGCGCGCAGGTTTGCGCACGGCTGGGTATTGCTCTGGACATCGTCAGGGTGCAGGTGGCGCCAGGCGCCAGTCTCGAGCAGGCAGCGCGTAACGCGCGTTATCAGGCTTTCACTGCGCGGCTTGGTCCGGGCGAGGTGTTGCTCAGTGCTCAGCATCGTGATGATCAGGCCGAAACCCTGCTGTTTCGTCTGCTGCGCGGCGCCGGCGTGCGCGGGCTGGCGGCTATGCCGACTGGTCGAGCGTTGGGGAAGGGCCACCTGATTCGGCCGCTGCTCGATTGTTCTCGGGCTGAATTACAGGCCTATGCGCAGGGTCATGGTCTTGCCTGGATCGAAGACCCGAGCAATGCCGATGAGCGTTTCAGTCGCAACTTCCTGCGGCGACAGGTGATGCCGCTGCTGGCGGAGCGCTGGCCGCAAGCGTCGAGCAGTCTGGTGCGCAGCGCAGGCCATCTGTCTGAGGCGCAGCAGTTGCTGGATGAGTTGGCCGAGATCGACCTTGCCGCTGCCCATGGCGGCTCAGCGTTTGCCTGGTTGTCGTTGCCGTCGCTGTATCTGCCGGCTGTCACTGCGTTGAGTGAGGCGCGCCAGCGCAATTTGCTGCGCCACTGGTTGGCGCCTTATACGCGTATGCCCGATAGCGACCACTGGGCCGGCTGGTGTGACCTGCGTGATGCGGGTGTGGATGCATCACCGATCTGGCGACTGGCCGATGGTGAGCTGCACCGTGCCGATGGTCGGCTGTGGTGGCTTGGCGGTGAGTGGCTGCAGCCGCTCGAACCACTCGATCTTTCCTTCAGCTCGTTTCCCGAGCCTGTCGAGCTGCCCGGTAACGGTTGTGTGCATCTACAGGGTGAGTTGCCGCCAGGTCGCTGGCACTTGCGTTACCGCCAGGGCGGTGAGTCACTGCAGCTGCCGGGGCGCGGCAGGCGCGATCTCAAGCGTCTGCTCAATGAGCTGCGCGTACCGGAATTCGTGCGCCCGCGCCTGCCGCTGTTGTTCGATGGCGATGAGTTGATGGCGGTGGCGAACCTGACGCAGTCGTCAGTAATTCAGGCGAGCGGGGTGCGTCTGCAGTGGTCGCCGCCTATCGGCGTGCAAGGTTTGAGCTGGTAAGGCCTTTCCGGTAGACTACGCTCCCGTCTTAATACAGCTTTTGCCGACTCCCTCAGGGAGCTTGGCGAGCTTGCCATTTTTGCTATTGATGGCGCTCCTTCGCTTTCCCCGGCGGCATTGACCGCTTAAACGCAGACTTCTAGGGTTTTTCATGACGCGCTACATCTTCGTCACGGGTGGTGTTGTTTCTTCATTGGGGAAAGGCATCGCCTCGGCTTCACTGGCGGCCATCCTGGAGGCGCGGGGCCTGAAGGTCACCATGCTCAAGCTGGACCCTTACATCAACGTCGATCCGGGCACCATGAGCCCGTTCCAGCACGGTGAGGTGTTCGTCACCCACGACGGCGCCGAGACCGACCTCGACCTGGGTCACTACGAGCGTTTCATCCGCACCACGATGAGCAAGAGCAACAACTTCACCACCGGTCGTGTGTACGAGGACGTGCTGCGCAAGGAGCGCCGTGGTGATTACCTGGGCGCGACCATTCAGGTCATCCCGCACATCACCGACGAGATCAAGCGTCGCATCATCAAGGGCGCCGGCGATGCCGACGTGGCCCTGGTGGAAATCGGCGGCACCGTGGGTGACATCGAGTCGCAACCGTTCCTCGAGGCCATCCGCCAACTGCGTGTGGAAGTGGGCGCCAAGCGCGCGATGCTGATGCACCTGACCCTGGTGCCGTACATCGCCACTGCTGGTGAGACCAAGACCAAGCCTACTCAGCACTCGGTCAAGGAACTGCGCTCCATCGGCCTGCAGCCTGACGTGCTGGTGTGCCGCTCCGACCACCCGATCGATGTCTCCTCGCGCCGCAAGATCGCTCTGTTCACCAACGTCGAAGAGCGTGCGGTGATCAGCCTGGAAGACGTCGACACCATCTACAAGATACCTGGCGTGCTGCATGCTCAGGGTCTGGATGACTTCGTCGTCGAGCGTTTCGGCCTGGAGTGCGGCGGTGCCGACCTGTCCGAGTGGGATCGCGTGGTCGATGCCAAGCTCCACCCGGAAAAAGAAGTCACCATCGCCATGGTTGGCAAGTACATGGAGCTGCTGGACGCGTACAAGTCGCTGATCGAAGCGATGAGCCACGCCGGCATCCAGAACCGTACCAAGGTCAACCTGCGTTATATCGACTCCGAAGACATCGAGAACCAGGGCACTGGCCTGCTCGAAGGCGTCGATGCCATCCTGGTGCCGGGCGGCTTCGGTCTGCGTGGCGTGGAAGGCAAGATCAAGACCGTGCAGTACGCTCGCGAGAACAAGATTCCCTATCTGGGCATCTGCCTCGGCATGCAGGTAGCGGTCATCGAGTACGCCCGTAACGTCGTGGGTTGGACTGACGCCAACTCTTCCGAATTCGACATGGCCAGCGCTCATCCGGTAGTGGGCCTGATTACCGAATGGCAAGACGCGACCGGCGCCACCGAACAACGCAGTGAAAGCTCTGACCTCGGCGGCACCATGCGCCTGGGGGCGCAGGATTGCCAACTGCTGGGCGGCTCCAAGGTACACGACTGCTACGGCAAGGACGTGATCGTCGAGCGTCATCGTCACCGTTACGAGGTGAACAATAACCTGCTGCCGAAGCTGACCGAGGCTGGCCTGAAGGTCACTGGCCGTTCTGGCGACGGTGCACTGGTCGAAGTGGTCGAGGCGCCGGATCATCCGTGGTTCGTTGCCTGCCAGTTCCACCCGGAGTTCACCTCCACGCCGCGTGACGGCCATCCGCTGTTCAGCGGTTTCGTCAATGCTGCCCTGGCGCAGAAAGCGAAGAAGGCTTAAGGCATGGCACAGAAGATCATCAAGGTTCGCGACATCGAGATCGCCAACGACAAGCCTTTCGTGCTGTTCGGTGGCATCAACGTGCTCGAGTCGCGCGACCTGGCCATGCAGGCCTGCGAGGAGTACGTACGGGTGACCGAGAAGCTCGGCATTCCCTACGTGTTCAAGGCCAGCTTCGATAAGGCCAACCGTTCCTCCGTCACCTCCTTCCGCGGCCCGGGCCTGGAAGAGGGCATGAAGATCTTCGAGGAAGTGAAGAAGATTTTCGGCGTGCCGGTGATCACCGACGTGCACGAGCCGCACCAGGCGGCTGCCGTGGCCGAAGTCTGCGACATCATCCAGTTGCCGGCTTTCCTGTCGCGGCAGACCGATCTGGTAGTGGCCATGGCCAAGACCGGCGCGGTGATCAACATCAAGAAGGCGCAGTTTCTCGCCCCGCAGGAAATGAAGCACATCCTGGCCAAGTGCGAAGAGGCCGGTAACGATCAGTTGATTCTCTGCGAGCGCGGTTCCTCCTTCGGTTACAACAACCTGGTGGTGGACATGCTCGGCTTCGGCATCATGAAGCAGTTCGAGTACCCGGTGTTCTTCGACGTGACCCACGCCCTGCAGATGCCGGGTGGTCGCGCCGACTCTGCTGGTGGTCGTCGCGCCCAGGTTACCGACCTGGCCAAGGCGGGCATGAGCCAGGGCCTGGCAGGCCTGTTCCTCGAAGCCCATCCGGATCCGGAAAACGCCAAGTGCGACGGTCCATGCGCTCTGCGCCTGAACAAGCTGGAGCCGTTTCTCACCCAGCTCAAGCAGTTGGATGACCTGATCAAGAGTTTTCCTCCTATCGAGACTGCCTGAGCCGGCTGTAATCCGGTAAAGTGCCGCCCGAGAAAAATCCCCCTGACCCGTGAGTCAGAGTGAGCCGTCGATCTGCCCTCCGGCAGCGGCGGCCCAGTGCAGCCTGCTGCTGCCGTCTTATCGTCAACCTTTGGAGCGTTATCAAGAATGGCAAAGATCGTCGACATCAAGGGTCGTGAGGTTCTCGACTCCCGTGGTAACCCCACCGTGGAAGCGGATGTAATTCTGGAAGGCGGCATCGTCGGCAGCGCATGCGCTCCGTCCGGCGCCTCCACTGGCTCGCGCGAAGCGCTGGAGCTGCGTGACGGCGACAAGAGCCGTTACCTGGGCAAGGGCGTGCTGAAGGCCGTCGCCAACATCAACGGCCCGATCCGTGACCTGCTACTGGGCAAAGACGCTGTCGACCAGAAAGCTCTGGATCGCGCGATGATCGAGCTCGACGGTACCGAGAACAAGGCGACTCTGGGCGCCAACGCCATCCTCGCCGTGTCCCTGGCTGCCGCCAAGGCCGCTGCTCAGGCCAAGGGCGTGCCGCTTTACGCGCACATCGCCGATCTGAACGGTACCCCAGGCGTCTATTCCATGCCGGTACCGATGATGAACATCATCAACGGCGGTGAGCACGCCGACAACAACGTCGACATCCAGGAGTTCATGGTACAGCCGGTTGGCGCCAAGAACTTTGCCGATGCCCTGCGCATGGGCGCCGAGATCTTCCATCACCTCAAAGCCGTGCTCAAGGCCCGTGGCCTGAACACTGCTGTGGGTGACGAAGGTGGTTTCGCGCCGAACCTGGCTTCCAACGAAGATGCCCTGGCCGCCATCGCCGAGGCCGTTGCCAACGCCGGCTACAAGCTGGGTGACGACGTGACCCTGGCGCTGGACTGCGCATCGAGCGAATTCTACAAGGACGGTCAATACGACCTGGCTGGCGAAGGCAAGGTATTCAGCGGTGAAGGCTTTGCCGACTACCTGGCTGGCCTGACCGAGCGTTACCCGATCATCTCCATCGAAGATGGCATGGACGAGTCCGACTGGGCCAGCTGGAAAGTCCTGACCGACAAGATTGGCGCCAAGGTACAGCTGGTTGGCGACGACCTGTTCGTCACCAATACCAAGATCCTCAAGCGCGGTATCGACGAGCAGATTGGTAACTCGATCCTGATCAAGTTCAACCAGATCGGCTCGCTGACCGAGACCCTGGAAGCCATCCAGATGGCCAAGGCCGCTGGCTTCACCGCCGTGATCTCGCACCGCAGCGGCGAAACCGAAGACAGCACCATCGCCGACCTGGCCGTTGGTACTGCCGCCGGTCAGATCAAGACCGGTTCGCTGTGCCGCTCCGACCGCGTTTCCAAGTACAACCAGCTGCTGCGCATTGAAGAGCAGTTGGGCGGCAAGGCTCCATACAAGGGCCGCGCCGAGTTCCGCGGCTGACATCTGCGTGGTAGAAAAGGGCGACGCAAGTCGCCCTTTTTCGTGGTTATTCCTGCGTTTGCGCTGCATGCTGTAGGAGCGGATTTATCCGCGATTTTTCGCGGCTGAAGCCGCTCCTACAAAGGCTGCGTCATTGCGGGCATGGCCTTTTTCGTGGACGCTTCGTCGATCCTTGGGAACCAATGCACGGATGCAGGTACCGAAACCCCATGTCACTCATCAGACGGCTTCTTTTCAAGCATGAACGCAGCCCCTACCATGCCGATGACTCAATCTGCGAGCCGCTCCATGCGTAGTCCGTATTGGCTGTTCATCGTGCTGATCCTGTTGTTGGCTGGCCTGCAGTATCGTCTGTGGGTGGGCGACGGCAGCCTGGCTGCTGCCAGCCGTCTGCAACAGCAGATCGCCGAACAGCAGGGCGAGAACGAGCGTTTGCTGGAGCGCAATCGTATCCTCGAGGCCGAAGTGATGGAGCTCAAGCGCGGCATGGAAACCGTGGAAGAACGGGCGCGCCAGGAGCTGGGCATGCTCAAAGAGGGTGAAACCCTCTATCTGCTGACTGAATGACCACGAAATTCTGGCTGGTGATTCCAGCTGCCGGTGTCGGTGCACGTATGGCGGCCGACCGTCCCAAGCAGTACCTGCAGATCGCCGGCCGCTGCATTCTCGAACATACCCTGCATTGTTTCCTCGATCATCCCGGTCTGCTGGGAGCGGTGGTATGCGTTGCCGTGGATGACCCGTTCTGGCCACAACTGCCTGTGGCAAACGATGCGCGTATCCGCCGGGCGTCTGGCGGGCACGAACGCGCCGACTCGGTATTGGCAGGGCTGGAAGCGCTATTCGCAGAGGGCGCGAACAGCGAGGATTGGGTGCTGGTGCATGACGCTGCACGACCCAATCTGTCCAGGGAAGATCTTGAGCAACTGTTGGACAGTGTGGCTGATGATCCGGTCGGCGGCCTGCTGGCAGTGCCGGCGCGCGACACGCTCAAGCGTGCCGGAAGCGATGGCAGGGTGGTGGAGACAGTGGACCGTAGCGTGATCTGGCAGGCTTACACGCCGCAGATGTTTCGCCTGGGCGCGCTGCGCGAGGCTCTGGCGCAAGCGCTGAAAGAAGGCGTGGCAGTGACCGATGAAGCTTCGGCCATGGAGTGGGCAGGGCAGTCGCCCCGGCTCATCGAAGGCCGGGCGGACAACCTCAAGGTCACCCGCCCGGAAGATCTGCATTATCTACAACGTATCTGGCGCGAGAGTCGCTAGGCGATCCGCAGCATCAGTGCGTCCAGCGCTTGGCATCTTTGCCCAGGTTGCGGTCTAACGCGTTGGTCAGCTTGTTCATGGCACCGTCGATAGCCTGCTGCAGTTCGCTGGCATCGTGGGAAACCGTCAGTGGATCGCGTCCTTTCATCCGCGCCTCGACTTTGCAGCGCTTGTCCTGCGGGCCACTTTTGAGTGCGTTCTCGTCGGAGAGATGAATTTCGATCCGGGTGAGGTGGTCCTCGTAGCGCTGGAGCTTGTCCCGGACGCGACCGCGAATGTCGTCCTTGAAGTCCATCGAGGAGGTGACGTGCTTACCACTGTTGACCAGAACCTGCATAACCATGTCCTCATGTAGCTGAGTTCGTGAGGCCCCGTTTGAGCGGGGTTCATAGGTTGTGACGCGGTCGTCTCGCCCAAGTTTCGCCCTGACTTGTGACATTCCATGACCGTTCAGCTGGGTGACAAGGTTGTTGCAAAATCTCAGGCGGGAGCGAGGTATTCGATGCGTCGGCTGAGCCCCTGCTGCAGGGCGTCGATCAACTGGCGCACCTTGGGTGACAGGTGACGTTGCTGTGGGTAGAGCGCCCAAACTGCGGTATTGGGTGGGCGATGCTGCTCTAGTAGAGAGGTCAGCCGCCCGCTACGCAGATGTTCGAGGACGTAGTAATCGGGGAGCTGGCACAGGCCAAAACCGCGTAGCGCAGCGTCGAGCACGGCCTGGCCGCTGTTGCAGCGCCAGTTGCCCTGCACCCGCACTTGGGTTTCCCGGCCACTTTCGGCGAAGCTCCAGGTCTCGCTACTGCCGATCAGGCAATTGTGGCGCGCCAGCTCCGACAGAGAATGAGGGCGGCCGTAGCGTTGCAGGTACTCGGGTGCCGCGCACAGGTACATCTCGCGGGGCGCCAGGCGTGCGGCCATCAGCCGTGAGTCCTGCAGGCGCCCCAAGCGGATGGCCAGGTCCAGGCCATCGTGCAGCAGGTCGAGCGGGCGGTTGGACAGTTCTATCTCGACGCGCAACTGTGGATGTCGCGCCATGAAGTCATTGACCAGTGGCACGATGAAGCGCTCGCCATACGCCACGGCGCAAGTCATGCGTAGCAGCCCTTTGGGTTCGGCACCAAGATCGCCGACTGCACGCAACGCTTCTTCGCGGGCATCCTGCAGGCGCTGGCAGTGTTGCAGAAACAACTGGCCGGCCTCGGTCAGGGCTACCCGCCTGGTGCTGCGGTAGAACAGACGGCTCTGCAGGCGCTCTTCCAGGCGTGCGACCTGGCGGCTGACCTGCGAAGTGGACAATCCCAAGCGCTCGGCCGCCGCACTGAACTGCCCGCACTCGGCCACGGCGACGAATTCGTCGAGTCCTTCCCAGCGATTCATCGACACTCCTTCTCCCGTGTACCTGATTGCATTCGTGCTGCGCCTTTGGGAGCTCGCTGTGGGTGATCCGAGTGCAGCCGGCGACAGGCCAGCTTTTGTACAGGAAGGCTAACATTATTTCTGTATGGCAATAATGTTTTGCTATTTCGCTGATTATCTCTTGATGGCCGTGAACTAGACTGCCGGCCATTGTCCACGCTCCCTGGAGAGAACTGCCATGATCAAGTCCCGCGCCGCCGTTGCCTTCGCCCCGAATGAACCCCTGAAAATCGTCGAGGTCGATGTCGCGCCACCTCAGGCCGGAGAAGTGCTGGTACGTATTGTCGCTACCGGTGTCTGCCATACCGACGCCTATACCTTGTCCGGCCAGGACAGCGAGGGCGTGTTCCCCTGCATTCTCGGTCACGAGGGTGGCGGTATCGTTGAGGCGGTGGGTGAGGGCGTCACTTCGCTGGCGGTCGGCGACCACGTGATTCCGCTGTACACCGCTGAATGCGGCGAGTGCAAATTTTGCAAATCCAACAAGACCAACCTGTGCAGCTCGGTACGCGCCACCCAGGGCAAGGGGCTGATGCCCGATGGCACCAGCCGCTTCTCCTACAACGGCGAGCCGGTCTACCACTACATGGGTTGCTCGACCTTCTCCGAGTACACCGTGCTGCCGGAAGTCTCTCTGGCGAAGATCCCCAAGGAGGCGCCGCTGGAGAAGGTCTGCCTGCTTGGCTGCGGCGTGACCACCGGTATTGGCGCCGTGCTCAATACCGCCAAGGTTACCGAGGGCTCCACCGTGGCCATCTTCGGTTTGGGTGGCATTGGTCTGGCGGCGATCATCGGCGCCAAGATGGCCAAGGCTTCGCGCATCATCGGCATCGATATCAACCCGGCCAAGGAAGCTGTGGCGCGTGAGCTGGGCATCACCGATTTCGTCAATCCGAAGGAGCACAGCAAGCCGATTCAGGAGGTCATCGTCGAGATGACCGATGGCGGCGTCGACTACAGCTTCGAGTGCATCGGCAACGTGCAACTGATGCGCGCTGCGCTGGAGTGTTGCCACAAGGGCTGGGGCGAGTCGACCATCATCGGCGTGGCACCAGCCGGTGCCGAGATCAGCACCCGTCCGTTCCAGCTGGTCACCGGTCGTGTCTGGCGTGGCAGCGCCTTCGGTGGTGTCAAGGGTCGTACCGAGCTGCCCAGCTATGTCGAGAAATCGCAGAACGGTGAAATTCCGTTGGATACCTTCATCACCCACAACCTGCCGCTGGAAGAAATCAACGAGGCGTTCGAGCTGATGCATGAAGGCAAGAGCATCCGCACCGTCATTCATTTCTGACGAAACACCGTGCGGCCTCATGGCTGCACGGATCCTCGCGGGGTGCGCTGTGCGCACCGCAACCCCTTGGTGCGCATGGCGCACCCTACGGAGCGGCTCATGAGCCTCGAAATCGTTTCCAGCAACAAGAGCTTCGGTGGCTGGCACAAGCGCTATCGCCATCGTTCCAGCAGTCTCAACTGCGACATGGTGTTCGCCGTCTATCTGCCACCGCAGGCGGAGCAGGGTGCCAAGCTGCCGGTGTTGTACTGGCTGAGTGGCCTGACCTGTACCGACGAGAACTTCATGCAGAAGGCCGGCGCTCAGCGCATGGCCGCCGAGCTCGGGTTGATCATCGTCGCACCCGACACCAGCCCGCGTGGTGAAGGTGTGGCCGACGACGCCAATGGTGCCTATGACTTCGGCCTCGGGGCAGGTTTCTACGTCAATGCCACCCAGGAACCCTTCGCGCGCCACTACCGCATGTACGACTACGTGGTGCAGGAGCTGCCGGCATTGATCGAGGCCAACTTCCCCGTGTCGGACAAGCGTGGCATCGCCGGGCATTCCATGGGCGGCCACGGTGCGCTGATCTGCGCGCTTAAGAACCCGGGACGTTATCAGTCGGTATCGGCCTTTTCACCGATCAGCAATCCAATGAACTGTCCGTGGGGGGAGAAGGCGTTCTCGCTGTACCTCGGCGAGGAGCGTTCGCGCTGGCGTGAGTGGGATGCCAGCGTGCTGATCGCCGAGGCTGAGGAGAAACTGCCGATCCTGGTCGATCAGGGTGATCGTGATGATTTCCTCGAAGGCCAGCTCAAGCCGCAGGCACTGCAGGCTGCGGCCAAGGCCACCGCTCATCCGCTGACCCTGCGCATGCAGCCAGGCTATGACCACAGCTACTACTTCATCGCCAGCTTTATCGACGATCACCTGCATCACCATGCAGCCGCTTTGCTCCCGGCGTAACCCGGATGAAATCCGGGGCGCGAATTTCCCGGATTTCATCCGGGCTACGGGGCAATACGGTTAGAATCACGCCCTGACTTTTTCAGGGCGTTGTTCTTTATGCGTATCGGTCATGGCTATGACGTACACCGCTTCGGCGAAGGTGATTTCATCACCCTCGGCGGCGTACGGATTCCCCATAAGTTTGGTCTTGTCGCTCATTCCGACGGCGACGTGCTGCTGCACGCGCTGAGCGATGCCCTGCTCGGTGCAGTAGCGCTGGGCGATATCGGCAAACATTTCCCCGATACCGATCCGACTTTCAAAGGCGCCGATAGCCGTGCGCTGCTGCGCCATGTGATGGGGCTGGTGCGTGGCAAGGGTTACGCGGTGGGTAACGTCGATGCCACCATCATCGCCCAGGCACCGAAGATGGCGCCGCATATCCAGAGCATGCGCGAGCGCGTTGCCGAGGACCTGGGTATCGAACTGGATCAGGTCAACGTCAAGGCCACCACCACCGAGAAGCTCGGTTTCACCGGGCGTGAGGAAGGTATCGCGGTGCACGCCGTCGCCTTGCTGGTCAAGGCATGAACGAGCTGCAACTGCTGGGGCCGCGCGCCCATGGCGAGGCCTGTGGTCGTGCGGTACTCAAGGCCACTGCCGAGGATTTTCAGGTCGATGAAGTACTGGATATCCCGCTCACTGGCCAAGGGGAGCATCTGTGGTTGTGGGTGGAAAAGCGTGGCTTGAATACCGAGGAGGCCGCCCGGCGGATCGCCCGCGCTGCCGGCCTGCCGCTCAAGGCGGTCAGTTATGCGGGACTCAAGGATCGCCAGGCGCTGACCCGGCAGTGGTTCAGCCTGCACCTGCCGGGCAAGGCCGACCCCGATCTGGCCGCTGCGCAGAGCGATGATCTGGTCATCCTGCGCAGCCAGCGACACAACCGCAAATTGCAGCGTGGTGCCCATGCCGCCAACGGATTCACCTTGCGCCTGACTGCCCTTGAGGCGGACCGCGACGCGCTGGAGCAGCGTCTGCAGCGTATCGCCGAGCAAGGCGTGCCCAACTATTTCGGCTTGCAGCGCTTTGGCTTCGATGGCGGCAATGTCGAGCAGGCGCGTGATTTCGCCTCGCGCCAGGAGTTGCCGGTGCAACGCAATCTGCGTTCGCGCCTGCTCTCATCGGCGCGCAGTTACCTGTTCAATCAGGTGCTGGCCAAGCGCGTGGCTGCCGGCACCTGGAACCAGGCGCAGGTCGGCGACCTGCTGGCCTTCACTGCCAGTCGTAGTTTCTTCATGGCTGGCGAGGCCGAGTGTGTTGACCCGCGCCTGGCTATTCTCGATCTGCATCCCACCGGCCCGCTTTGGGGGGACGGTCCGTTGCCGACCGCTGGTGAGACCCAGCAGCTGGAGCAGGCGGTGGCCGATGAGGCCGGGCAACTGGTGCAATGGCTGATCAAGGCGGACATGGCGCACGAACGGCGAATTCTGCGCCTCCCCATCGGCGGCCTGTCATGGCATTATCCCGAACCCGATATTCTGCAACTTGCATTCGTCCTGCCGGCCGGGTGTTTCGCCACCGTGGTGGTGCGCGAATTGCTCGATCTGGTGCCAGCAGGGCAGACGGATACTCCATGCGAATTCTGATTTCCAACGACGACGGGGTGAACGCACCCGGTATCGCTGCGTTGCACCAAGCGCTGGCCGACTATGCCGAGTGCGTAGTGATCGCGCCTACCGAAGATAAGAGCGGCGCCAGCAGCGCACTGACGCTCGATCGTCCGCTACATCCCATGGCCTTGGCCAATGGCTACATCAGCCTCAATGGCACGCCGACCGATTGCGTGCACCTGGGGCTCAATGGCTTGCTCGAGCAGACGCCGGACATGGTCGTCTCTGGCATCAATCTGGGGGCTAACCTGGGTGATGACGTGCTCTATTCCGGCACCGTCGCCGCCGCGCTCGAAGGACGTTTCCTGAGCAAGCCAGCGTTCGCTTTCTCGCTGCTGTCGCGTCTTCCCGACAACCTGCCGACCGCTGCCTATTTCGCTCGTAAACTGGTCGAGGCGCACGAGCGGCTCGAACTGCCGCCGCGTACCGTGCTCAATGTCAACGTGCCGAATCTGCCGCTGGAACATATTCGTGGCGTGCAGCTGACCCGACTTGGCCATCGCGCGCGCGCGGCGGCTCCGGTCAAGGTGGTCAACCCGCGTGGCAAGGAAGGTTACTGGATTGCTGCAGCCGGTGATGTCGAGGATGGCAGTCAGGGCACCGATTTCCATGCCGTGATGCAAGGTTATGTATCGATCACGCCGCTACGGCTTGATCGCACGTTCAATGAGGCTCTCGAATCTATGGATGGCTGGTTGGAGGGCATCTTCTGATGCGTGGCCAGGACGACATGCAGCGCAGCGGGATCGGCATGACCTCGCAGCGCACCCGTGAGCGATTGATCCAGCGCCTCTATGAGGAAGGACTGTCGAACGCTCGGGTACTGGAAGTGATCCGCCGTACGCCGCGTCATCTGTTCGTCGATGAGGCCCTGGCGCACCGCGCCTATGAAGACACGGCGCTGCCCATCGGGCATAACCAGACGATTTCCCAGCCGTACATGGTCGGCCGCATGACCGAACTGCTGCTGGCCGCTGGCCCGCTGGACAAGGTGCTGGAGATCGGTACCGGTTCCGGTTACCAGACCGCCGTGCTGGCACAGCTGGTCGAGCGGGTGTTCTCTGTGGAGCGCATTCAGGTGCTGCAGGATCGCGCCAAGGAGCGTCTGGCCGAACTCAAGCTGCGCAACGTGGTCTTTCGCTGGGGTGATGGCTGGGAAGGTTGGAACGCGCTCGGTCCGTACAACGGCATCATCGTCACCGCCGCCGCCGCGCAAGTACCGCAGGCCTTGCTCGATCAACTGGCTCCAGGTGGACGGCTGGTCATCCCGGTCGGCAGTGGCGATGTGCAGCAGTTGTTGCTGATCGTACGTGAAGAGCAGGGCTTTTCCCGGCATGTGCTCGATGCGGTGCGTTTCGTGCCATTACTCAACGGGCCGCTGGCCTGATCGCTTTTTCGCTCCGGAAGGATCCATGAAGAAACATTTTCTGCTCTATGCCAAGGGCTTGGCCATGGGCGCTGCAGATGTCGTGCCCGGCGTTTCCGGCGGCACCATCGCTTTCATCAGTGGCATTTATGACGAGCTGCTGCGCTCCATCGCCAGCATTCCCGAAGCGCTCCTGCTTTTGCTGCGTGGTCGCATCAAGGACGCCTGGCAGATGGCCAACGCGACCTTTCTGCTGGTGCTGCTGTGCGGCATCCTCACCAGTATCCTGACGCTCGCGCGCTTGATCACCTATTTGCTGCACCATCATCCAATTCCGGTGTGGTCGTTTTTCTTCGGATTGATTCTGGTGTCCACCTATTTGGTGGGGCGCGAGATCGGGCGGTGGAACTGGAGCAGGGTGGTGAGTTTCGTGCTCGGTCTGGCTTTCGCCTACTGGATCACCGTCGCGGCGCCCATGCAGTGGGGCAGTGACCTGCCGACTCTGTTTCTGGCTGGTGCCATAGCTATCTGCGCAATGATCCTGCCGGGTATTTCGGGCAGTTTCATCCTGCTTCTGCTGGGTCTTTACTCGGTGGTATTGGGGGCGGTGAAAGAGCTCGATCTTATGGTCTTGGCGGTGTTTGCCAGCGGTTGTCTGGTTGGCATTCTCAGTTTCGCTCGCCTGCTCAGTTGGCTGCTTTCACGTTGGCGTGACCTCAGTCTGGCGTTTCTCGCTGGTCTGATGCTGGGTTCGCTGAACAAGGTCTGGCCCTGGAAGGAGACCCTGAGCTGGCGTATCGACAGCAAGGGCGAGCAGGTGCCGTTACTGGAGAGCAACCTGCTGCCAGGGAAATTTGCCGAAATCAGTGGTCAGGATCCGCAGTTGCTGTTTGCCGTTGCACTGGCAATTGGCGGCATCGTTCTGGTGCTCGGTTTGGAGTGGCTGGCGAGTCGTCGGCCAGTCGATACTGGTCGCGCCGAATAAATACGGCACAATAGGCGTCGTACTCGGAATCATTCAGGGAGCTGTTGGGTGAGTTGGACCGTCCTTCACGTGCTAGTCCGCGCAGTAGCAGTCATTCGCCTGCCCCTGGCCATGCTTGCTGCCTCCGCGTTGGTCGGCTGTGCCAGCTCGCCCCCAGGCGGTGTGCAGGTAGTCGACCGTGGACAGAACCAGGGGCGTGCTCCAGTGGTACAGCGTCAGCCCGTACGCAGTGGCCACTATGTGGTGCAGCGTGGCGACACGCTATATTCCATTGCCTTTCGTTTCGGCTGGGACTGGAAGGCGCTGGCTGCCCATAACGGCCTGCGTGATCCTTACGTGATCCGCGTTGGCCAGACGATCCGTTTCGACAACCGCCCGGTGGGTAACAGTCAGCCGGTCGCTTCGGCACCGCCTCCAACCACCTCGACGGTTATCACCCAACCAGTGCCCAGTCGTCCGCCGGTTGCCGTGACTGCGCCGCCTGCAACTCAGCCCGCTCGCCCGCCGGTAGCCAATACGCCAGCGACCACGCCAGTCACTCCAGTGAGTCGTTCTGCCAGCGGTTGGTCCTGGCCAACCGACGGCACGGTAATCAGTCGTTTTTCCTCAAACGGTAGTTTGAATAAAGGCATTGATATCGCTGGGCAATTAGGCCAGCCTGTTTTAGCTGCGTCTGATGGATCAGTGGTTTACGCCGGGAGTGGTTTGCGGGGCTACGGCGAGTTGATCATCATCAAGCACAGCGATACCTACGTAAGTGCTTACGGTCATAACCGCAGGTTGTTGGTACGGGAGGGGCAGCAGGTCAAAGCCGGGCAAAGTATTGCCGAAATGGGGTCCACAGGGGCCGACCGGGTGAAGCTGCACTTCGAGATTCGCCGCCAAGGTAAACCTGTCGATCCGCTGCAATATCTGCCACGTCGTTGATCCGTCGCTGACCCGTTCCATCACGTAGGAGGGACGGGCTCAGGTGTGGCCAGGACGGTTCCGCCAGAGTCTGTTGTCGAACTCAGCTAGGGACAACAACAATGGCTCTCATCAAAAAAGAAGCGCCGGAGTTTGACGTCGACGATGAACTGCTCCTCATGGAGCCAGGCATCGTTTTCGGCGAGGTTCAGGGCGATGAGGTGGAAGCACCGGTCGCACGTACCAAAGCGAAGAACGCCACCCCCTCCAAGCAGCACAAATACATCGACTACACCCGAGCGCTAGACGCCACTCAGCTTTACCTCAACGAAATCGGTTTCTCTCCCTTGCTCACTCCCGAAGAGGAAGTGCACTTCGCGCGTCTGGCGCAGAAGGGCGATCCTGCTGGGCGCAAACGCATGATCGAGAGCAACCTGCGCCTAGTCGTGAAGATCGCTCGGCGTTACGTCAATCGTGGTCTCTCTCTGCTCGATCTGATCGAGGAGGGTAATCTCGGCTTGATTCGCGCCGTGGAAAAGTTCGATCCGGAGCGGGGGTTCCGTTTCTCGACCTATGCAACCTGGTGGATCCGCCAGACCATCGAACGGGCCATCATGAACCAGACGCGAACCATCCGTTTGCCGATTCATGTGGTCAAGGAGCTCAACGTCTATCTGCGTGCAGCTCGTGAACTGACCCAGAAGCTTGACCATGAGCCTTCTGCGGAAGAAATTGCCAACCTGCTGGAAAAACCGGTGGGCGAGGTCAAGCGGATGCTCGGCCTCAACGAACGCGTATCCTCGGTGGACGTTTCGCTCGGTCCGGACTCGGACAAGACACTGCTCGACACCCTGACCGATGATCGCCCGACCGATCCCTGCGAGCTGCTGCAGGACGATGATTTGTCGCAGAGCATCGATCAGTGGCTTTCCGACCTGACCGACAAACAACGGGAAGTCGTTGTGCGCCGCTTCGGTCTGCGCGGCCATGAAAGCTGTACCCTTGAAGAAGTAGGGCAGGAGATCGGCCTGACCCGCGAGCGAGTGCGGCAGATTCAGGTCGAGGCGCTAAAGCGCCTGCGGGAGATTCTCGAGAAGAACGGCTTGTCCAGCGACGCCTTGTTTCAGTGAGGTTTCGCCTCGATCACGAACCCGGCTCCGGCCGGGTTTTTTATGTGCGCTTATGTAAGCCATCGCTTACAGGTATTGTCAGTATATGTTCTGAAAGCCCATGGTTTTTACTGATTCTTTACTTAACTGTTTGTTTTTTAAGGATTTTAAAAAATCATGAACAGACTGGGTCAATCTGAGTCGGGTTGTGCGGTTGCCTGAAGCGGCTAATATCACACCCGTGCTCAGGGACAAGCACAGGCCGTCAGGATGAGGGTCAGGAACATCGCAAGACGCGATTCATCAGGACGATGAGTTGGGAAAAAAAGGGACTAGGGAATAAAAGTGGGCGGCGCAAGCCGCCCCTTTTTTTTGCGCGTTATTCGTAGTGCCAGCCTGACGCTCCGTCGCTCCGGTGCCTGAAAGTAAAAGACCCGCACTTGGCGGGTCTTCGTGTTTCTGGGCGAACTCAGCGCTCCAGATGTTGCAGCTTGTCCTTCACGCCATCCCACTCTTCGGCGTCCGGCAGTGCTTCTTTCTTCTCGGTGATGTTCGGCCACACTTCAGCCAGGTCGGCGTTCAGTTCGATGAACTCCTGCTGATCTTCGGGTACTTCATCTTCCGAGAAGATCGCCTGCGCTGGGCACTCCGGCTCGCACAGGGCGCAATCGATGCATTCATCCGGGTGAATGACCAGGAAGTTCGGGCCTTCGTAGAAGCAGTCCACCGGGCAGACTTCCACACAGTCGGTGTATTTGCACTTGATGCAGTTGTCGGTGACGACGAAGGTCATTCTGATTCTCTCCTCGGGCGGCGGCCTGAGCCCTTTCTGTGAAGGGCTGTCAGGCGCTCTGTCTGTGGCCGCGGCTCAGGCTGTAAACCGGGCGGTCGTAAAATTGCGCGCGATTCTAGCAGTTTGTTGTATTGAGCGTTAGATCTGCGTCTTCCATGTATATAACAGCTCCAGCGCCTTACGCGGAGTCAGATCATCCGGATTGATCTTGTGCAATTGCTCCAGCAGCGGGTGCGGCACGCTGGCGAACAGATCGCTTTGCATCGGCGCCTGCGGCTGGCCGGCTTCCTGGCGCGTCAGATCATGCGGCAGGCTGGTGGCTTCCAGGCGCGCCAGGTGCTCGCGTGCGCGGCTGATTACCGTGCCGGGTACACCAGCCAGTTGCGCTACAGCCAGGCCGTAACTCTGGCTCGCGGGGCCTGGCTGAACGTGGTGGAGGAAGACGATGCGCTCGTTATGCTCGGTGGCCGAGAGGTGCACGTTTGCCACCACCGGCTCGCTTTCCGGCAGCACGGTCAGCTCGAAATAGTGTGTGGCGAACAGGGTGAAGGCGCGCAGGCGCGCCAGGTGCTCGGCGGCTGACCAGGCCAGCGACAGGCCGTCGAAGGTACTGGTGCCGCGGCCGACCTCGTCCATCAACACCAGGCTACGCTCGCTGGCGTTGTGCAGGATGTTGGCAGTTTCGCTCATCTCCACCATGAAGGTGGAACGGCCGCCAGCCAGGTCATCGCTCGAGCCGATACGGGTGAAGATACGGTCGACCAGCGACAGCTCACAGGCCGCCGCCGGCACGAAGCTGCCGATATGGGCCAGCAGCACGATCAGCGCAGTCTGGCGCATGTAGGTGGATTTACCGCCCATATTCGGCCCGGTGATGACCAGCATGCGGCGGCTGTCGTCGAGATCCAGATCGTTGGCCACGAAGGGCGTTGTCAGCACCTGCTCGACCACCGGGTGACGGCCCTGGTCGATACGCATGCATGGTTCGTCGACGAAACGCGGGCGATTCAGGTCAAGGTTCAGCGAGCGCTCGGCAAGGTTGCTCAGTACGTCCAGTTCGGCGAGGGCCGCGGCACTATCCTGCAGCGGCGCCAGATGGCCGATCAGGCGCTCGAGCAACTCGTCGTAGAGCATCTTTTCCCGTGCCAGAGCGCGGCTCTTGGCTGAGAGCGCCTTGTCCTCGAACTCCTTCAGTTCCGGGGTGATGAAACGCTCGGCGCCTTTGAGCGTCTGTCGGCGGATATAGTCAGCTGGCGCCGACTCGGCCTGCTTGGTCGGCAGTTCGATGAAGTAGCCGTGCACGCGGTTGTAGCCGACCTTGAGGTTGGCCAGGCCGGTGCGCTCCTTCTCCCGAGCTTCCAGATCCATGAGGAACTGGCCGGCGTTCTCGCTCATCGCCTGCAGCTCGTCCAGCTCGGCGTCGTAGCCGGTTTTCAGCACGCCGCCGTCACGGATCACCGCCGGCGGGTTGTCGATGATGGCGCGGGCCAGCAGGTCGGCCAGTTCCGGGTAGGTGGAGATGCTGCCGGCCAGCTGTTGCAGGTGCGGGGTGTCCAGCGTGGTCATCGCCATCTGCAGTTCGGGCAGTGCCGCCAGAGCGTCGCGCAGGCGGGCGAGGTCGCGTGGGCGGGCGTTGCGCAAGCCGATACGGGCAAGGATGCGTTCCAGGTCGCCAATTTCCTTGAGCTGCGGTTGCAGCGTTTCGAAGCGATAACCATCGAGCAGGCGGGCGATGGCGTCCTGGCGCGCCTCCAGCACCGCGCGATCACGCAGCGGGCGGTTCAGCCAACGGCCCAGCAGGCGGCTGGCCATGGCGGTCTGGCAACGATCCATCACCGACTGCAGGGTGTTGTCGCGGCCGCCGGCGAGGTTGATGTCCAGCTCGAGATTGCGGCGGCTGGCGCCGTCGAGGATCACCGTGTCGTCCAGGCGCTCGTGACGCAGGCTGCGCAGGTGGGGCAGGGCGGTGCGCTGAGTTTCTTTAGCATAGCCGAGCAGGCAGCCGGCGGCGCCGATGGCCAGGGTCAGGTTTTCGCAGCCGAAGCCTTTCAGGTCCTGAGTGCTGAATTGCTGGCACAGGCTCTTGAAGGCACTGTCGCGGTCGAAATCCCACGGCGCGCGGCGGCGCGAGCCTTTGCGCTTCTCGGCGGGTAGACCTTGCGGCCAGTCATCCGGGATCAGCAGCTCGGCGGGGCTCAAGCGTTCCAGTTCGGCCAGCAGGTTTTCCCAGCCTTTGATCTCCTGCACGCTGAAGCGGCCGCTGGTGATATCCAGTACGGCCAGGCCGAACAGACGTTCGTCGCCGAGGACGGCGGCCAGCAGGTTGTCACGGTGCTCATCGAGCAGGGCTTCGTCGCTGATGGTGCCGGGGGTGATGATACGAACCACCTGGCGCTCCACCGGGCCTTTACTGGTGGCCGGGTCGCCGATTTGCTCGCAGATCACCACAGACTCGCCGAGCTTGACCAGCTTGGCCAGATAGCCTTCGAGCGAATGAAAAGGAATACCGCACATGGGGATCGATTGGCCGGCCGACTGGCCGCGTGCGGTCAGGGTGATGTCGAGCAGCTTGGCTGCCTTCTTCGCGTCTTCGTAGAAAATCTCGTAGAAGTCACCCATGCGATAGAACATCAACTGATCCGGGTGCTGGTTCTTCAGCTTCCAGTACTGCTGCATCATCGGGGTGTGTGCGGAGAGATCGGTCATGCCGGGCCTTACGTGCAGTGGGTGTGACGAAGCCGGGAATTTTCCCATACTTCGTCCCTCACGTGGGCTGCGAATCTGACGCGATTACCTGTCAGTCGGTGAAGGTCACCGAGAACTGGGCCACAGCCTCAACCACGCGCTGCGACTCGCTGCGTATCTCACGAATCACTTCGCCGGCCTGGTTGGCCAGGTCTACGCCGGTGCGTGCACGCTCTCGCGTGGTTGCCATGCTGGCCACTGCGTTGCGCGTAAGGCTCTGGTTCTGTTGAACGACGCCGTTGATCTCCTGGGTGGCCTGGCTGGTTCGCGAGGCCAGTTGGCGCACTTCATCGGCCACTACGGCGAAGCCGCGGCCCTGTTCACCGGCGCGCGCTGCTTCGATGGCCGCGTTGAGTGCCAGTAGATTGGTCTGATCGGCGATACTGCGGATCACCTGAACGATGCTGGTGATCTGCTCGGATTGTTTGTTGAGGCCTTCTATCTGTTCGGCCACATGAGCCAGTTCGCTGGCAATGTCGGCAACCACCTCGACGGTCTGGGCTACCGTGCGCGTGCCGTGATCGGCGGAAACGTCGGTTTCCTTGGCGATGTCGTGAGCCAACTGGGCGGCGGCAGCCTCCGAGTCGCGGCGTTCGACCTGAGCGGTGATGTCGCTGGCGAATTTCACGACGCCATAGACGCGGCCGTTAGCGTCGTACAGGGGGTTGTAGGTGGCGCGCAGCCAGACCTGACGGCCTTGTTTGGTCACTCGACGAAAGCGATCGGACATGAACTCGCCTTTGTTAAGGCGAGCCCAGAACTGATGGTAGTCCTCGCTGTGGCTGTCCTCGTTCAGGCAGAAGAGCCGGTGATGCTGGCCAACCACCTCCTCTCGGCGATAACCCATCAGGTCAAGGAAGTTCTGGTTGGCACTGACAACTTGACCCTCGAGGTTGAACTCGATCACCGCCATGGAGCGGTCGATGGCCTTGATATAGCTCTCGTGCATATGTTCGGCCGCTACCTGCCGGGTGATGTCGGTGGCAATCTTCATGACCTTGGTCACCGAGCCCTGGGCGTCACGGATTGGCATGTAGGTCGCTTCCAGCCAGACCTCCTTGCCGTCTCGCGTCACTCGAGGGAATCGATCACTGAAGTGCTCACCCTGGCGTAGGCGCCGCCAGAACTGCTGATAAGCGAGGCTCTCGCTCAGGCTTCTGGGGCAAAACATGCGGTGGTGTTTGCCGACAATATCCTCCAGGCGATAATTCACCACGCCAAGAAAGGCTGGGTTGGCGTCGAGAATGATGCCGTCCGGGGTGAATTCGATCATCGCCATCGATTGGCGAATGGCCTGTAGCTCCGCCGCTCCCAGATCCTGCGCGTCCTTGTGTTCCTTGTTCCGTGACAGCCACATTGCAGTGCCTCCTGTCGCACCCTAGCCGTGATAACAGTAGACGAAATTTGCCGTTTCCACTGGCGGTGCAAGCTGTGTAGGGTTTGCCGTTCGATGAGCGAGGAGTGGATATGGACAGAATCAGCCAACTGGCCGAACAACTGGGTGCAGCATTACAGGTGCAAGCTGCCCAGGTCACCACTGCGGAGTCCTGTACAGGCGGCGGTATTGCCGAGGCAATCACTCGTATCCCTGGCAGTTCGGCCTGGTTCGAGGCCGGCTATGTGACGTACTCCAACGCCCAGAAAACCAAGCAGTTGGCTGTGTGTGCCGACTTTTTCGCCAGTGTGGGCGCCGTTAGCCGTGAGGTAGTCGAAGCGATGGTGCGTGGCGCTCAGGCCAACAGCGGGGCGCGCTATGCCGTGGCTGTCAGTGGTGTGGCGGGGCCGGGAGGTGGTTCCGTGGACAAACCAGTCGGTACGGTCTGGTTGGCCTGGGGCGACGGCGAGCGTCTTTTCAGTGTGCGAAAGCAGTTTGCTGGTAACCGCGATGAGGTGCGCCGACAAACGGTCGAGGCCGCTCTGGCGGGGCTTCTGCGCCTGTTGGCGGAGGAAAATCCGCTTATGGGGTAGGCGGGCGACTTGCCCTGTGGAATAATACTGGCTACTTATACAGTTGTTGGCGGCCCTAGGGGCCCTTGTTAATACGTGAGGATGGTAATGGACGAGAACAAGAAGCGCGCTTTGGCGGCTGCCCTGGGTCAGATCGAGAAGCAGTTCGGCAAGGGCGCGGTCATGCGCATGGGCGACCATGAGCGTCAGGCCATTCCGGCTATCTCCACCGGTTCGCTGGGGCTGGATATCGCACTGGGTATTGGCGGCCTGCCGAAGGGACGTATCGTCGAGATCTACGGCCCGGAATCCTCTGGTAAGACCACGCTGACTCTTTCGGTGATCGCCGAAGCGCAGAAGCTTGGCGCCACCTGTGCCTTCGTCGATGCCGAGCATGCACTCGACCCGGATTATGCCGGCAAGCTCGGCGTCAACGTCGATGATCTGCTGGTATCGCAGCCGGACACAGGTGAGCAGGCGCTGGAAATCACCGACATGCTGGTGCGCTCCAACGCTATCGACGTGATCATCGTCGACTCCGTGGCAGCTCTGGTGCCCAAGGCGGAAATCGAAGGCGAGATGGGCGACATGCACGTAGGTCTGCAGGCGCGTCTGATGAGCCAGGCGCTGCGCAAGATCACTGGTAACATCAAGAACGCCAACTGCCTGGTGATCTTTATCAACCAGATTCGTATGAAGATCGGCGTGATGTTTGGTAGCCCGGAAACCACCACTGGTGGTAACGCCCTGAAGTTCTACTCCTCGGTTCGTTTGGATATCCGCCGTACTGGTGCGGTGAAGGAAGGCGAAGAGGTCGTGGGCAGCGAAACTCGCGTGAAGATCGTCAAGAACAAGGTCGCGCCACCTTTCCGCCAGGCTGAGTTCCAGATCCTTTACGGCAAAGGCATCTACCGTAATGGCGAGATCATCGATCTCGGCGTGCAACAGGGCCTGGTCGAGAAGTCGGGTGCCTGGTACAGCTACAAAGGCAACAAGATCGGTCAGGGCAAGGCCAATGCGGCCAAGTACCTGGAAGACAATCAGGAAGTGGCGCGCGAGATCGAAGGTCTCATTCGCGAGAAGCTGCTGGTCAGCAGCACTCCGGCCAAGGCTCCGGCTGCCGATCTGGCTGATGCTGAAGTCGACTTCTAAGTCGTCAGAGCATGACCGTCGTACTGGATAACCCGCTCGCCGTCAGGCGGGCGGCCATGGATCTACTGGCGCGGCGTGAACATGGACGCGTCGAGCTTGCGCGCAAGTTGCGCAAGCGTGGCGCTTCCGAGGACATGATCGACGCGGCTTTGCAGCGGCTATCGGAGGAGGGCTTGCTATCCGAGGCCCGCTATCTGGAAAGTTTCGTTGCTTATCGTGCGCGTGCTGGCTACGGGCCGTTGCGTATTCGCGAGGAGCTCGGCCAGCGTGGGCTTGCGCGTAGCGATGTCGATCAGGCTCTGCGTGAAAGTGGTATCGACTGGTTCGAGCAGTTGCGTGAAACCTGGCAGCGCAAGTTTGCCAGTCGGCTTCCTGGGGATGCTCGAGAGCGTGCTCAGCAAGGCCGGTTTCTGGCCTGTCGTGGTTATTCGCTGGATATGATCGGGCGTCTGTTGCGCGGTTGCGATGAATAGCGCGCCAGTCTGCTCAGGCTGGCTGGATGGCCAACTGACGTAGATGGCTCGGCACGTCTGGTGCGCCGGCCAGGCGCAACCCCTCACCAAGTGCAGTGGCTTCCTGATGCTCTTTGGGCAGGAGGAGGAACTCCGGGGTGCCGGCTTTCTTCAGTAGCGACAGGCGTGCATAGGGGATGCCGTTGTCCAGAAGCAGCCCCATGAAACTGGGATCACTCCACGCCGCCTCTGGCATGGCCAGTACGTGATAGCGATTTTGCAGGTTGTCCAGGCCCGCTTCATTCAAACGATAGCGAACCAGATTGGCTGGCAGCAACACTTCCAGTTCGCGTCTGCGCGCATAGGCGATTGCTCCGGCGAAGGCTTCGCCGTGCATATCCCCTGACCAGAAGGTGCGCGAGCCGCGCCAGTTGGCTTGACGCAGCTCTATCGGCTCGCCGGCGAGAAAGCGCGGCAACGCCTGGCTGACGGTCTTGACGAAATCCTTGTAGCTGATGATGCGCACCTGCTTGCAGTGTTCGCTTGCCGCGTAGTCTTCGAAGCTCACGTAGCCTGGTACCGGACAAGGACAGGCGAAGCCATCGATCAGGCGCAGATCGAACGATTGCAGTTGCTGCGTTTGCGCTTCCACTACTTGAGTCAGTGCGGAGTGGGCCTGTGCTTTGTCTTCCTGCACGGGGCCGGAAAGTGCGCCGCGAGGCAGGTTGAGCAGAAGCTGCAGTTGCGGGCCGTCGTGCCAGCCAATGCTTTCGACCGCTGCTGGCAAGGGTTTGAATGGCAGGCGCAGAGCGCTGGCCCTGGCGAATATCTGCCGTGAGCTGCGGCCGAGCAGGCCCATGCGCTGAGCCAGTGCAGCCAGGCGGCTGCTGAGAGTTGAGGATTCGGACAGGCTCATGGCCGGCAGATCGCTCCTGAAGCGTCTGCTGCAGTGTGGCAGACGCGGATGGCTATTGCCCATATAGCGTAGCGCGGCGCGTGAGTGCCTGTCGCGTTACAGGTCTGTGGCAAAATAGCCGCATTCATTTGCGAGGGTGCCTCCATGCCCAGCTTGGTGCTGGATATTGCGTTATCGGCCGAACGGTTGCAGGCCATCTATCGTGGCCAGGCCAACCGGATTATGGCGCAAAGCCGCGACGGGCGCCGCGTCAGTTTGCCGGCCCATCATTTGCGGCCATATTTGACCCATGCCGGCATCTTTGGTTCCTTCGTGCTGGAATTCAATAGCTCCGGCGAGTTACTGAGCTTACGCCCTTTGGAGTGATCTGGCGCACTTGCCTCGCGCCGAAGCCGCCTGCGCGGCTATAATCGCCGGCTGCCAACCCTCTACCTGTCGAGCTGAGCCTGATCATGTACTCCCTGGCCCGCGAGCTGCTGTTCAAACTGTCCCCGGAAACCTCTCACGAGCTGTCCATCGATCTGATCGGCGCCGGTGGCCGGTTGGGTCTCAATGGCCTGCTGACCAAGGCACCGAGCAGCCTGCCGGTCAATGTGATGGGCTTGCAGTTCGCCAACCCGGTCGGTCTGGCCGCGGGGCTGGACAAGAATGGCGATGCCATCGATGGCTTCGCCCAGCTCGGTTTTGGTTTCGTCGAGATCGGTACCGTGACGCCGCGGCCGCAGCCGGGCAATCCCAAGCCGCGTCTGTTCCGTCTGCCCGAGGCCGAGGCGGTGATCAATCGTATGGGGTTCAACAACCACGGCGTCGATCATCTGCTGGCGCGGGTACGTGCCGCGAAGTTCAAGGGTGTGCTGGGCATCAATATCGGCAAGAACTTCGATACGCCGGTCGAGCGTGCGGTGGATGATTACCTGACCTGCCTGGACAAGGTCTACGCCCATGCCAGCTACGTCACGGTCAACGTCAGTTCGCCCAACACTCCAGGGCTGCGCAGCTTGCAGTTCGGCGATTCGCTCAAGGAGCTGCTCGAGGCGCTGCGTCGCCGTCAGGAAGACCTAACCCAGGAACATGGCAAGCGCGTGCCGCTGGCGATCAAGATTGCCCCGGACATGAGCGATGAGGAAACCGCGTTGGTCGCTTCTGCGCTATTGGGCGCGGATATGGATGCGGTGATTGCCACCAATACCACCCTCAGCCGCGAAGGCGTCGAGGGCCTGGCCCACGCCGACGAAGCTGGTGGTCTCTCCGGTGCGCCGATGCGTGACAAGAGCACGCACATCGTCAAGGTGCTGGCTGGCGAACTATCGGGCCGTCTGCCGATCATCGCGGTTGGTGGTATTACCGAGGGCAAGCACGCAGCGGAGAAGATTGCTGCAGGGGCGAGCCTGGTACAGATCTATTCGGGATTCATCTACAAGGGGCCGGCATTGATTCGCGAGGCGGTGGATGCGATTGCGGCGTTGCGCAAATAAGCGGCATGAATAAATAGGGCTCCCGAAGGAGCCCATGGGCTTGCGCCCGCCGCCCGGAGGGGGTCGGCATGGTGAAGTCGGGTGTGATCCTGATCAGCCGACAGCGTGAAGTTCGTTGAGTCGATGAATACCGGCTGTGCCGGTCAGCCCATCCCAGTTGTCGCCGCGGCCCTCACGCCAGCCATTGAGCCAGGCCTGACGAACCGAGGGAAGGGTAAAGGGGCAGAGTTCGCGGGATTTACCATTGATGCCGTATTGATAGCCGCGCAAAAAAGCTCTTTCTAACGGATCACGCTTAAGTCTTCTCATAGGGTGTTGCCCTCACTGTTGACTGTTATGTCCCGTTGGCCCTGTAGCAGGGCCGGGCAGAAATCGTTCTGCCTACGAAAGCCCGCTGCCGGCGTGGCGGACTTTCTGTGCCTTCGCCGTTGCAGCGAAAGCCTTAGGTAGTGTTCTAACGAATGCACCGAGGGCTGTGAATGATCGATTTGTCATAAGGGCGTAACCTAAATGCGGGTCATGCCATAAGGGCGCTGGGAATATGTCCAGCCTCTGAGAGCGAAGCGCCGCCATAGCTGGCTGTGCGCGCCCATGCCTTCATTTTGCTAGTGCAAATGAGAGTGCTTACTTATTCCGACGAAGGGTCGCACTGTGACCTTTTGTCACTTATTTTGAGTCGAGGTGCGGCGAGGCACCTCCCTGATTGCCATAGGCAGCGGAACATTCATGTCTGATCGTTACGAAATCGTGCTGACCTGCCCCAAAGGGCTCGAAGGCCTGTTGCTGGAAGAGGCCAAGGCGCTGGGCCTGGAGGAGGCGCGTGAACAGACCGCCGCCGTCCGTGGGCAGGCCGAGATCGAGGTGGCCTACCGGCTGTGCCTGTGGTCGCGGCTGGCCAACCGCGTGCTGCTGGTACTGTCGCGCTTTGCCATGAACAACGCCGATGAGCTGTACGAAGGTGTCAAGGCGGTGGACTGGCAGGACCATCTTGAGCCGGCTGGCAGTCTGGCGGTGGAGTTCAGCGGCAATGGCTCCGGCATCGACAACACCCATTTCGGTGCGCTCAAGGTCAAGGATGCGATCGTCGACCGGCTGCGCACGGCTGGCGGCGAGCGTCCCAGCATCGACAAGCTCAACCCCGATTTGCGCGTGCATCTGCGCCTGGATCGCGGTGAGGCGGTGCTGTCTCTGGACCTCTCCGGGCACAGCCTGCACCAGCGGGGTTATCGTCTGCAGCAGGGCGCTGCGCCGCTGAAGGAAAACCTCGCCGCCGCGGTGCTGATTCGCGCCGGCTGGCCGCGTATCGCCGCCGAGGGCGGCGCGCTGGCCGACCCCATGTGCGGTGTGGGCACCTTCCTGATCGAAGCTGCGCTGATGGCCGCCGACATCGCGCCCAATCTCAAGCGCGAGCGCTGGGGCTTCTCCAACTGGCTCGGTCATGTGCCGGCCATCTGGAAGAAACTGCATGCCGAGGCCGAGCATCGGGCCGTAGCCGGCTTGGCCAAGCCGCCGCTGTGGATTCGCGGTTATGAAGCCGACCCGCGCCTGATTCAGCCTGGGCGCAACAACGTCGAGCGTGCCGGGCTCTCCGACTGGGTGAAGATCTATCAGGGCGAACTGGGTAGTTTCGAGCCGCGGCCGGACCAGAATCAGAAGGGCCTGGTGATCAGCAACCCGCCATACGGTGAGCGCCTGGGCGACGAAGCCAGCCTGCTCTACCTCTATCAGAACCTCGGCGAGCGCCTGCGTCAGGCCTGCCTGGGCTGGGAAGCGGCGGTGTTCACCGGGGCGCCGGAGCTGGGCAAGCGCATGGGCCTGCGCAGCCACAAGCAGTATTCGTTCTGGAACGGTGCGCTGGCGTGCAAGCTGCTGCTGATCAAGGTGCAGACCGAGCAGTTCGTTACCGGCGAGCGGCGTGCACGCGAGGACGATCAACAACCGGTGAGCGAAGCGCCACAACAGTCGCGTTTGTCCGAAGGCGGCCAGATGTTCGCCAACCGCCTGCAGAAGAATCTCAAGCAACTGGGCAAGTGGGCGCGCCGAGAAGGTGTCGAGTGCTACCGGCTGTACGATGCCGACATGCCGGAATACGCCCTGGCGGTCGATCTGTATCGTGACTGGGTGCACGTGCAGGAGTACGCCGCGCCGCGTTCGATCGACCCGGACAAGGCGCAGGCGCGTCTGCTCGATGCTCTGGCCGCGATCCCGCAGGCGCTGGGCGTGGCGCAGAACCGGGTGGCGATCAAGCGCCGCGAGCGCCAGACCGGCACCAAGCAGTACCAGCGCCAGGCTGCCCAGGGCCAGTTCATGGAGGTGAGCGAAGGCGGCGTCAAGCTGCTGGTCAATCTCACCGATTACCTGGATACCGGCCTGTTCCTCGATCACCGTCCGCTGCGCCTGCGCATCCAGCGTGAGGCCGCCGGCAAGCGCTTCCTCAACCTGTTCTGCTACACCGCCACGGCCACCGTGCATGCGGCCAAGGGTGGGGCGCGCAGCACCACCAGCGTCGATCTGTCGAAAACCTACCTGGACTGGGCGCGGCGCAATCTTTCGCTCAACGGTTTTTCCGACAAGCACCGCCTGGAGCAGGGCGATGTGATGGCCTGGCTGGGTGACGATCGCGGCGAGTACGACCTGATTTTCATCGACCCTCCGACCTTCTCCAACTCCAAGCGCATGGAAGGTGTGTTCGATGTGCAGCGCGACCACGTCGAGTTGCTCGACCTGGCCATGGCGCGCCTGGCCCGCGGCGGGGTGCTGTACTTCTCCAACAACTTCCGCAAGTTCCAGCTCGACGAGACTCTGGTGGCGCGTTACCAGGTCGAGGAGATCAGTGCGCAGACCCTGGATCCGGACTTTGCCCGTAACCCGAAGATCCATCGGTCCTGGCGTTTCACCGCGCGGTAGAGTGAGGTTGTCGGTCTGCGTAGGGTGGATGACGCTCTTTTCATCCACCACAAGTTCATCGCCGGTGGATGGGTAAAGCGTCATCCACCCTACGCTCTAGGTTCAAAAGAGCCCCTGGATTTCATCCGGGCTACGGTTATTTCAGCGCTTGGGCTGGTTGTAGGTGTACAGCAGCACCTGATCCAGGATCGACGTGGCGCCCCAGGGTTTGGGGTCGTTGAGGATGGCCACCACGGCCCAGTCCTGGCCGTTGCTGTCGCGGCTGTAGCCGGCGATGGCGCGTACGTTGTTCAGGGTGCCGGTCTTGATGTGCGCCTCGCCCACCAGCGGCGTACGTTGCAGGCGCCGGCGCATGGTGCCGTCCATTGCCACCAGTGGCATCGAACTACGGAATTCGGCGGCATACGGGCTGCGCCAGGCGGCCTGGAGAATCAGCGCCATCTCGCGCGCGCTGATGCGTTCGGCGCGTGACAGTCCGGAGCCGTTTTCCATCACCAAATGCGGCGCGGTGATGCCCTTGCGCGCCAGCCAGCTGCGGATCACCCGCTGTGCGGCCATGGCGTCGTCCTGGTCGGCTTCGGTGCGGAACTGCGCACCGATGCTGAGGAACAGCTGCCGGGCCATGGTGTTGTTGCTGTACTTGTTGATGTCGCGGACGATTTCCACCACGTCGGGCGAGAAGGCGCGTACCAGCATGCGAGCTTTTTCCGGAACGCTGCCCTGGCGATCCTTGCCGAGAATCTTGCCGCCCAGCTCCTGCCAGATGCCGCGTACCGCCCCCGCTGCGTAACTGGGGTGATCGAGCAGCGACAGGTAGGTCTGCGCGCTGCAGCCTTCGGCGAGCTGGCCGCTGACTATGAGAGTGGTGCCGTCGAACTGGTCTACCGCGTTGTAGCGAATGTCCGGCCACGACGGGCATTTGTCGGCCTTGAGCAGGCGTACCTGATTGTCGATGCGGATCGAGGCGATGGGCGGATCCATGGCGATGCTCACCTTGCCGTCTTCGGCACGGGTGATGAAGCGTTGCGCCTTGAGGTTGACCAGCAGCGAGTCGGGCTTGACCAGGAACGGCTTGTTGGCGTCGCCGCCGTCGTCGTTGAAAGCCGGTAGTTGCGGTGCGACGAAGAAACTGCGATCCAGCACCAGATCGCCCTGAACCTGCCGTACGCCATTGATGCGCAGGTCACGCAGCAGCAGCCAGAGTTTTTCCATGTTGAGTTTCGGGTCGCCGCCACCCTTGAGGTAGAGGTTGCCGTGCAGTACGCCGTCCTTCAGCGGGCCGTCGGCATAGAACTCGGTCTTCCACTGATGGTTCGGGCCCAGCAGTTCGAGGGCCGCGTAGGTGGTCACCAGCTTCATGGTCGAGGCCGGGTTGACCGAGACATCGGCGTTGAATTGCAGGCCACCGCTCTGCCCGCCTAGCGGTACGGTCATCACCGACAGCGAGTTGTTGGAAATCTTGTTGGCCTTCAGCGCCTGTTCCACCTTGGCAGGTAGTGCGGCGCTGGCCGCATGGCAGGAGAGGGCGAGGGGCAGGAGCACGGCGCTCAGCGCCAGTTGGCGAAACCGTTGAATCATCGACAGAAACCTTCCGCAATCGCGCGGGAGTAACGAGATAGACAAACGACCGTCTGGCTCGGGAAAAAGTTGCCCGCATTATGCCGCAAGAGCCGTTCCTCAGTCGGCCCCGTCCGCTTAAAAACAGGTGTCGCAAACAGCTGGCGTTCAACATCCGCGAGGGCTGGCGTGGACACAAAACGGGCGTTCGGCCGGCGAAACTGCTAGAGTGCCGCGCGTTATCACCTTTGAGGATTGTTTCATGGCGACCAACCGTTCCCGCCGTCTGCGCAAGAAGCTCTGTGTCGATGAATTCCAGGAGCTGGGCTTCGAGCTGACCCTGAACTTCAAGGCCGACCTGAGCGACCAGACCCTCGACGCTTTCGTCGATCAGTTCCTCGATCAGGCTATTGCCGACAATGGCCTGGATTACGTAGGTGGTGAGGACTACGGTCTGGTCTGCCTGGCCAAGCGTGGCTCGGTCAACGAGGAGCAGCGCGCTGCCGTCGAAGCCTGGCTGAAGGGCCGTGACGAGCTGCAGAACTACGAGATCAGCCCGCTGCTGGACGTCTGGTATCCGGAAAATCCGATCAACCAGGCTTGATCCCTTCTCGGCGCCGGGTTCCCTGGCGCCGCTTGCCTGCACAGGCCTTCGGCCAACTCAGGCGACTAGCCGCTTGTAGGAGCGAGCTCTGCGCGCGAACCGAGGCGTTGTAAGGCGCTATCGAGCGCAGTTGCTCCTACAGCACTCCCGCCTTTTCCAGCAGCATCTGCTCGTTTACCTCGTCGATCTGTTCGGCCTGCATGAAACGCTCGGCGTAGCGTCGATAGGTACCGCTGCGCACGAACAGCGCGAACAGCTGCGGGTCGATGTGCGCGCCCTTGCACATGCCGACCATGATGTTCAGCGCTTCCGACAGCGTCTTGCCCTTCTTGTAGGGGCGGTCTACCGCTGTCAGGGCTTCGAAGATATCAGCAATCGCCATCATCCTTGCCGGCAGGCTCATCTGCTCGCGCGTCAGGCGCTTGGGATAACCCGTGCCGTCCATTTTTTCGTGGTGCCCGCCGGCGATCTCGGTGACGCTCTGCAGGTGTTTGGGGAAGGGCAGGCGGTCGAGCATCAGGATGGTCTGCACGATGTGGTGGTTGATGATGTAGCGCTCCTCGGCAGTCAGCGTGCCGCGCGCGATGCTCAGGTTGTGCAATTCGCCCCTGTTGAATTTGTGTTGCGGCACTTCCAGTTTGAAGCCCCAGCGGTTGTCCGGCGCGATCAGCTCCTGAGCCGGGCGCTCTATCAGATGATCGAGACGGTCGGCCAGCAGCGCCTCTTCCACCGGCAGATTGTCGGGCGCAGCACGTTCCAGGCGTTTGGCCTCTTCCCAGGACACTCCCAGGCGGTTATCCAGCGTTCGCAGCCAGCGCCGCGCGGCGATCTGCTCGAGGCGCGCCTGGTCGGTATCGGCCATGGCCTCGCCACCCTGGTTGATACGCGCGATGAAGGCGAATTCTTCGTCCAGGTCGCTCAGCAACTGGTCGCGCTGTGCGACCAGTGCGGTTTCATCGCCGCCTTCGGCGCGGCCACGCCAGTAGGTGATCCAGGCATCGCGCTTGAGCACCTCGAAGCGCATGCGCACCTCGTGAATGCGGTCGTACAGGGTTTCCAGCTTGGTCGCCTTGTCCACCACGTATTCAGGCGTGGTGACCTTGCCGCAATCGTGCAGCCAGGCGGCGATATGCAGCGCTTCCCATTCCTCCTCACTGGGGGCGTAGTCACTGAACTCCGGCGCCTCACTCTCGGCGGCGGCGCGCGCCAGCATCAATGTGAGCTCAGGTACGCGCTGGCAGTGGCCGCCGGTATAGGGACTCTTGGCGTCGATGGCGCCAGCGATCAGCTGAATGAAGGCGTCGAGCAACTGCTTTTGTCTGGCCAGCAGGCGCTGACTCTCGATGCACAGAGCTGCGCTGCCCGAGACCGCTTCGACGAAGGCCACGCGGTCCGGGCTGAGCATGCTTTCGCTGTCCTCGCCGTTATCACGTTGCAGCAACACCAGCACACCCACGGTGTCGCCCTGGCGGTTGTGCAGGCCGGTAGCGATCAGGTGC
>JBLUOL010000007.1:0-68939 GCA_048065775.1 Pseudomonas sp. GW6
ATGGGGTGGTGGTCATGGGCGCCCCCTGAGCGTCAACGGATTCAGCCTAGCTCAAAAGCATTCCACCTAACTTAATAGAGGGCGTAGTTGCTGCTGAAGGCGATGACGCCATGACGCCTGAGGTCGCCTCTGATCTCGTGGAATAGGGCGCCCATCTTCACGAAAGGTTTGGCATCTGCCGAGCGTGCAATCACACAGCCGTCGTTGTTGCTCAGTACGACGATGGGCGTACGCAACAGATCCGGACGGAACACGCGCTCGCAGCTGGCATAGAAGCTGTTGCAGTCGACCAGTGCGTATACCGGCTCAGCCATGGGTGAGGTGATTCCGCAGGCTATGAGTGACGACGCCCCAGATCGTCAGCTCATCGTTCTCCAGGATGTAACGCGGAGAGTAGGCTGGGTTCTCCGACTGGAGGATGAACTGGCCCTGTTTCTGTGCCAGGCGCTTTACCAGGACATCGCCGTTTAAGCAGGCAACGACCACATGGCCCGGTTTTGCTGGGATGGCGCGGCTGACGATCAGATAGTCGCCGTCGAAGATGCCAGCCCCGCTCATGCTGTCACCGCTCACGGCAACCACATAGGTGTGCGGTGCTTGCAGATCCATCAGAGCATCAAGCGACAGCTTATGTTCCATGTGATCCAGCGCTGGGCTGGGAAAGCCGGCCGGAACACGTGCATCAAAGAGGGGAAGGACTGCCCTGCTGCGCTGCAGCGGGCCGAGGATAAGTGCGGTGCTCATAACGGGCTGCTCGATTGCTGTATTTATATACAGTAATCAGCGCTCCGCCATACAGGCAAGGTGCGTTCGTCGCCGGTGTCTGGGGTATGCGCGGATTGTTTACAGGCGAAAAGTAGACAGATCGCGCTGTAGGGTCGATTTAGCTAGGTTGGTGAAAACCGACCAGGAGGATCTCTTATGAGCTTGCTGCCAACCCTTAACGATCTTTTGCCACTGGCGCTGTTGCTGCCTGCACTGTTCGTGCTGGCCAAGCTGGCCTACGGTGGTACGACGGACTAAGAGATAGCCTCACCTAGCAGCATCGACTCAAAGCCGATGCGCTTCCTTGTCAGTGATACAACCAGGGCTGCAGCTCATCCAGGTTGGTTACGACGATCTGCTGAGCCGTTGCCTTGGAATGCACCTTGGTTGGGTCGATCTGATAGCGCTGCAACACGTACTGCACCAGCGCGCCACGCGTATCGATCACCAGCCGCCCATCCTGCATGCCGTAGTCGGTCTCGATGATCGCTTTCTGCTCAAGCTTGAGGCGTGAATCTGGCTCGATTACCACCTGAACCTGCGTGCTCCAACCTGGGTCTGCATCCCGACCGTTTTCAGAGGCGTCATCCATCAGATCCGGAATGCCCCGGAAGCGACTCAGTACAAAGTCGCGGTAATCCCTGTTCTTTTCGCAATACGCCCGCACATGCCACCGCATGCCGGTGTAGATCAGCGTGTGTGGGGCGATCAATCGAGTTTCGGCATCTGGGGTGGTGAACGAAACATACTCACACTCCAGGCGCAGGCCTTCGCGGCAGGCGCGTAGAAGAGGACGCAGCAGCTCCGGACGCACCGTGCGATCCGGCACCAGCAGCACCTCGGTGTGCGCATAGGCCAATGCCAGTCCTTCGATGTGTGGTGCACGGTCATGGTTCTGGTTGAGCAGGTGCAAATAGGCGCTGGCACTGTCATCTATAAACAGCGGTCTGAAGTGGCTGCTCGGCACATACCCCTTCAGATGCTTGTCGTATTCCAGGTTCTTCGGCGCGTAGTCGGTGATGTAGGAATTGATGTCCTTCGACGCTTGCTGCCGGCTGATACCGAAGCTCTGCATCAGGTGCCCGGTGGTTAAACGCCCCTCCCACCAGGCCACCGTCTCGATCAAACGGTAGCGCAGTGCCAGATCCCAGCGAACCGACGTGATTTCCTGCTTGCGCTTCATAGCCTCTCCATCTGCACGAAAACTTTACCTGTACGGGCAAACACTCTAGATACGTCGTTAAAAGCTACATATCGTGGCGCTGTCATTCAAGCTCGCCGTAACATGGCGGGCCAGCAAGGGAGAGCGAAGCGTGTTTGGACTTGGGGTGTCGTGGCTCGTCGTAGGTGTTTGCTTAGTAATTGTCCAAGGTGTCGGAGCTGCGCTGTACTGGCAGGTTCTTAAGCAGCGCGAAGCACGTGCCAACTTGCAGGCCTCACAGACCAAGTTGGAGTACCTTCAGATGCGGGTGCATCAGCAAGAGGACGAAATACGTGAGCTCACGGCCGGTCTGCGAGCCGAAAGGGCGCATGTCGAGCAGTTGAAGCGTCAGCTTGAGTTTGCTCAGGGGCAAGCTATGCAGATGCGGCACGACAGCTGATGATCTACAGGTAGCGTTGATTTACCGGAAGCAATGGATATTGAGTCGCAGCGGAGCACATTAGGATGAATAAGCCATCATCGGTACAGGCCCTAGAAGAGCTGGGGCGCGTCCGGCTATCCAAGCACTTTTTCATGCGCGATTTCCTCTACTCGGAAATCAGCCAGATCGAGGGCATCCCCAATATTCCGGATTATCCGGATCGCGCCATTGAAGCCGGGCGAGGGCTTTGCGAACAGCTGTTGGAGCCACTTCAGGAGCGCTTTGGGCGGATCGTCATTCGCTCGGCTTACAGGGCTCCGGCAGTCAACGCTAAAGGGGCCGAGAACAACAACCAGTACAGCTGTGCCGCCAACGAAAAAAACTACGCGGAGCACATATGGGATTATCCGGACCCTGAAGGGCATCTGGGCGCGACTGCCTGCATCGTGGTGCCGGCATTGCTGCCCTGGTATGAGGAGCGCAAGGACTGGACGCCGCTGGCCTGGTGGATTCACGACAACCTGCCATACGCCAGTCAGTTCTGGTTTCCCAGGCTGGCGGCATTCAACCTGCGTTGGAGTGCAAACCCGAATACGCTACCGAGCATCGGCACTTACGTTACCAACCCACATACGGGGGACAGGAAGGCATTGGTAAAAGACGGGGTGGCCACACTCAGTCTGGATGAGCGCAAGGTGATCGTTCGCCCATGGCTAGAGAGCCTGGCATGAGCAGTGATTCCTGTAAGTTGAAACATGGCGAATGCGTTGTGCCATCTTGCCGAAACGGAACCTCGCGTGAAGGAACAGCCTGCAGATGTGATCTACAGGAGCATTTCCCGTAAGGGGGCCTGCGCGACAGATTGCATTAGGGGAACTGAGCATTTCAGCTGCTGATGTGAGTCAGCTCGGTGGTTGGCATATTGCTTTTAATCTTTACCCGGTAGTGGCAGATGGATATTGTGACGGGCATCGCACCAGGGCAGGCCGAAGTACCTCAAGGAAGGTCATTTATAACGGTTGCATACGTTTTGAAGTCCTCCGACGCCTATCACTGCCATCTGGTTCGATCACCTGATGCTCATGACCTGAGCATGCGCATTGGTTTCGTTTAAGGCCGGAGCATGGACAAGAAATCGCTTTCCGAGCGTGATATCTGCAGCAAATTCATTTCCCCTGCCATTGGTAACGCTGGCTGGGATTTGCATAAGCAGGTACGTGAGGAAGTCAGTTTCACCAAGGGACGCATTATCGTGCGCGGCAAAATGCACAGCCGTGGCGAGTCGCGTCGAGCTGACTACATCCTCTATCACCAGCAGAACCTGCCCATTGCCGTCATCGAGGCGAAGGACAACAAGCACTCGCTCGGCTCCGGCATGCAACAGGCCCTCGGCTATGCCGAAGCGCTCGACGTGCCGTTCGTGTTCTCCAGCAATGGCGATGGCTTTCTGTTCCATGATCGCAGCGGTACCGGCGCGCAGATTGAAACCGAGCTAGGGCTCGACCAGTTTCCCAGCCCGGACGAGCTCTGGCAGCGGTATTGCCAATGGAAAGGCTTGGATGGCGCCGCTCGGCAAAAGATCGAAGCGCCATACTACGACGACGGCTCCGGGCGCATGCCGCGCTACTACCAGATGAATGCCATCAACCGCACGGTTGAGGCCGTAGCGCGTGGTCAGGATCGCGTGCTGCTGGTGATGGCCACCGGCACCGGTAAGACCTACACCGCATTTCAGATTATCTGGCGGCTGTGGAAGTCGAAGCAGAAGAAACGCATCCTCTTCCTTGCCGACCGCAATATTCTGGTCGACCAGACCAAGAACAACGACTTCAAGCCCTTCGGCCAGGCGATGACCAAGATCGCCAAGCGCCAGATCGAGAAGTCCTACGAGATCTACCTGTCGCTTTACCAGGCAGTGACTGGCTCCGAAGAAGAAAAGAACGTCTACAAGCAGTTCTCCCCGGACTTCTTCGACCTAGTTGTAATCGACGAATGCCACCGTGGCAGCGCTGCGGAAGATTCCGCCTGGCGCGAGATCCTCGAGTACTTCTCCAGCGCCACTCACGTTGGCCTGACCGCCACGCCAAAGGAAACCAAGGACGTTTCCAGCATCACCTATTTCGGTGAGCCGGTGTACAGCTACACCTTGAAGCAAGGCATCGAGGACGGCTTCCTCGCGCCCTATAAAGTGGTGCGCATCGACTTCGACAAGGACCTGCAGGGCTGGCGCCCGCCCAAGGGCATGCTCGACAAGAACGGCGAGCTGATCGAAGACCGCATCTACGACCTCAAGGATATGGATCGCCATTTGGTCATCGAAGCGCGTACCCAGATGGTGGCGCAGAAGGTCACCGAGTTCCTCAAGGCCACCGACCCGTTCCAGAAGACCATCATCTTCTGCGATGACATCAACCACGCCGAGCGCATGCGCCAGGCCCTGGTCAACCTCAATCCTGAGCGCATCGCGGAGAATCGCAAGTACGTCATGCGCATCACCGGCGATGACCAGGAAGGCAAGGCCGAGCTGGACAACTTCATCAACCCGGAGGCGCGCTATCCGGTCATCGCCACCACCAGCAAGCTGATGACCACCGGCGTCGATGCCCAGACCTGCAAGCTCGTGGTGCTCGACCAGCACATCAAGTCGATGACCGAGTTCAAGCAGATCATCGGGCGCGGCACGCGCATCAACGAGGACTACGGCAAGTTCTGGTTCACCATTATGGACTTCAAGAAAGCCACCGAGCTGTTCGCCGACCCGGCATTCGATGGCGAGCCCGTGGTGATCTACAGCCCCGAAGGTGATGACTCGCCTGTGCCGCCAGATAGTTCTCTGGCGGATGAGGAAGGCATCGTCGACGGTGGCGATTGGCTGCCCGAGGGCGACGAAACCGATGGCGGCGAAGAGGGCAAAAAGCGCATCAAGTACGTGATCGACAACGTGCCGATCCACGTCATTGCCGAACGCGTGCAGTACTACGGCCCGGACGGCAAGCTGATCACCGAATCGCTGCGCGACTACACCCGCAGCTGCGTGAAAAAGCAGTTCGCGTCTCTGGATGACTTCCTGCGTCGTTGGACAGATGCCGAGCAGAAAAAGGCCATCATCGACGAGCTCGCCGCCCAAGGTGTGATGTGGGAAGCCCTGGACGAGGAAGTGCAGGCCAAGCGCGGCCAGCCGCTCGACCCCTTTGACCTGATCTGCCATATCGCCTTCGACCAGCCGCCGCTGACTCGAAGAGAGCGTGCCGAGCAGGTAAAAAAACGAAACTACTTCGCCAAATACTCCGGCGCCGCCCGCCAGGTGCTGGAGGCCTTGCTCGACAAATACGCCGACACCGGCATCGAGCACATTGAAGACATCAAGATTCTGCAACTGGCGCCGTTCAGCCAGATCGGTGCTCCCATCGAGTTGGTCAAGGCGTTTGGTGGTCGAGTGAGTTATCAGCAAGCATTGCTTGAGCTTGAAAATGATATCTACAAACAAGGATGAATAACGTGTTTCTGACTGCTAAGAATTATCTGGAAAGCGTCGATGGCCTGCTCAAGGACTCCAAGGCTATTGATATCGCGGTAGCTTTCTGGGGGCAGGGTGCCGAGTTGCTGATTCCTCAAGCAGGCAAAAAATTGCGGATACTCTGCAATCTCGCAATGGGCGGTACTAACCCGAAAGTCATTAGAGATTTGCGGGCCTATTCATCTGTTGAGATCAAGGCCCTTAATCGTTTGCACGCCAAAGTAATGATTGGTGACCAGCGAGCGATTATTGGTTCCGCCAACTGTTCGGCCAACGGCCTCAATTATGAAGGCGATGAGTTGAAGGGTTGGTATGAGGCGGGATATCGAATAGATGATGTTATTCAGCTTGAGCACATGCAGGCATGGTTCGACAGCCTTTGGGCTGAAGCGCTGCCTATTACTGAAAGCATGCTCAATGATGCTTCTCGCATATGGTCGCAACGCTCTCCAACGCGTCGTTTCAAAAATGAAGGTCAGTTATTACAAATGCCCTTAGAGGATCTCGCTCGACGGGATGTATTAGTGCTTTTTTGGCGTGACAAAATCAGCGCGAAGGCCGAGCAGTATTTTGAGTCCATCAAAAAAAGTGCCGGTAATCCAGAGTTAACTGCTGGATGGGGGGTTTATGAAGACTGGTTTGACGACTTGCGGGTGGGGCAAACCATAATTGATGTTCGTACTGGAGCTCGTGGCGGTGTTGAGGTGTTTGGACTCTTTAAAATAATCGATCAACAAGTTATCTATCCCGAAGATTCTGATGACGAAATGTCCCTTCACATCGCACGCAAAATTGACAGTTTTGGCGGTGTCCCAGAAAAACAGTTGCTCCAAGGGTTCCGCGCATCAGCAAGGCACTACATGAGAGAACACCTAGCCTCCGGGGGCGACGCCACTCAAGTTCTCTCTCTCCCTGATTTTTATAAAGCTCTCCAAGCTATCTGAGATTCTTATGTCTATCTCCAGTACCATCAAATCCATCCAGGACATCATGCGTAAGGACGTTGGCGTCGACGGCGACGCCCAGCGCATCGGCCAGCTCGTGTGGATGCTGTTCCTCAAGATCTTCGATGACCGCGAGCAGGAGTGGGAACTGCTGGATGACGCCTATCGCTCGCCGATTCCGGAAAGCTGCCGCTGGCGCACCTGGGCGGCCAACCCGGAAGGCATCACCGGTGATGAGCTGAAAAGCTTCATCGACAACAACCTGTTCCCGCAGTTGCAGAACCTCCACGAATACAGCACCACCCCGGCTGCCTACGTGGTGCGCGGCGTGTTCGAGGATGCCTACAACTACATGAAGTCCGGCCAGCTTATCCGCCAGGTGATCAACAAGATCCAGGAGGGCGTGGACTTCAACAAGGCGCAGGAGCGTCATGCCTTCGGCGACATGTACGAGCAGTTGCTGCGCGACCTGCAGAATGCCGGCAACGCCGGCGAGTTCTACACCCCGCGCCCGGTCACCGAGTTCATGGTGCGCATGGTCGACCCTAAGCTGGATGAAAAGGTCATGGACCCGGCCTGCGGCACCGGTGGCTTCCTTACCTGCACCATCGAGCACAAGCGCAAGCGCTACGTGAATACCGCCGAGGACGAGCGCGTACTGCAGGCCAGCATCTTCGGCGTGGAGAAAAAGCCGCTGCCGCACCTGCTGGCCACCACCAATATGATCCTGCATGGCATCGAAGTGCCCAGCCAGATCAAGCACGACAATACCCTGAGCCGCCCGCTGATCAGCTGGGGGCCGGGCGAGCGGGTCGACTGCATCGTCGCCAACCCGCCGTTCGGTGGGATGGAAGAAGATGGCATCGAAACCAACTTCCCCGCCGCCTTCCGCACCCGCGAGACCGCCGACCTGTTTCTGGTGCTGATCATGCAGCTGCTTAAAGACGGTGGCCGCGCCGCCGTGGTGCTGCCCGATGGCTTTCTGTTCGGCGAAGGCATCAAGAGCCGCATCAAGGAAAAGCTGCTGACCGAGTGCAACCTGCACACCATCGTTCGCCTGCCCAACGGCGTGTTCAACCCCTACACCGGCATCAAGACCAACCTGCTGTTCTTCACCAAAGGCACACCGACCAAACAGGTGTGGTTCTACGAACACCAGTACCCGGCCGGGGTTAAGAATTACTCGAAAACCCGGCCCATGCGCATCGAAGAGTTCGCCGTGGAAGAAGCCTGGTGGGGCAACGAAGCCGATGGCTTTGCCGCGCGGGTAGAAAACGAGTTCGCCTGGAAAGTTAGCATCGAAGAACTGCAAGCACGCAACTGGAACCTCGACTGCAAAAACCCGCATATCGGCGAGCAGATCAGCCACGACCCGGACGAACTGCTGCGCAACTACGCCAGCCTGCAAGGCGAAATCAGCGACCTGCGCGACCAGCTTAAAGCGGTGCTGGCCGAAGCCCTGGAGCGCGAGGTATGACGGCCTTGCTCACCGACAATCTGCCGCTGCTGGCCGGTGCGCCCAATGGCATCAAAAAGCTGCGTGAGCTGATTCTGGAATTGGCGGTACGCGGCAAGTTGGTACCACAAGATCCCAGAGATGAGCCGGCCAGTGAGTTGCTCAAGCGCATTGCCGAGGAAAAGGCGCGCTTGGTGGCAGAAGGGAAGATCAAGAGGCAGAAGCAGCTGGCGGAGTTAGGTGAAGAAGAAAAGCTGTTTGAGCTTCCTTGCGGATGGGAATGGCAGCGTCTCGATGCTATATCGCCTATGTCGCTAGTTGATGGGGACTGGATTGAAAGTAAAGATCAAGACCCTTCAGGTGGTGTCCGCTTGCTGCAGCTTGCAGATATTGGTGTGAACGAATTTAAAGATAAATCTGATCGCTTTGTTAATGAAGAAACATTCTTAAGACTTAACTGTACTGCACTGGAAGCTGGCGACATTCTGATTGCGCGCTTGCCAAGCCCTATTGGCCGGGCGTGCATCTTTCCTGGGCTGTCATGTAAGGCGATCACAGTTGTTGATGTTGCGGTACTTAGGCCGCTCAACACGTTTTGTTCGGGTTATGTTGTGAATGCCATAAATAGCACTTGTTTCAGAGAGCAAGTGGAGGCTTATGGCAAAGGGGCAACGCGCTTTCGCATTGCTACTGGGCATTTGAAATCATTACTAATTCCTGTGCCTCCTCTCTCTGAACAACACCGCATCGTCGCCAAAGTCGATGAGCTGATGGCCCTGTGTGACCGGCTGGAAGCCCAGCAGGCCGACGCCGAAAGCGCTCACGCCCAACTGGTGCAGGCGCTGCTGGACAGCCTGACGCAGGCCAGCGATGCGGCAGACTTTGCGCAAAGCTGGCAGCGCCTGGCCGAGCACTTCCACACTCTGTTCTCCACCGAATCCAGCATCGACGCCCTCAAGCAAGCCCTGCTGCAACTGGCGGTGATGGGAAAGCTGGTGCCACAAGACTCCGGCGATGAACCGGCGAGTGCGCTGCTCAAGCGTATTGCCGAGGAAAAGGCACGGCTGGTGGTGGAGGGGAAGATCAAGAAGCAGAAGCTGCTGGCACAGATTGGAGCAGATGAGGGATCGAGCAAGGTTTCAAGTGGCTGGGAGCTTGTTCGATTCGGCCAACTAATTGAGCTGATTTCTGGGCAGCATCTAGGTCCTGATGAGTACTTTGACTCCCCGCAGGACGGAGCCATTCCGTATCTCACAGGCCCAGCGGAATTTGGAGAAGTTCATCCACAGCCGACGCGATTCACTCATGAGCGGCGAGCCACCTCAATCCAGGGAGACATACTGTTGACAGTTAAAGGCTCTGGAGTCGGTAAAACCAACTTTGTAGACCAGGAAGAGCTCGCAATTAGCCGCCAGCTTATGGCCATTCGCCCAGTTCTGCTCGACACGCAGTTCACACGATATTTGCTGCTCTCAATGGCTGAGCATTTTCAAAGTAAGTCCATCGGTATAGCAATTCCAGGCATCTCCCGTGAGGATGTGTTGGACGCACCAATAGGGCTTCCCCCGCTCCCGGAACAACACCGCATCGTCGCCAAAGTCGATCAACTGATGGCGCTCTGCGACCAACTCAAAGCCCGCCTTGGCCAGGCCCGTCAGGTGCATGAGCAACTAGCCAATGCCCTGGTCGAGCAGGCCGTGGCCTAAGCAACAGGAGTGCAGGGATGCCCATTCGCACCCAGATCTGGACTGTCGGCCCACAGCCTGCGCCGCTGAAAAATGCCGTGCTGGCCAGCGAGCAGTTTCTCGAAGATATGATCGTCAGCGCCCCGGCGCTGCTGTCCGAGGACTGGCTGCTGATCGGTCGGCAGGAAAGCACCGGCCAGGGCGGGCGTATCGACCTGCTGGCGCTGGCGCCGGATGCCTCGCTGGTGCTGATCGAACTCAAGCGCGAGCGCACCCCGCGCGAGGTGGTGGCGCAGGCACTGGACTATGCGGGGTGGGTCGAGCGCCTGCAGGCTAACGATATCGAGGCCATCTACCAGCGCTTCAAGCCCGGCGCCGACCTGGCGGCGGACTTCCAGGCGCGTTTCGGCGCGCCGCTGGAGGCCGAGGCGCTGAACCAGAGCCACCAGATCGTCATCGTCGCCGCCGAGTTGGATGCCAGCAGCGAGCGCATCGTCGGCTACCTGAGCGAGCGCGAGATCGCCATCAACGTGCTGTGCTTCCAGGTGTTCCAGCTGGGCGAACAGCAACTGATCAGCCGCGCCTGGCTGCTCGACCCGGCCGAAGCGCCGCAGGCCAGCAGCGCGAGCAAGCCCGGCATGCCGGCCGAGCCCTGGAATGGCGAGTTCTATGGCTCCTACGGCCATAGCAGCACGCGCGACTGGGCCGAGGCGCGGCACTTCGGTTTCATCTGCGGCGGTGGCGGCAGTTGGTACAGCAACAGCCTGAAGATGCTCGCCCCCGGCGACCGTGTGTGGGTCAACGTGCCCGGCGCCGGTTACGTGGGCGTGGCCAAGGTCACCGGCCACGCCACCCCGGCCAGGGACTTCTGCCTGCTGCACAACGGCGAGGAACGCCCGGCGCTGGACGTGCTGCAGGCGGACTACCACCGCGAGTTCGTCGACGACCCCGAACGCTGCGAATACTTCGTGCCGGTGCAGTGGCTGCACAGCCTGCCGCTGAACGAGGCGGTGAAGGAGGTCGGCCTGTTCGGCAACCAGAACACCATCTGCCGCCCGACCACGCCGAAATGGCGCTGGACGGTGGACCGGCTCAAGGAGCGCTTCGGGCTGGGTGAGGCCGGGCGCGGCCGCGAACCTGATCTTCAACAGACTCTCGATACGGAAGCATCGTCATGATGGATCTACTGCGCCACCTTTGGCCCGATTTCAATCTTATGTTTTCGGCCGAGGCCGGGGGCATCAGTGCCTGGTTCTGGTCGCTGACGTTCTGCATCTTCGTCCTGTCGCTGCTTTTTCTCATGCGTCATTACCTGCACTTTCGCAGCCGTATCAAGGCGCTGCGCTCGCTGCTCGCTGGGCAGAGCAAGGAGAACCTGGCGCTGGGCCGTCGTGAGACCATGCGCAAGGCCGAAGAGCTGAAAGCATCGAACGTGGGCATGCTCTGGCGCGAGTTTGACGAGAGTCTGGTGCTGTCGTCAGATCAGAAACAGCTGCACAACACGCTGGATGCTGAGCATTTCTTCAATGCCAGAACCCTGGCCAGCGGGCTGACGGCCAGCCGCTTGTTGGCTGCAGCGCCAAGTTTTCTGGTGGCGATTGGCGTGTTGGGTACCTTCGTCGGGCTTACCGTCGGTCTCGAAGGCCTGGTGGGCACCAGTAACGAGGTCGAGGCCCTCAAGGGCGGTATCAACAAGCTGATCTCGGGCGCCGCAGTGGCGTTTATGACGTCGGTCTGGGGTGTCGCGTTCAGTTTGTTGCTGAACATCATCGAGAAGATGCTGGAGCGTACTGCGCTCAAGCATATCCAGAAGCTACAACACGATATCGACTTCCTCTACCCGCGCATTCCGGCCGAGCAGTCTCTGGTGCATATCGCCGAGTACGGTCGGGAAAGCAAGGAGGCGCTGCAGGAGCTGCACGAGCGTATCGGCGACCGCCTGCAGGAAACCCTGCAGGGGATGAATGAAGGTCTGCAGCAGGCCCTGACCGATTCGCTCAACAACATCATGGGGCCGGCCATCCAGACCTTGGTGAGTTCGACCAGCCAGCAGTCTTCCCAAGTCATGGAAAAGCTGGTGGGCAGTTTTATGGATGGCATGACTTCGGTCGGTCGCGAGCAGGGCCAACTGATGCAGCAGGCCGCCGCCGATGTGAATGCTGCAGTGGGCGGTATGACCGAACGCCTCAATCAGCTTTTCGGCGCTCTGACCGATCAGCAGACCCAGCAACTGCACAGCGCCAGCGAGCAGAACCGCCGCTTCGAGGAGCAACTGCAGCGAATCAGTAGTGGGGCGCAGGAGCGCGAGGCGAAGCTGGAGAGCCGTTTCGGCGAGCTGGTGGGCAACCTCACCAGCCAATTGGACAGTCAGCTAGGTGCGGCCTCGCAGCGCGATGCCGAGCGTCAGACTCTGTTCGAGCGCCTGTTGGGCGAGTCGCGAGACAGTCAGGATCAATTGCTCGGCCGGTTCGCCGAGGCGACTCAGGGCCAACTGCAGGCATTGGCCGAGGCTGGCAATGAGCGCCACAACAACCTGGAAAAAGTGTTCTCGCGGTTGATGATGAACCTCAATACCCAGCTCGAAAGCCAGATGAGTGCCGCCGAGCAGCGCGAGCAGGCGAGGGCCCAGCGGCACGAACAGCAGCAGGGCGAGATGTTGGAGCGGCAACAGCAGTTGCTGGGCAGCCTGGGGCAGACCGGTCAACAGCAGATCAATGCGCTGACCGAGGCGGCGCAGCAGCAGCAGCGTGAGTTGCAGGAAACAGTGAGCACGCTGCTGAGCAGTTTCACTCAGCAGATCAGTCAGCACGGCGAGCAGTCCGAGGCGCGCGAGCAGGCACGTCAACAGCGCTTCCAGGAGCAGCTTGAGCAGGTGGTGGCGCAGCAGCAGGAGCTGCTTGCCGGGCTAGCCAGCGCTGTGCAGGCCACTCAGCAGCAGAGCCGACTGATGGCCGAGCAGCACCAGCAATTGCTGGGGCAGCTCAAGCAGGCCACCGAGGCGGCGACGCAGAGCAGCAAGCATATGGACAGCAGCGCCAATCAGCTGGGCCTGTTGTCGGCCAATGTGCGCGCGGCCGCAGAGCTGCTGGGGCAGCGCCTGGAGCAGGTGACCCAGCGTATCGAGCAGACCGGAGGGCAGAATGCCGAGCTGGCCAGTCAGTTGCAGCAACAGGCGGCCACTCTGGCGCAGCTACAGGCCACGTTGCTGGAGGGCGCTCAGCGCTTCGAGCAGGCGGCCAGCGAGGCCCGTAATGGCTTTGGTGAGATGAGGGAGACTCAGCAGGTGTTTCTGGCCGGCGTCAAACACGAGTTCACCGCGCTGGGCGAAACCCTGCGGGCGCAGGTCGAGGCCATCGAGAAACAGGCCGAGGAATGGCTGCGGAGCTATGCTGACGAGGTGCGCATGCAGATCGACGACCGCATGAACAAGTGGAATGAGGTGTCGTTGGCCTATGCCAACCAGATGTACCACACCGCCCAGGCCATGGGCGGCATTCTGGATGAGCTGGAGGCTCGCTGATGCGCTTTCGCAAGTCGCATGGGGTTACCGTCGACGAGGAGAATCCTTACTGGATGTCTTTCTCGGACATCATGTCGGCGCTGCTGGTGATCTTCATCCTGGCATCGGTGATCCTGATTCTGCAGCTTATGGAGATCAAGGAGGAGTTGCAGAAGCGCCAGGTTCAGTTCGAGGAGGAAATCTTCGAACTGAAGAAGGCCGAGCAGGTGCGCCGAAGCATTCTCGATGAAGCCGTGGAGGCGTTACGCAAGCGCGGCATCAAGGTGGAGGTCAGTGAGAACCAAACGGTGCTGAGTATCCCCAACGAGCTGCTGGGCTTCGACACGGGGGCTTACGAGATCAACCAGGCCTATCAGCCTCGAGCGCTTGAAATCGGCCAGGTGATTAACGATGTGGTCTCCCGTGATAACCGTGTGGAGTTTCTCGACACCATCTTTATCGAGGGACATACGGACAATCGTCCTTTGCCGGGCTTTATGGGCAAGGGCAACTGGGGGCTATCTACGTTCCGCGCCATTTCGCTTTGGCAGTACTGGGAAGCCGCACTACCTGATGCTCAGCAGTTGGGTCGGTTGCAGAACAAGGACGGCAAGCCACTGTTCTCGGTCAGTGGCTACGGTGAAACACGTCCAGCCGTTGCTGATCAGCTTACGGAAGACGACTTCAAGCGTAACCGCCGTATCGACATTCGTTTCACCATCCGCCGGCCGGACAGCGCTCAGTACGAGCAGGTGAAGGAGCGGCTGGAGGATACCCGGCCATGAGGCTGCCGCCGGTCGAGATGCCCATCGTCGAGAGGGGTGAGCACCAGGTACGTGAATGGAGCGAATTGGTCGGCAAGGCTGCTCAGTTAGAAAAAGCTACCGGCAGAAATGATGCTTTCGAGCGGATGATCGCCGTGCTGCGCGATATGGCCAGCACGGGGCGTTTCGATGGTTTGGTAGAACTGCTGAGGCGCCGCATCAGTGCGCGGGCACTCAGCTGGCTCTGGCTCAATGATGAAGTCATGGTTAGTCGCCTACTCAATCCGCGATTGCTGCAGGCATTGGTGGAGGCGCAGCAGCCACGACTGACCCGTATGACCTTGCAGCAATTGGCACATCTCTACTTCCGTCGTTTCGATGAGTTGGATGCGCGAGAAGGCATGCGCAAGCTGCTTGAGCGAACACTCTGCGAACAGCTAGACAAGCTGCCTGCTTCCCGACTCTCCAGCTCAAGAGCTGATCCGCTGCAGACGCTCAAGAGCAACGGCGAATGGTTGCTCGGCCTTGAGGGGCCAAGTCGCCTGGCTGAAAAGGTACGTGACGAGGGCCGCGAGCTTGGCGAAGTCTTTGTCGAGTTGGGTCTGCAAGGTTTTGACGATGGTCGTTACGGCGATATTTGCCGGGCGCATTTCTACCTCGAGACCCTGCGCCATTTGCCTCTTGGAGAGTGGGACTCGGTAATGGACGAGCTCCTCAAGCCCACGGTGAACAAGGCGCCCTATGAAGGTTCGAGGCGCATTGGCCATGTGGCGCTGGAAATTCTCATTGATCGCGCCGGGCAGGAGCCGGGCGAAGCCTGGCAGAACTTCATCCTTAATCTGGCTGGTGACCCGCGTATCGCTAGCAGTGCAAGTAACTACCGGGAATGGTGGTTACCGCTGGGGGAAGAGCGCATCCAGAAGGTAAGGGGCTGGCTGTCCAAGGAAGATCTGCGGTTGTTCCTACAGGCGGTTGAGCAGTACGGCATTGAGACCAACAACCTTGAACTGAAGCGCATGTTCCCGGCGCGCAAACTGTTTCTGGAGGGGTTGTTCAGGCTCAAGTTGATTCGTAATACGCGATTGCTGTTGGGTGATAAGGCCAAACAGTCGGTCAAGCGCATCCTGGGGCAGGAGGTTAAAACCAGCTTCGCTCGCATGGAAGGGCAGATGAGCGACAAGGCGGTGATCTACCTCGATTGCGGCGATTTCCACCTGGTTGAAGGCTCGCATAGCTTCAAGATCTGGGTGTACCTGGCTGCGCCAGGTGAGGCACTGCGCTCCTACGAGCGGAACACGTTCAGCCATGCCGACCTAACCAGCACCATCCCGGGAGCGTACAAGAAGCTGTATCCGCGCTTGCCCTACGATGCATTCGTACACACCCCGCACACCTGGCAGAACAAGGTGTTCAGTTTCCTGGCGGAGAACGGTATCTCGCTGGATATCGAGCAGTTGTTGAGCCGCAATGACTATAAGCTTCAGCTGGCCAAGTTCGGAATTCCTGTCGTTAATTCGCGCAGGACTGTGGCGCCTCCGCCATCAGCTGTGGATGTGGTGAAGCCAGATCGCCGCCAGCCGCAAGAGCGGATAATTGCCCCCTCCAAAGCGCCTAGCGTAGAGCGAGCCCCTAAAGTTGAGGCCGCGGCGAGAGAGCTGCCGTCGCCGGGAGAATCATTGCCGTCGGCCCCGGCTCCCGCCAAGAGCGCTACTCCGGTTGGTGCGGATCTGCGGCACTCTGGCTTGCCGTATCTCAGCGCCCTTGAACTGGCCGTTCTTCGTCAACTGCTCGAGCGACCGGGCTCTAGCCTTCTGGAGCTAGTCGCTGCAACCGGCCAGCAAGGCGGGACTGTGCTTAATGCCCAGTCCATGCTGACAGGTAGTTTGAAGGCTTATGTCCAATCTCGTGCTGCCGGGCATTGGGTACTCAATGCTCTGGGGACGCAGCTACTCGATCAGCTCTCAGGAGCGCAGTCAGATATCACGGCCCCCCCTATGGTTGTCTCGAATATCGAACCCAAGCGCTCGCGAATAGAGGGGCTAAAACCGTCGGAGCTGAAGGTGTTGCGTTATTTCGCGAGCAATCCAGGAGACAAGGTGCGCTATGCCGCAAATGTTTTTGGTGTAGAGGCCAGGGAAATCAATCAGATTCTGTATGGCGCTCTGAAAAAAATGTGCGGCCAAGATGCGCAGTACGGCTGGCATCTGACAGACGACGCCATGGCCGAACTCGAAGCCTACGATCAGCAACAGAGGGACGCCTGAATGCGCCTGATGGACTTTCTCCGCTCATTTATCGGAGAGCGCGACACTGCATTGAGCCCCCTACAGGGGTTCCAGGCGGCGCCGGACTCTAGTGGGGTGAATTTCTATCTGCCCCAGCCAGTGTTCAAAGCACTGCAGGCTGGCACGGGCAATGCCCTGCAGAAGATCCAACTGATCGCGCTCAATATGCTGACCGAGCAGGGGATAGCCGAACCCACCGCGAATGGATTTCATATCAGTGCCGAAGACATCGCCGGGATGGACCTGGAACAGGCCGAAATCCTCCGTTTACCCCGGCGATTCAATGGGCGCTTTCTGAGCAGTATCAGCGGTCGCACCGGAAACAGCAGTTTCCGCGTCAGCCTGATGGTGCAAATGCCTGGCGACAGCTCGCCGATACCTTTCCAGCGCAAAGGCCCCTATCTGTATCTGACTAGCTCCGAGCATTACTGGCTGACGCCGGCGGAGTTGATGGGGCTGCAGGCATGGGACCAACATGAGTCGCTTGCCCCGCAAGGGCGTGGCGAAGCGGCCAATCTGCGCTTGATGGCGGAGTTGCAGACGGCTGCGCGCAGTGGCATGTCGGTAGATTTGAGCCATTTCGAGCGGCTGGAAGTAGTGGTTCCGGAGAATATCGGGGTGATAGCCACCCGCTTACCTGATGGCAGCTTGCAGCTTTGTCCGAGTCTGGGGGATGGCTCGACGCCCGATCAGTTGGAGAAGCGTTGGGCCCAGCTTGAGATGTCCGCCGAAGGCGGAGTGATGCGCATTGATAACCGTGTGGTCCTGTTGGACAAGACCAAGATGGACGGTATCCGCAATGTGTTGGTGAACAAACGCATTCCCGCCGACAAGGTGACTGAGTTCATCGCCACGCCAACGGCGTTCCTGGATGCGGCTCTTGTCAATCTGGATGTTGGCTTTTCGATCCGGGTGGCAGGGATCGGTAAGTTGCAGCACATGGATTTTGGCGCTCTGGATGCTGCCCGCAACGACTGGTTTGCTCTGGATAAACGCCCGGCACCTGTAGCGATTCTGAGCAAACTGATTCAGTCTCCTGAGGATTTGCAGCGCTTCGAGGAGGTACTGCAGGCGGCTAATGAACAGGGTGCGACGAGTTTGTCGTTCGCGGGTGAGGTAATCGACATCTCTGACGCGCCGGCTGTTCAGCAAGAGCTGGCCAGGGCTCGCCAGAACATGACTGATGTGAGCGATAGCGAGCCGCACAGCGAGGAGGGTGTTCTCCCGGGGGAGGACAAGGAGAAAGTCGGGGTCATTCTCAAGGATGCCGACGAGATCAATTCTGCGCTGTTGCGTAAGGCTGCTGCTGCGACGCCGCTGGTGGTGCCAGATTGGTCGGCCTATGCCCGGGAGCCGTTCCCTCATCAGCGTGAGGGGATCGAGTGGATGCTGAAGCTTATGGGCGCAGCGTTGCAGGATGAAACTGATGATCTCTATCGCCTGCAGGGTGGTCTGCTTGCAGATGACATGGGCCTCGGCAAGACATACATGTCGCTGGTCGCAGTCGGCGAGTATCTGGCCAGTCAGCGCGCGGCTGACAAGCCGCAGAAGCCGGTTCTGGTGGTGGCGCCACTGAGTCTGCTGGAAAACTGGGAGGATGAAGTCGGTAAGACCTTCGCCAGCATTCCGTTCCGCGATGTGGTGGTGCTGCAGTCGGGGCGGAGTCTGCGTGATTATCGTGTCAAAGGTGCTGAGCGTGAATCGGTGCAGTTGGCGTCTATGATTGATGACAGCAGCGGCATGATGGATGAGCAGAGCATTCGCTATGCACTGCATGTGGGGCCTGAAGCAGGCGTGCATCGTCTGGATATGGACCGTCGCTTAGTGCTCACGACCTATCAGACCCTGCGTGATTATCAGTTCTCCCTGTGCCGAATCGACTGGGGCATGGTCATCTTCGACGAGGCGCAGAACATCAAGAACCCCAATGCGCTGCAGACTATTGCCGCTAAAGGGCTCAAGGCGGATTTCAAACTGTTGGCGACTGGCACGCCGGTGGAAAATAGCCTGGGCGATTTCTGGTGCCTGATGCATACGGTGCAGCCTGGCTTACTTGGTGGCTGGGAAAGCTTCCGCGATACCTGGATCAAGCCAATTCTGGCTGCAAGCGATGAAGAGCGTGATGAGGTACGGGCGCGTTTGGGCGAGCAGCTGCGGCGTGCTGTAGGCATATTCATGTTGCGGCGGGTTAAAGAAGATCAGCTCAAAGGCCTGCCAGCCAAGACTATTCTCAGTGGTGTCGAGCAAGCCGATCATGGCCTGCAACGGTATGCGGCGCAGTTGGGTGTGGTGATGAAAGGCATCCAGTTGCAGGCCTACGACGAAGTCCTCGACAGCTATCGGGCTCGTCGTGCAAGCGCTGAGGATATGCGTGGTACCGCACTGGCGGCTTTGACTCAGCTTCGCTCCATTTCCCTGCACCCACGGCTGGAGAATGAGTCGGCGCTGTACTGCGAGGATGGCAAGCAGGCGCGACAACTGATGATGGAGTCCGGCAAGCTGGCGGTGCTGCTTCAGTTACTCGATGAGATCCGTAGCAAGGGTGAAAAGGTCATCCTGTTCATGATGACCAAGCGCCTGCAACGAGTCCTCAAGCTCTGGCTGGATCAGATCTATGATCTGAATGTAGCGGTGATCAATGGTGACACCCAGGCTGTGGCGACTCGCGCCGAGGATATGACGCGCAAGAAGCTAATTGCCGAGTTTGAAGCGAAAAGTGGCTTCAACATCCTGATCATGTCGCCAGTAGCCGCTGGTGTCGGTTTGACGGTGATTGGGGCCAACCATGTGGTGCATTTAGAGCGTCATTGGAACCCGGCTAAAGAAGCGCAAGCGTCCGATCGGGTTTACCGGATCGGCCAAACCAAGCCGGTGCTCATCCATCTGCCTGCCGTCACTCACCCCCAGTTTGATTCCTTCGATGTACACCTTGACCGCTTATTGCGCGGAAAGCTGATGCTTAAAGACGCGGTAGTGACACCAGAGGCGGTTAGTGAAAGTGAGATGATGCAATCGATGGGGCTCTGATTGGGACATAAGCGCTGTTGTTCAATTGAACTTTGAATTTAAGATTCGTAGCTCAGATAGTTGATACTTCAGGCATTGGCTGATAGCTGAGTCCTCCAGCGGGGCAAAAAAATAAGTCATGCCTCGTACCCGTAAGTACGAGGCATGTTTTTGCACAAAAGTTATTCACTGGCTCGGCAGGCCACACTCTTCAAGGATCTGGCGGATCATGTAGTAATCCTCCAGCGGTGCGCCTGTTTTGCTCTCAATAGCATTGACGGCGTCGTCGTGGCAGGCATCCGTGCCGTATTTGGCGATGTTTACCAAAGGCTCGTAAGGTGTGTCGCCTCTGTCCGGTCCCACATCTCCACGATATGCAGTGGTGTGACCATTGCTGTCATAGCCCAGATACCAACCCGATTCGATGATGAAGTAACCGTTGGCACCTTTACCTACCATCGTGCCCTTCGGAAACCCAGGCTGATTCGAGATCGTGGCGCAGCCATATTGGTCGCAGAGTACGTTCAACGAACCGGGTACTTCTTCCAGTGTCTTGGTGCCGGTCTGGGTGTCGATGAAGGGCAGGCGCTTGATCCGTGGCGTACGGTCGCCTGCAGGGCGGCAATCGTAGCTACCGATGCTTCTGTGCTTTGTGGTGGAGCAGCTAAAGACGTTCTCGCCAACAACGTAGTCCACCTCACGCTGTTGGGCCGTGGCGACGTTGCTCGCTGTGACGGCGGTGATCAGCGTGGCAGTAAGGCCGAAAATCAGTTTGGGGTTTGTGGTCAGTGTCATGATCGAACTCCCTTCGTATGGTGAGCGGCTGGCCGCTCGGTATGGGGTGGGTTACTTCTTCTTTTTCTTGTAGCGAACGACGATCCGGTTATGCACCGGGTACTTCTCGATCTCGTAGTCGGGGTTGAAGGTCAGCAGGTTGTGCACGGCAATACTGGTCGCCGAGAGCAATCCGAATGCCCCCGTGACACCTCCTGCAAAACTGCCTGCTGCCAGGCCAACGCGGCCTACGGTGTATACGCGGCAGGTCAGTCCGGTGACCTCGATCTTGCTTTCGACCAGGCGAACGGCCTCGATCAACTTGCCGCTGAGGCCCACGACCTCAAACGACTCTTTGCGGCTGATGAGTTGAGGCAACTTGGCGGTGGCTAAGTCGTCGAATGTCTGTTGTGTCATGGTGAAGGTCTCGCTTATTGCGCAATGAAGGGTTTTGCAGTGTCGACTTAGATGGATGTATATCGACTCTATGGGTTGGATAGCAGCCTTTGAAGCCCTTCATGTCAAGAGGATGGCATTCGACCATTCAGGTTGACCTGGAGGGCGTATGCCGAAGTCTGAAGAAACGAACCTGGCCAAAGTGGTGGGCTTGGCGATTGCCAGGCAGCGCATGCTGTGCGAGCTGACTCAAGAGCAGGTCGCCGAGCGGCTGGGGATTGGTGGTGAAGCGGTGTCGCGTATCGAGCGTGGCATCGTGATGCCGAATATCGAGCGTCTGATGCAGTTCGCTGAGATATTTGGCTGTGAGGCTGCGGATCTGCTGACCCAAGCCAGCCACAGGCCTGAAGACCAGGCCGTGCGTATCAGCCAGATGCTCAACCAGCTCACATCAGCAGATCGTCAGCTGGTGCTGGAGATGATCGAGCGTCTCACCCAACGCCTGAGTCAGGATTGAGTTCAGGTTCGGGCGCCCGGTTGAACAGTGCCCCGCAACGCAGGCACAGACAGTCGTGTTGCATGAACTGAAAGCGCCGGGTGTCTTGCAGAAAGGGTTGGTTCTCAGCCCATTGCCGCTGAGCCAGTTCAATCCCTTCCGTCAGAAATCTCAGCACCTGTTCCAGGTTGATCGGCTTCACTCCAGGTAATGCAGCCTCTGGGCCGGACGGTCGCTGTGCCGCATTCATAAAGCCGCCTATGACGCTGGCCAGCATGACCAGCGTGCTGACTGATTCCTTGGACAGCACAGCGGATGATTCACAGATCAGGCAACGTGTGGACATGATCGCTCCTCTGGGCGTGATGGTGCCCGCAGTAAAGGGTGGTTAGAGCAAGCCCTGTTCAGCCAGCGACACGATGCCTTCTGATCCCACGATGAAGTGGTCCAGCGTGGTAGTACCGACCATGGCCAGGGCGTTTTTGAGTGTCTGCGTCAGGCGAATATCTGCCTGGCTGGGCGAGGGATCGCCGGAAGGGTGGTTGTGCACCAGGATCACGGCAGCGGCGTTTTGCGCGAGCACTGTTTTGATCACTTCACGCGGATAGACGCTGGCAGCGTCGAGGGTGCCGCGAAACAGCTCCTCAAAACTGATCACGCGGTGTTTGCTGTCGAGCAGTAGCACCGCGAAGACTTCGTGCGGCAGATCCTGCAGCAGCACTTGCAGGTGCTCCCTGACTTTGTGTGGATCTGTGAGCGCGCGGCCCTTACTCAGTCGGTGAGTTGCCAACTGCTGGGCCATACGCAGGATGTCGGTCTCGCTGACGGGCGAGTCCACCATGTAACTGCCGGCGACTTCACCGGCTCTGAGCTTGTGAAATTTCATGGTGTGTCTCCGGATGGCGAGCCGAGTCGGCCCGCCTGTGGTTAGGCAGAGGGTTCAAGTTGCTGGGATTGGGCTTCGAGTTTCTCGGCGAGAGACTGGGTGTGAACGGTGCTGTCGAGTTTCGACGTGGCGGGCTGACCGTCCGGAAAGAACTCTTCAGCAATGGCGCTGCTGTCCTCACCGTCGTCCTCGAAGATGCCGTTGCCCAGACCGACACGCGCGGTGGCATCCAGCGCGGCTTGATCAAACCCAGCCGCCTGACGCGCCTCATCCAACTCACGCCCAGTGAGTAACGCCTGCTCCACGGTCATACCGCTGCGTAGCGTCAGATCGACGTAGAAGATCGGCGTGCCATGGCTCTGCCGGGTGGATTTGCCACGTAGACGCAGCTCCAGCGGCAGGCACGCCAGACGATCACCCGAGATGGCCCGGAAGTACTGCAACCGGGCTATCAGCGTGCGGATGCTGTTGAAGCCCGTGGTGCGAAACACGAAGCTGCCCAGAGCATCCTCGTCGCCAATCACCACATTCATCCGCCCGTAGGGCTTGCAGGCGTTGCCCTTGGCCAGCGGGCAGGCATCAGGTGACGGGCAGGGCAGTGATTGAACGCCGTCCTTGCCGATGCGCTTGCAGGTCTCACCGTTGCCCACGCACAACGGCCTGCCAGACTGACGATCAAACAGCGTGTAATCAGCGCGGAAGTTCAGCTCCGGTTCGTTGAACAGCAGGCGCACCGGGATGCTGCGCAGCTTGTCGTCCTTGCCTTGGCGCAGCTCATCATTGAGCGGGTGCAGCAACCAGCCGTCCTTGCCCTGCACCTGAGAGGTAATGGTGAATTGGTCGTCTTTCTCCGGCAGGCGCTTGCCGTTCTTCTCGACGACCTTGCCGATGGAGATGCGCCCGAGCACGGGCGGGGTAATTGCCAGACCTTTGAGCATGATGGCGCTCCTTGAAATAAAAAGGGCCAGTCACACAGCGCGAACTGCATGGACTGGCCAAGGGGAGGGATTGAGTGGAAGAGGGTGATCAGCCGATCAGAAAGCGCCGGCTACCTTCCTTGAGCTTTAGATAGCGGGCCTGCAGGTAGGGCTTTTCCTGGAGCAGGCGCTCGACATCGAGCACGGTGCTGTCTTTGGCTTTGCGCCAGCTCACGTAGCCGCTGGAGAACTCAGCACGGGTGGACTCACCCATGGCCTGCTGCAGCATCTGCTTGAGCTCGGCTTCGCGCTTTTCCTTCTCGGAGATCGATTGACGTAAAGTCTTCAGTTCCAGGAAGGCAGCCGCCAGACCGGCATTGCCGCTGAAGTCGACGACCTGGCCGTTGTCCTGCGGATACAGGCAACGCAGCGCCAGTTCCGCCGAGGCACTGCCATCTGCAGGTGGTGGTGTATCCGTTTCGACGTACTGCCAGAAACGGCGCTCCAACTCGATCAGGCGAGCGATCATCTGCTCGTCCCGCTCGATGCGATGGATCTCCAGTGTTTGGCCACCGAGCAACACCGCCACATCCGCCGCCTGCTTGCCGGTGACGGCGAGCTGGTGCATCACCTGCAACTGCACATATTCGGGGACGCCTTCTTTCCAGAGGCGTGCCCCGTTTATGCCGGCTGTCTTGCATTCGAGAATCTGCACCTCGTCTGTACCGATCACCTCGCGATCAATGTTGGCCAGCATCCAGGGCAATTCCGGATTGGGATGCTGCAGCACGGCGTTGATGCGACGTACCTTGTGCTCCGTGCGCTTGCTGTAATGCCAGGCCACGATGGGCTCCAGCACGTTGCCCCAGTAGGCCGGGCTTTCTTCATCGTGCGGGTCGGTCTTCGGCAGTTTGCTGTCGCGGCCGGTTTTCTCCAGCCACAGCTCCAATTGAGATTTGTAGGGATTGAGACCGACCGCCGCTGCTGCATCCGAACTGCCGATGCCTTGCTTGCGGATCTGCAACCAGTCCTCGCGCGGCAGCTCCTTGGTGCTGACCAGACGCAGGGCAGGGCGTTTCTTGCTGGTGCTGCCATTCAATGACGTTGCTTTCATGGTGTTCACCTTGCGGACACAAAAACGCCCGATCAGCGCTGAACTGATCGGGCGTTAGGGAGTGGATGAAATGTATGAGGATTGATCAGGCGACCATTTGCAGGGCCGCATCTAGAGCGCGTTGCTTGACCTGGGCACCTTGGCCAAACCAGGCCGAGTCGAGTCGGTACTCAGTGCTGCGAGCACGACGCTCATGGTCGACGTATTCGGTTACCGCATTGAGCAGGCCCCAGGCGGTACCGCGAGCCGACTCCAGATCCGAACCACGCCCGCGTCCTTCGTAGAGCTCCTGCACGCGGCGCAGGGCGCGTTCGTTGGGTAACTGCTCGGGCAGTTGGCCGGTCGGACTGACCTCGCACAGCACATTCATGAAGTAGCCCAAAGCCTCATGCCATTGCACTTTGCGTTCAGCCAGTGCGCGTATGCGATACATGAAGTCGTCCCATTGCGAGACGGCGATGCCGAGTTGCTTCTTCACCACCTTCGGATCGAAGCGGGTGTTGTGCGGCACCTTGATCGCCCGGCTAGTGCCGTCCAGGGCGACCGTCAGGGTGTTGTTACAGACCACACGCACGGTCGTCGGTGTCGCCGTGGTAGCCAGGGTGCCGTCACAGGAAGTCGCCAGCAGCAAGTAGCCGTTGACCTGATCATTGCCCTTGATCGACGAGCCTTGTCCGGTACGCGCCAGCGCCCAGAACTTGCGACCACCCTTGAGCACGCCCGCAGTTTCCAGCTCATAGCCGGACACTTCAGTCAGATCGCGATAGAACTCCAGCACCTCGCGCGGTTGAACGGTGTGGTAGCGGTTGGAGACCACCGACAACGGAGCTTTGGTGTCCGAGCGGTACAGCACCTTCTGCTCCGGGAAGGAATGGATCGCGCCCAGGTGACCGACAGCATCGGATTTGAAATGTACCGGCGACTCCTGGATTTGCCAGTCCATACCGGCTTCACGCTGCCAGACCTCGATAGGTTGCTTGCGAGGTAGGTTGTTGCCCAGGCCGTGCCAGGGAGTGGTGCCGACGTAAGCCATTTGTTCGACTTGATGAGCCATGATGAATTTCCTTTGAGCAATAGCCGGCATAAAGCGCTGCGCATGGCGCAGCACCGGCATTTAGAGATGAATGAGAGAGAAGGGCGCCGGATCAGACCGGCTGGTTAAAGCGGTGACCGCAGTTCAGGCAGAGGTTGTGGGCCAGCACATGACGGTCGAGTTTTTCGCCAAGCTGAGCGCCCATCGCACAACCACCAGCAGCGCCAACCAGTCCGTTGAGAATGGCCGATGAGAGGGCATTGAGGTTTACGTTGGGAGGCTTGGCTAGTGCGCTATTGATAACAGCCGGGCCGGTGAGCAGGATGGTACCGGCACCACGCAGTGCACCGCCCAGCATGCCGATGAAGGCAGCAATCCGCATGGCGGTGAGGTGCGTGGAGACCTGAGCAGAGCCGCAGCTCGGGCAGTGCAATGACATGGTTGAAGACTCCAGGGTGGGGATGTCATTGCTGTGATGTGTGGCTGAGATTTTTTTGGATCGAATGACCGCTTTGTGGCAGCTAAACCCAGGGCAAAATAGGCAGTAGTCGGCCAGAAGCGGTCATTGAATGACTCAACGTAATACTTACTCGTGCATACGCGCGTGAAAAGTAGTCACGCCAAGACAACAGGTTCTAGGTATCGAAATGGATAGTCCCACACGGATTGCCAACGTCAGCGAACCCGGTTATCACTACGCGACATTCAGACGTAGACCGGAAACGTGCCTTGACCCAGACGCCGCGAAATCCCTCCCCCCACGAGCGAATTGGTGGTGGTGGCGCTGCCACCAGCGCTGGCATCCGTTTCCAGCAGAAGCTAGGGGCTCTGTTCTCCTCCTGGATTCTCGCGGGCGACCGATTTGATCAGAGCTTCCGCCTGGGCTCCGCCGCACCGGAATGGATCCGCTTCGAGACTGAGGCGCCGGTCGATGACCTTTTGATCAAAACCAGCGAGGGTGGCTACGTCGCCGTGCAGGCGAAGACAACTGCAAGCCTGACTGAAGACCTAAACTCGCCACTAGGTAAGACGATCTTACAGTTCGTTCGCCATTGGTTTGACGCACAGAAGGGCAACGGCTCGATGGAGTGGAACCGACCACTTGATCCTGCCCGCGACCGGTTAGTAATGGCTATGAGCCCCCAAGCCTCAGCCCATATTAGGGATGACCTAACGGCTGCGCTTCGGCTAATTTCTCAACCGGGTGGTGGTGCGCTTAACCAAGAACAGCAGCGTGCATATCAGATTTTTTCCAGCTTGGTCGAACAGGCTTGGGTGAGTATTACTAAGAGCCCGGTCGACAATACGCTGCTGTCCGAGCTGGCGAAGCTTATAGTCATCTTCACCTATGACAGCGATCAGGGTTACGCATTGGCGAGCGGCTCCCTTGTTAAAGCCTTCGGCAATGACGTGGATGCCTCAGCCGCCTTCACTGTCCTATCTGACCTATGCGGCCAGCTTATGTCAGACCGTAGTGGTGGTGACCTTACCACTTGGCGGCAACTACTTCTCAGCCAAGGCATCGTACTCAGTACCTCCCCTAAGTATCGTGCCGACATCGAAGCCCTTAAGCAGCACTCCAAGCGCATCGCAGATGCGCTCGGGAGCTATGAGCAGATTGAGTTAGCCAGTGGCGAGGTGTTATCCGTGCGACGCGACTGCCAAGCGGCCGTTGAAGTCGCAGTGAGTAACGGCCCGCTGCTAATCATCGGAGAACCGGGGGCTGGAAAGAGCGGAGTTCTGAACTCTCTTGCCCACAAACTGGCCGATGACGGGATCGACATCCTTCAGCTCGCCGTTGATCGTTACTCGATCGAAAGCCTCGAAGGGTTGTCCCGTGAGCTTGGACTACAACACCCACTACTTGATGTGCTCGAAGCATGGGACGGATTGGAGCCGGCCTATCTCGTTGTTGATGCATTGGACGCAACCCGTGGCGGCCACGGTGAAGGAGTCTTCCGCGCACTCATCGAGCGAGTTCTAGAAAGGAAGGGGCGATGGAATGTTATCGCGTCGATCCGTAATTTTGATCTGCGTATGGGGCAGCAGTTGCGCGCGCTGTTCAAAGGCACACCGCCAGAGCCATCGTTTGCAGATCCATCCTTCGCTGAAGTCAGGCACATTCAAGTGCCGGCTTGGTCGGAAACCGAGTTTGAGCAACTCCTCCAACTGTCGCCGGCGCTAGCGAAATGCCTTTCCCAGACGCCACAGCGTCTTCGTGACTTGGCAATGGTGCCGTTCAATACCCGGCTACTAAGCGAGTTGATCTCGGGTGACGCGGTCAAGCATCTAGACGAAGTCGCGTCCCAAGCTGACTTGTTGCAGCTCTATTGGGATCACCGTCTAGAAGGTCATGGGTTGCCAGCAAAGAGCAGTCTTAGCCGTGTGGTCCAACTCATGGTTCAAGCACGAGCGCTTCGCGCGCCAATACTCGATGCAGCCGGTGACAACCCAACCATGATCGATACCCTCTGTAAGGAGGGCGTACTTGTTGTCGTTGATAGCGGGCGCTGGGTTCAGTTCCGACATCACCTGCTCTTCGACTATGCGGCCGCAAGGCTAGCCCTTGATCCAAGCGCTATAGTTAGTGGTACCTATCGATTCAGAAAAGCTGACTCCTTGGGGTTGATGCTATCGCCAGCCCTCGCGTTCGTACTGCGAGAAGTCTGGGAATCTGAAGCGGACCACGCGCGCTTTTGGATTGCACTGGGCAGCTTAATCAATGACGAGGATGGAGACCCGATAATTCGCAGCACTGCCGGTCGACTGGGAGCAGAGTTTCCTACTTCGGCTAACGATTGTCGTTGGTTGGGTACTTCTGCCAACGGGGGTGACAAGAAGGCACTAAAGACGCTATCCCATGTGACCGGCGCTTTAGCAGTACGCCTTGAGGACGATAAGCAAGTTGAGCTGGAACCATGGGCCCACCTAGCCGAGCACTTAGCTGTGGCCCCAATAAAAGTCCCGGGCACGCTTCGCTTTTTACTCCACAATCTCATCGAGCGAGCCGGGGGGGAAGCATTCGGGGGGATGCTCGGTCAGGCAGCCCGCGCGCTGATGGCGCACGGGTTGGCCCAGCAAGAACCTGATTTCACCGTGAGATCCTCCATTGACTTCGTCATCGCTACCTATGACACAGATGTCGAGGCCTCGCGAACCTTGCTCGCCCAGCTGTTTGAACGCGATCGACTAGACCGGTTCGGGCACGAGGAAGTGCCAGCTGTTTGCTACAAGATTGCGGCAGTCGGCGACGTCGATCCGGAGTTCGTCACCAACATCTACCAGGTAGTGTTTGGCTACGAGGTTACGGAAGATCGCCAGACCCGAATTGGCCAGAGCCAAATCCTCAGCCTGACCTCCAACGCCCGACAGGATTACGGGATGGCGCGATGGTCGCTAGGTGAGTACTTGCCCAAGTTCCTACAAGCTCATCCACAAGCCGCGGTTCGGGCCGTTATCAATGCGGTTGAAGGCTACGTTGCGAGCGAACATGTCCCCTCCGACGAAGCCCTCGACGTAGCGTTTCAGGTCAGTGGGCGACCAATCCGTCTACTGGAAGACCGCAGCCATATCTGGGCGCATGACCCTGACAACCACTACGATCGGGATGCTGAAAGTCTAATCTTGAAGTTGCGTGCGCACCTCGCCGCCATCCCGGAGGCGGAAGCTGTGGCGCTGATCGACATCCTAGTCGATAAAGCGTCGTTCGCTATTCTCTGGGCCCGGATGTTCCTCTGCGCCGTTGAGCGTAACGATGGCGTAGTAGACATACTCTGGCCCATTGCAGTGACAGAGCCCTTCCTTGTTCTACCCGACACTCGCAAGGACGCCATTGATCTCGTTGCGATAGGTTTCGGACGGCGATCACCGCAAGAGAAGGAGGCTTTCGAGCGTGCCGCGCTAGGGTTCGACTTTTCACGCTTCCTGCATCGCATCGAAGCGCGTCAGGCTTTCCTGGAGCGTCTTTTTTCTACGATCGGCCGTGACAATCTCGTCACTGACGAAGCTATCCACATCCTAGATACGAAACCTCAGGAACAGACCTCCACGAACGATCGGCTCTTTGCCGTTCATTCCTGCTTTGGTGTACCAGAGGACTTCCATTGGATTGAGGGCTTAGACAGAGAAGATCCATGCAACTCGTCAGTCATTGACGCCATCAACCTCGCGAAGAAATTCCTGCAGCTCGATTCGAGGTCGGAAGATGTTGCAATGAGCTCCCTCGCGGAGTCCCTCGCAGCCCTACAGTCAATTCGAACCGCACTAGCAGGCAATACGCCGAACGCCGACCTACAGCGGTATGCAGAGGCGATCATTGGTCAAGGCTGCGAAATGATCGTGTCGAGAAAGCTTCTAGTATCGAGGGCGGAACCGGCAACGCTGCAGCAAGACGCGACATTTACAGCGCTACTAGACATTGCGGGTAAGTCCGAGAGTCCAGAACTGGACGTCGATACGGAGACACAGTTCGAACAGTCTGCGGCCTGGGGTAGCCCAGCGGCTCGGGTTGAAGCTGCGCAGGCCTATTGGGATCTGTTTGTGCAACGCGCAGATCTTTACGCCGATCTTATACTGCGGGCGGAGGAGCTGCTGTCTGATAGCCATCCGGCAGTACGGCTAAACGCCTCGATACGTCTCGTTCGAATTTGGGATCTCGATCGTGACCGGTTCTGGAGGCTGCTGAACTACCGAATTGCGCACGAAACCAATCTGACTGTCATCGAGCATCTGGTCGGCGATGTCGTTTCACGATTGATTCATACGGATCAGCAGCGGAGCCTAGAAGTCCTGCTCATTCTGTTGCAGCGCGAGACGCCCGGGTCTGAGCGACAGCGGAGGCTGTTCAGCGCTATTGCAGGTAATCTGACCATTCTCTGGGTAACCTATCAGTCGGCAGAGGCGAAGGTCGCTCTCGATCAATGGTTAAGTGTTCCCTGGCTGCACGCCGAAGCAGTGAAAGCGGTTCTGGCGACTCTACGCGGCGCTATCGTTGCCGGAGCCGGCGACGTCCCCGACAAGAACGCCGGTCTTCGCCAACGCTCTCAAGCGCTTGTCTCCGATATCGTAAATGCTGCAAACGCCCGACTCGCCGCGCACATGGCAGACGCCAACCTATGTGAGGCTGAAGCCTCAGAAGCGCGGGAGTGCGCGCGTCTTATCGATGCTGCTGGTATGCAAATGTTCTTCGCGACCAGCGCGAAGACTAATCTGCAGGGCGCCGATGTGCCGCTTTGCCACGCAAATCTCGATGTCTTCCTCCAAGAGAACGCCGACCTCCTAAAGCGAATTGGCGAGTACGCACAGCCACACACCACTTATTACTTGCTGCAACTCGTCGAGCGCCTAATCGATGTGGACGCGGGGAAGGCCTTCGATCTAGCGGCCAGCAACCTGCAGGCCAGCCGCCGATCAGGCTATCAACACGATTCCCTGGGCGTTGATCTTCTGGTTCGGCTAGTCGGTATGTTCCTAGCCGACCACAAGGAAATCTTTGAGGAGTCAGCCCGACGCGTGGCCCTCGTTGACTGTCTAGAAATTTTCCTAGAGGCCGGATGGCCGGCGGCGCGCCGCCTGCTCTATCGCTTGCCGGAACTGATCCAGTGAATGGGTTGGCGCTTCAAAACCTTTTCAAGCGAGGGCTCGACGACCTGCTGACGGAGGTTGAAAGAGAGCTCGCGCGGCAGCAGCGTGACCCGTACGCCGAGCCCGATCCGAGCCGTCGTCCCCACGAGCACGACACGCGGCTGCTTTTCGTGGATGAATTGCTCACTCATCTAGGATGGGTGCTCGGTGCTAGGGGCAATGTCCTTGAAGAAGCCCGTCTCCAGGCCGACACCACCAAGTTCATGGACTATGTCGGGGTCGTCGATATCACTGGCACACCGCTAATGCTGGTTGAAGCCAAAGCGTGGAATAAGCCTCCAATTTCAGCCCGTGGGGAAGGTAAGCACGCTACTGAGGCCACACTTCTCGTTGCGGCGATCCAGCATATTCGTGATGCAAAGGCCAAGGATGCTTCACCAATCATCGCAGAGTGGGACGACTATCTACGTCAAGTCTGCGGCTATGTTAGGACGCTCAAGGAGCAGTACGGCCATGACTTGCCAAGGGCAGTCATTATTAGCGGCGAGTGGATGGTGGTGTTCAAGGCCCCAGTTGAAACCTTCTTACGCGTCGCACAGCCGGACGACATCGCGATTTTCACCCGCCAAGAGTTCAAGGATCGGGCAGCAGAAATATATAAACTTCTCCATCGCTTGGCTCTCACCGAAGATGCCCCAATGCCATTACGTCCCGCGCAGCTTCGGCAGTACGTAGCGCTGGGCGACGTTTCTGGAGCGTTTCTTGGCGTGCATGTTCACTATGAGAGGACCGGCAGCAAGCTGTTCGCTCGCCGCCCTCGCATCTTGATCTACCCAGCGCTATTCGTTTCTCGCACAGACGGAGCCATTTTCACCGTAATCGACAATGCTTGCCCTAAAGAGCTCGACTACCAAGTGAATGATGAAGGCGAAGAAACCTTATTGCCTCACCTGGATGAAATCCACACACTCAGTGCTGCGTTAATTGACGCATGCGGTCACGAACTTGGTGGTGCACTTTCAACTAGCGAGATTTCTGCGTTCCCTGGCTTTCGTAATGAAGGATTCGGGAAGGGGCCGGTTGGCGAATTGAAAGATGCGGACGAATGGCTCGTAGCTACTGGCAGCGCGTCGCATTTTCTTCTTGCAGAGCCTCGTGTCCAAGACTGCCGATTCCATAGCTGGGCCGAATGTGGGGCTCATGCCGCAATGCAATCCGCTATCAGCACTCGCATGATCCTGCCTCCAGTGTTCTTTGTGGACAATCAACGCCATCACTGCGCGCATCAAGTCGTTCAAGACCGCCGTGAACAGCGGTGCCTTATCCAGGTCATCGATAGTCGGACTTGCTGCCAAGTCTGTGCATTTCTGGCGAGATGCTGGACGGAAGAGGAGCAAGCAGAGTTGCCTTGTGGCCGATGAGAGGTTCTCCCCCTCAAGAGATATTGATAGCCTGCTTTAAAAATTAATGTCTGCTTTTGCCGATTCTGTTGAAAAAGTCCCGTCTCCATTTTTGCCCGTGAAAGAGCGTGAGCGACGTTGAAATTTGGTTCGCTCAGAAAACGGAGGTGCTTTGGTTTTTACGTAGCAACGCCGAAATCGAGCATTTTTTGAGCTACCGAAAAGCAGCTCTCTCAGAAACCGACTTTTTCAACAGAATCGGCCGATAGCCGCCAGTTGTCAGCGTATCGAAACGACTTTTCTCTCCTGGGTCGCAGATACTGAAAGACTGCCGGTTGCAGCCTTTTGAATATGCTCACTCCACCACGCCATCATCGGGCGTCTGCGCTCGATGTAGTCCGCACGGTTGTAGGCGCTGCGAACCTCGTCCTTGTCGACGTGGGCGAGGGCGACCTCGATCAGTTCAGGCTCCCAGCCGTGTTCATTGAGCGTTGTACTGGCCATTGAGCGCATTCCGTGGCTAACCAGGCGGCCTTCAAACCCCATGCGTTTCAGTGCCATGTTGGCCGTTTGGCTATTGCAGTGAGTGCGTGGGTTGCGGTCAGCAGGGAACACGTATTCACGGTGCCCGCTGTAGGGTTTGATCGCCTCCAGAATGGCCAATGCTTGATCTGTAAGCGGCACCGTATGCGGGCGACGTTTCTTCATGCGCTCAGCCGGGATCGTCCAGATCCTTTTCTCGAAGTCGATATCGGCCCAGCGGGTAGTGGCAGCCTCAACGGGACGAGTCATCGTGTGCAATTGCCACTCGATCAGGCAACGAGTGGTCCTTTTTATACTGGCGTTCGCGATTGCAACCATGAGCTCTCTGAGCTCATCGGGGTGTAAGGCCGGCATGTTCTTTTTCTTCGGCTTCTTGAACACGCTACCAAGCCCGGTAAGTGGGTTGGCGGGTATCAGGCCTGAGTTGACCCCGTAGGTCATGATCTCGTTGAGTCGCTGTGTAAGGCGTTTGACGGTTTCCAGGCTGCCTTTAGTTTCGAGCGGCTTGAGAAGGCTGATGACCTTCGGCGCTGTTATGGACGCGATCGGTGTAACGCCCAGATCGGGAAAGACATGCAGCGTAAGCGAGCGCCAAATGTCTTCAGCGTAGGCGGGGGTTACCGCGTCCTTCTTGAGCTCATACCAGGACGTCGCTACGTTCTGCAGCGTGTGCTCTGTCGCTGCTTTTTTAGCTTGCAGTTCAGCATCACGTATCTCTTTCGGATCAATGCCACTAGCAAGCACCTCTCTGGCATCGAGAGTTTTCTTGCGCGCTTGTGCTAATGAAACCTCGGGGAAGGTACCCAAGCCCATGTTGATCCGCTTCTTCGTTACCGGATGCCGATAGTTGAAGTTCCACAGCTTAGAGCCATTGCTTCTCACTCTCAGTTGGAGGCCGGCTCCATCGAACAGGACATAGTCCTTCTCTGATGGCTTGGCAGATTTCACTCTGAGTTCAGATAGACGGGTTGCTTGAGCGCACATGGTGGTACCGAGCGTGATTTGGCATTCCAAAAATTAACATCAGTAGGCTTGGAATGCCATTTGGAATGCCAATGGCCATGGCTTGTGCTGGACGTTATGGGATGGTTATGGCGCTGAAAGCCCCGTATTTGCTGGATTTCAGCCACAAAAAAAGACGTCCGTGGACGTCTTTAGATGTTGTAATGGTGGAGCCGGGGGGATTTGAACCCCCGTCCGCCAGTTCTCCACTGTCGGTACTACATGCTTAGCCGTGTCTATTGAGTTAACCCTCAGCCGCCCGACGGGCAGGGTGCATTGGGCGAGTTGTGTAAGTTTTAGCCACTTCGTCCACAACGTACTACGCGGCGATCCTGTTCTGCATGACAATCACTTCAGGTTTACAGGCATCCCCTAGTGATCGCTGGAGCCGAAGCTACCAGAAGGACTAGTCGCGCCGCTTACGCAGCGAGAGCGTAGCCCTCGTAGTTTTCGTCATTGGCAACTATAGAAAGTTGCAACAGTTGATTTACGACTTCTGTTACCAAGTCGGCATGCACCTCGAGCTTCGCTACCGGCGTCGAATCCTAATCGGCCCCAAAACTTTTCGGTTACAGATAGGACGTCAAGTGTACGGCAAAGGTTCCTCAGCGTCGACTGCGGATTCCATCGCGGGAAGCTATGATGGCGCCTCGCATCTGCCTGCGTCCTCTGCAAAGGAGCTGTAATGCCGAGTTCTAGCCGCTACCCTCTACGTCAGTGGATCTGGCGAGCGTTCGTGCAAAGCGCGCTGATCCCGCTGATTCTGGTGGAGTCGGTGCTGATCGCGGTGTATCTGTTGAGCAATCAGGCGATTCGTGACGCGCAGATCGAGCATCTGCAGGAAACAGCCGTGAAAGATCTGGCCAGCGCCGCGTTGCGCGAAGCGCAGATCATCGACGGGCGGCTGCGCTCTATCGAGTCGCTGGTGCAGGTGTACCGCGATGGCGCTCTCAAAGCGCTGCTCGATACCCGTTTCCAGGCCGATGAGCTTGAGCGCCAACGCCATGCGGTCACTGACAGTGGCGTGTTCTATACCCGCAGCGATGACGGGCGCGCAGCATCCTTCTATGCCAACAGCACGCCACTTGCTCAGCAGGATCACGCCAAGGTCATGCGCCTGTCGCAACTCGATCCGCTGATGCGTTCGATCCAGCAGGCCAGCCCGCTGGTAGCGGCGCTGTATTTCAATACCTGGGACAGCTACAACCGCATCTATCCCTGGTTCGATACGCCCGCGCAGTATCCCCACGACATGGTGATACCCGATTACAACTTCTATTACCTCGCCGACGCCAAGCACAATCCCGAACGCAAGGTGATGTGGACCGAGGTTTACCTCGACCCGGCAGGCCTGGGATGGATGATGTCGGCCATCGCCCCGGTGTATCGCGAGGACTTTCTCGAAGGCGTGGTCGGTCTCGACGTGACCGTGGGCCAGATACTGGGCGAGATTGCCGAACTCAACGTGCCTTGGCAGGGCTACGCGATGCTGGTCAGCCATGACCACAACATCATGGCGTTGCCGAAGGCAGGGGAGCTGGATTTCGGTCTGCGTGAGCTGACCCAGTACTCCTACGAAGAGGCCGTGCGCCGTGAAGTACTCAAGCCCGAGGACTTCAACCTGGCCAAGCGCGAGGGTATGGAGCCATTGCTTCAGGCGATGAACGAGGGCAATGGCAGCGTGCAGGAAGTGCTGCTCGGCGGCCGCAAGCAGCTGGTGGCCTGGAGCGAAATTCCGCAAACCGGCTGGCGCTTGCTGTTGGTGGTGGACGAGGAGCAGATCTTCCATGACACCAACCAGTTGGCCGAGCGTTACATGCAGATCGGCTATCTGCTAATTGCCGGCCTGGCGGCGTTCTATCTGCTGTTCTTCGCCCTGATGTGGCTGCGTTCGCGCAATCTCAGCAAGCAACTTGCCGAGCCCATCGATGGCATCGTCGACATGGCGACCAGCCTGGGGCAGGGCAAATATTTACCAGCCGTGCCGGACAGTCATATCGCCGAGGTCAGTCGCCTGGCTGACGCCGTGCAGCAGGCCGGCAAGCAACTTAAGGCCAGCGAGCATGAGCGGCAGGAGGCGCAAAGCATTCTGCAACTGGTGCTGGAGAGTACAACTGAAAGCCTCTGGCAGATCGATACCACAGATCTGACCATCGATCTCAGCGAGCGCTTCGTCCGGCGTTTTGGCCTGGGTGCGAATCACCTGACGCTGAGCGAGTTCAACCAGCGCGTACACCCCGATGATCTGGAGCGTTTGCGTCACCTGCGCAAGCTATTCGCTGACAGTGGCGAAGAGTATTTCGACGCCGAATACCGCTATCTCGATTGCCGCGGCGATTACCTCTGGCTGCTCAGCCGTGGCAAGGTCCTGGCGCGCGACGCGAGCGGCTGGCCACTGCGTATTGCCGGTACGCACGTCGACATCACTCGGCTCAAACAAGTGCAGGAAGAACTGCGTCACGCCAGCCTTGAAGCGCTCGCGGCCAGCCAGGCCAAGAGTCGCTTCCTGTCGAGCATGAGCCACGAACTACGCACGCCGCTCAACGCCATCCATGGCTTCGCTCAGTTGATCGAGATGGAGGCGCAGGACAAGCAGGACGCCATGTTGGAGACCGATTACGCGCGTGAGATCGTCAGCGCCAGCCGCCATCTCACTTCATTGGTCGACGACATTCTCGATCTGTCGAGCATCGAGAGCCGGCGTCAGCAGTTGCAGTTCCAGGCAATCGAAATCGGCGCGCTACTCAGCGGTTGTGCCGAGCTGGTGCAGCCCGAAGTGCAGCAGAAACAGTTGCAATTGCAGGTGATGGAGGCAGCCAATCCGCCCTTGTTCGTACAGGGCGACCCGCGCCGGGTACGGCAGATTCTGCTCAACCTGCTGTCCAATGCGATCAAGTACAACAGCCCGCGCGGCATGATCCGCATGGGCTACGAGGTGCGTGCCGACTGTGTGCGGTTGTGGGTTGACGACACTGGACCGGGTCTTTCCAGCGAGCAGCAGGCGCAGCTGTTCCAGCCGTTTCAGCGTCTCGGCCGGGAAAGCTCGAATATTCCCGGTACCGGCATCGGGCTGGTGCTCTGCCGCGAGCTGGCCACGTTGATGGAAGGCGAAATCGGCGTGCGTAGCGAGCCTGGTGTCGGTAGTCGTTTCTGGCTCGACATCCCCAGTGCGGCCAGCCCTGATGTGTTCGGCGACGAGACTGCCGAGGTGCCGGCGCAGGCCGTGAAAAGTCTGGTGCAGGTGCTGTGCGTGGAGGATCATCCCGCCTGCATGAAGATCCTGCAGGCATCGTTGCGTGAGTTTGCCGAGGTCAGGGGCGTGAGTTCATGCCAGCGGGCATTGGCCGAATTGCAGGAAAGTGAGCCGGCACTGGTGTTGCTGGATATCGACCTGCCTGACGGCAATGGGCTGGATATTCTCGACGCCATGCGCGCTGAGCCGCGTTTGCGTGATGTGCCGGTGATGGTGATCAGCGCGGTGGCCGATGCACGGTTGTTCGAGGATGCCAAAGCGCGCGGCGCTTCGGCCTGCCTGAGCAAACCGGTAGATCTGCAGGAGGTGCGTCAGGTCGCGCTGGGCTTGCTGTACAGCGGTTATTGAGCAAGCCCAGCGTGATTCATTCGCTGGCGGCCAGCAGGTCGAGGGCTTCGCCCAGCACCTTGACCGACTCGACATGATCACCGGCCTTGTGCAGGGCTTCACCTTCGGCGCGCAGCTCCTGCACCTTGGCCAGCACCTCTGGGTCGGCAGGCGGATCGCTTTGCAACAATGCATCGATCTTGGCCATATCCTGCGGGCAATGCATGGCCCACAGTGGCAGGCTGATCAGGGTTGCGGCGAGAAACATGAGCGTGCGACGCATGATGACTCTCCTGAAACGGGTTAGGGGAATCTCAGTATAGGAGAGCTCAGAGCCATCGGCGCCTGGCGGGTTTCAGCGACGCCGAAGCTCCACCTGCAGGGCGTGTTCATCGGTCTGAGTGCAGATGATGGCTACATTCAGGAAGTGCTGGATTACCTGCATGTTGCTGCTCAGATGCTCGCTCATGTGCGTTGTGCTGAAGCTGCCGCCGCCAGCCATGGCCAGTGGCAGCAGCAACTGATCGGCCAGGTGCTCGGCCACGGCGGCGCCGCTGTGCAGCCATTGCCGCGCTTGACCCACGGCCCGGTCAGCGACCTGCTCGGCGCGCACGCTGCTTTGGCCGACGCTGCTGAACACCTCGGTAAGGTGCTCGCAGGCGATTTCCAGCAGCAACACGTTGCCTGGGCCGATCTGCTTGTCCAGCCAGATGCCTTTCAGTGCCTGTTCCGGCCACTTCAGGCGCTTGCCGACACGCGCCAGTTCGCGCTCGGCCACATGGCCTGGCACGTCCGCCACTATGGCGGTTGCCAGCTGATGGTGAACGGCGCCGGGCGCCTTCAGGTGCAGCGGGCTTAGCACCGACGGTGCGACCTGCAGGGCGATTGCGCCGCCACCAGCCGGTGCGAAGCCATGGCGCAGCAGTTCGATCTCCACCTGTGCGCCCATGCGCCGGAGCAGCGGCAGCCAGGCCCGCTCGAGAAACTCGAAGGGTGGCGCCAGCGGGTTGTGCGTACCGCCGCTGATGTGCACCCGGCTGGGCTGGTCGGCTTGCAGCAGGGCGGGTAGCAGTGTCTGCATCACCAGGCTGCAGCTACCAGCGGTGCCGATGGCGAAGTCATAGTCGCCGCCCTAGATCGCGCCGGGCGCAAAGCTCAGACTCTGCGAGCCGAGCTGCGCGCCTTCCACGCGGGCCGAGCTGATCTGCGCGGCCGCTGTTACAGCCGTGAGATGCTGACGTAGCAGGCCGGGGCGGCTGCGCTTGGCGCGGATGTTGTGAATGCGAAACGGCTTGCCGGTGATCATCGACAGGCTCAGCGCGCTGCGCAGTATCTGGCCGCCGCCGATGGCGCCGTCCAGCTCGATAAGGTCCTTGTTCATCTGTAATCCTTGGTGATCGTTGCCACACTATCCGCACGGTGGATATCGGATCGGCTGCGAACTGTACTCGGCTCAGGCGTAGCGTTTCACTGTCTCGCGCAGGTAGGCGTCGAGCAGGCTGCTGTCCGCGCGGGTACGCGGCAGGCTCGGCACCGGCTGCTGCAGTTGCGTTTCGATGAACGCATGCAGAGCGGCGCGGCGCGGGCCATAGGCGGACTCGTCGGCGCTGCGCTTGAGAACCAGCAACTCCTCCACCTCGGCCAGCAGCGCAGAGTCGTCCACCGTCTGCAGCAGGTCGGCGAAGGTCATCGGCGGCCGGCCGCGACCCTGGTCGATCCAGCGCACGGCGAGCAGCGGGCGCAGTACGTAGAAGTATTTTTTCAAGCGCACCGAGTCGCCCTGCAGGTAGCCGCGAAAGTTCTTCCTGGCCATCGACAGGTAGTGGTTGCGCGCTGCCGGCGGGCTGTAGAAGTGCTCGGCCAGCTCGCGCAGGCGCGCGGTTGCCTGATCTTCCTGGCGATACACCAGCGGCGAGTCGAGCCACTCCAGCAGCGTCGGGTTGGACTTGCGCAGCAGGCCGAGGGTCTTGCGCAGTTCCCAGCCGCTGACGTCCAGCTCGTCGTCCAGTGGGCGTTCGATCACGTCACGCGGCGCATCCACCTGGACGAACCAGTCCGGTTTTTCCACGTATACGAAGCGCGCGTCGTAATCGCTGTCCGGCGAGGCAAAGCCCCAGGCGCGGCTGCCCGATTCGCAGGCATAGAGCACTTTGACGTTGCGCTCGCGCTCTAGCCGTTCGAGTTCGACCAACACCCGGGCGCGCATGGCGTCGCTGAGCGGGTGGCGTTGTTGCATGTTCATTTCTCTATCCTTGTTCAGTCTGTCGCGCTGGCGGCCAGCGCCGACAATGTCCGGCGTCGCGGGTTGTATAGGGTGAGGCACCAAATGCCCCACAATTCCTTGCCGTCGTCAAAGTAGCTGCGCCAGGTGCTGCGCTGCGGCTCTGTATCTGCATTGCCGACCCAATCGAGCACCTGCATGCCTTCTTCTGGATACAGCCGCAGCATTTGCAGCCATTCGCGAAAGTCCGCCACGTGCAACGGAGTGCCGTAGGGCGGGTCGCGGAAATTGCGGCACAGCAGGCCGTCCTCACTGGCCAGCTCATGTAGCTCTATAAGGTTGAAAGCCGTCGGGCGTGCTTGCGCAAAATCGGGTGTCAGGTCAGGCCAGCGTTGTTTAGCAAAGCGCGAGTCCTGTGCAATCAGCTCAAGTCGGCCAAGGCGAGCGAGCTCCTCGATGAGCTCGAACAGTATCTGCAGCACCTGCCGATGCTCCGCTTCGCCGGGTGTGGCGGTCGGATCGAGCGTGGACACCACGAAGTCGAACACGCAGCCCGCCTCTTCCAGGCGGGTGCGCAGTTCATCGAGTCGCTGGCTTTGCATCGGTTGCAGCATGGCTTCACCTCATTCTGCTATTCGCATTGCCTCGAGCTGGCGGTTCTCTCACGCCAGGCGTGTCACGCAATCTGGCGGCAGGGCACCGTTGTCCTGCAGCTCGGCAACCTGGGCAAGCAACTTACGGCGCTCGGCTGGCGCTGTGGTCGGGTCGACCATCAGGTATTGCTGCTGGCACCAGTTGGCGATCCAGGCCAGCCAGTAGTCGCGCTGCTGCACTTCGCTATCCAGGCGACGCAGCAGGTAGGCCAGCTGTTGCCAGCGCGGCCGCAGCGCCATCAGTGCGGCGCGGCGGTGGTCCGGTAGATGCTGCCAATCACGATCCAGGCGCCTGTCGAGTTCCGCTTCCAGTGCATCCCAGGGTTGGCGGCCCAGACATTCGCAGGCTTTGGCGAAGACCTTGTCGGCTGGATCATCCTGCATCGCCAACTGCTCGCTCAGGTGCTCGTCGCTTAGGCTCACTAACGCCGCTAGGCGCACGCTGGCCATGGGCGAACGTAGCGCCGCAGCACGCCAGCACTCATCCAGGCTGACCTCCAGTTCGCTGGCCAGGCCTAGTACGCCCAGCCATTCGCGTTTGGACTTGGGCAGGGCTGCGTCCAGTCGCTTTGCGAGCACTTCGCCGGCATCGAGTTGCCAGCGTGGCGCCGCCCAGCGGGCCAGGTTGCGGACCGCCGGCGAGGCGTCCAGCAGAGCATCACGCAGCATCTCGCGTGGCTCGTCGAGCCGGCTCAGCAGCGCATGCATGGCCTTGACCCGCACGCTGGCACCGGGTGTAGCCAGTGCCAATTGCAGCAGCGGCACTGCCTGTTCCGCAGGCAGGCTCTGGCAGGCTGAAACCGCCATCTGGCGTACCGTCATCTCGCGGTGTGCCAGTGCCTTGCCGAGCAGGCTGACGGGCTCGTCGCTTGCCTCCAGCAGCAGGTCGAACAGAAACCGAGCGCTTTTGCCGTGTTGAACGAGGAACGCTGCCTGCACTGCATCGCGTACTTCGGCACCCTGCAACACCGTGCGTGCTGCCGCCAGTGTCTCTCTGTGGTCGGCACGCTGGCGTTCTGCAAGCGCCATCAGCGGTTGCAGGGCATGTAGCAACGCTGGCGTATGCTCGGGTACGAGATAGCGCTGCACGCCCGCATTGGCCAACTGGCGTACCTGCGGCACCCAGTCGTTGACCCGTTCGAGCAGGGCGGCCAGGGCTTCTGGTGAAGGCAACTCGCTCAGTTTACGCACCGCCACCTCGCGCACGAAACCGTTGTGGTGACTGCTCAGCGTGAGCCAGTCGCCTTCGCCCTTGCAGTCGGCTAGGACCTCCAATGCCTCGTGGTGACGATAGCTTTCCCAATAGTTGTCGGGCGCTGGGCGACTATTTAGCCGCTGCAGCCAGTCTTTCAGGTGCTTCATAGTCTCTATCCTTTCACGCACACCACCTGACGCAGGGTGTGCACCACTTCCACCAACTCGCGCTGGGCGTCCATTACCTGATCGATGTCCTTGTAGGCCATCGGTATTTCGTCGATCACGTCGGCGTCCTTGCGGCATTCCACATGAGCCGTGGCGCGGATCTGATCTTCGATGGTGAAGACCTTCTTCGCCTTGGTTCGGCTCATGGTGCGCCCGGCGCCGTGGCTGCAGGAGCAGAACGCCTCCTCGTTACCCAGGCCGCGCACGATGTAGCTCTTGGCGCCCATGGAGCCGGGGATGATGCCCAGTTCGCCCTTCTTCGCTGACACCGCGCCTTTACGGGTTACCAGCACCTCTTCACCGAAGTGACGTTCCTTCTGCACGTAGTTGTGGTGGCAGTTCACTGCCTCCAGGGCCACCTCGAACGGTTTGACGATCACGCCGCGTGCCGCCGCGATCACCGCATGCATCATCAGCGCGCGGTTCTGCTTGGCGAAGTCCTGCGCCCAGCCCACAGCTTCCACATAGTCATCGAAGTGCTGGCTGCCTTCCTCGAAGTAGGCCAGGTCACGATCCGGCAGGTTGGCGATGTGCTGGCGCATATCGGCCTGGGCCAGTTCGATGAACAGGTTGCCGATGGCGTTACCCACACCGCGCGAACCGCTGTGCAGCATGAACCAGACGCGGCCTGCTTCATCCAGGCAGACTTCGATGAAATGGTTGCCGGTACCCAGGGTTCCCAGGTGCTTACGATTGTTGGTTTTCTCCAAACGCGGGTACTTGTCGGTGATCGCCTTGAAGCGCTCGCTCAGCGCCGACCAGGCGTGGTCGGCCATCTCCGGCACGTTTTCCCAGGCTCCCCGATCACGACCGGCGCGCGTGTTGCTGCGCCCGTGCGGCACGGCTTTCTCGATGGCGGCGCGCAGCCCGGCCAGGTTATCCGGGAGGTCGTGCGCCATCAGCGAGGTGCGCGCGGCGATCATGCCGCAACCGATATCCACCCCGACCGCAGCCGGGATGATCGCGCCGACCGTGGGGATCACGCTGCCGATGGTCGAGCCCTTACCCAGGTGCACGTCCGGCATCACGGCCAGGTGCTTGAAGATGAAGGGCATCTTCGCGGTGTTCATCAACTGCTGCTTGGCGTCTTCCTCCACCGGAACGCCTTGCGTCCACAGTTTGATTGGCTTGCCGTTTGCGACTTCCAGCAGGTTGTAAGTTTTGCTCTGCATCATCATTCACTCGTAATTCGGGCTGGCTGGGCCAGCGTGCTTGCAGTGCGGCGACAATCGTTGGTGAAACATGCGCGTCGCTCTATCCTGTTGAGCTACCCGTTGCCGGGGCGGGATTCGAACCCGCAACCTTCACGTCCTGTAGTTCCACCGGCATTCGCCGGGTCAATAAAAATGGTGGATGCGGGCCTCCGTGCAGCGACGAGGTGATGGGCACATTTGCTCTACCGACTGAGCTACAGCCTTGCGGCTGACGGGGCTCGAACCCGCGACACAATGTAGTACCCAAGGCATTCGCTGCCTGAAAAAGATGCGACGACAACGAGTGGTGAAACTCGCGCTCTCCCATTGAGCTACGGCCCCCCAGTGATGGAGCCGACGGGATTCGAACCCGCAACCTCGATCTTAAAAGGATGTAGTTCCACCGGCATTCGTCGCAAAACCGTGAATCAGGTGGCACGACAAGATAAGTGACTGTTCCGTGTTGCCACGGGCCGGTATCGAAACCGGCATAACCGATGTACAGCCACTGGCATTCGTGCCTTCGCTCGTAGTCGACAAGTTCGTGATGAGACGTCTTGGATGTAGTCCCATCAGCATTCGAATACGCTTGAATCGTTGATCTGTGCGCCCGGCCCCAGTCGGCCGGGCGCGTTCTCATATCTCCATCTGCTCGATGGCGTCGACCCAGTGGCCGGCGCCGAAGGTACCGCTGGCGAACTGCGCCACCACGTCGAACACCGCGTCGCTGAAGCCGCCGACATTCAGGATATCCGCACGATCCGGCGCCTGGGTGGTGCCATGGGGTTGCAGGTCGATGCAGATCAGCCGCGCTTGCGGGTTGAACTGCTTGATTCGCTCCCACTGCCGCAGCGTCTCGGTGGCGCCATGGCGGCGGGCGTCGATCCAGGATTCGTTGTCGGAAACCAGAATCAGCGTATCCACTTTCGCCTTGGCATCGGCCAACTGCTTCAGCGGGGCGGAGCAACTGGTGCCGCCGCCGCAGATCGCCGCCAGCCTCGAAGCGTTGCTCATCACGCTGTCACGCGGGTTGAGCGTCATCTTCACCACTTTGTTCTCGAACGGCAGCAACTGGGCCTGCGGCTGCTTGCGCAGGATCGCTGCGGCCACCAGCGCCGCCACGTCGATGCAGCGCACCGCAGTGGTCGCGCCCTGGCGGTAGCCGGTCACCGGGCTCGCCATCGAGCCGGATACGTCCGGGCATACCACCACCTGACCGCTCAGCGCCGGTACATTGCTCAGCGACAGCTCCAGAGCATCCTGCAGCGCCTCGCGCACCGTCGTTGGCACGCCGTCGCCGGTCATGCGGTAGGCCGCCAGCAACTGGTACGGGTAGACCCGCGCCTTGCCGATTGCCTCGCCATCGGCCAGACGCCGCGCCGCCATTTCGGCACAGCCCTCGACCGCGAATGCGCCATGGCGCACCAGCGTATTGAGGTTCATGCGCAGCGCCTGCCAACCCATGCGTCCGGCCAGTTCGGCCCATTGCGCCGCGCTCAGCGTCTCGTTGCCGAGCAGTTGGAACGGCACGTCCGGCAACTCGCTGCTCGCGCCGCTGCGAAACGCCAGCAGGGCGTGGGTCAACGGCGGCAGGGCAGCAGCATCGGCCGGCTTGCCGATCAACCAGGCGAAGAAGGCTTCACGCCAGGCCTCGCTCGGCTTGGGGTGAACCATCTTCACCACGTCGGCCAGCGACGGCTGGTTGCCGACTGCGGCCTGCAGCAGTTGGCGTTCGCTGGCGGTGTTCAGCCAGTTCTGCACCAGACGCTTGGGCTGCGAACCGAGCGACTTGCGTCCGGTCACGCAGCTACGCAGGATCTGCACGAAGGTGCGCAGCATCTTGCCGTTATCCACTACCTGCTCGAACAAGGCCGGCACCAGGCTCGAGCGTTGTGCGGCCAGGGCTGCCAGCAGCAGGGCCGGCATGTCCTTCATGTGGCCCTTCTTGCGGGCATAGAGCGCGGCTTTGGCCACATAGCGGGCGTCCAGCTCGCCGACCAGCTTGAGCACTTCGTCCAACTGGGTTTGCGCATCGGCATAGACGGTCTGGTTCAGGCAACCGGTGACCGCCAGCTGGGCCAGCTTGTGCTTGGGCTTGTAGGCATAAGCCGGCGCCTGCTGTTTGTTCAGCGTGTCGCTGGCCGGCAGTTGGGCTTGGCGGGTGTTGAACAGGTTGAAGTTGGCCATCTTGGCGTCTCGCAGTGTTGTCCGTTGTTGCCAGGACTATTGCAGCGGCTGTGCCAGGTTTATCTTTCGAGTTCTTATTTTTATTTAAAGTATTGATTTAAAAGTATTTTATTTTTGTTCGAGATGATTTTTGCTGGATCTTGAGGTGGTCGGCTTCAGCAGCATGATATCTATATAGATCGTAATTTATCTTTTTGGATAAGATGCTGGAGGGTCTACGAGGATTGAACATGATTCGCAAGCGTACCGTCGCCATCGGCTTTATCGGCACCACCCTGGATCGGGTCGGCAAGGGTGCCAATCGCTGGAACAAATGGCGGCCGAGTATCGGCCTGTGTCAGCAGCCGGATCTGCTGATCGACCGTCTGGAGCTGATCCACGGCTCCGACGCACGTGATATCGGCCTTGCCGAGCGCATTCGCGCGGACATCGAGCAGATCTCCCCGGAAACCGAGGTGCGCCTGCAACAAATGCAGTTGCGCAACCCTTGGGATTTCGAGGAGGTCTATGGCGCGCTGCACGACTTCACCAATGCCTATGTCTTCGATACCGAACACGAGGACTATCTCGTGCATATCACTACCGGTACGCACGTCGCGCAGATCTGCTGGTTCCTGCTGACCGAGGCGCGCTATCTACCGGCAAGGCTGATACAAACTTCACCCACACGCAGGCGCGCCGAGGTCGATCCGGTCACGGGCACCTACACGCTGATCGACCTGGATCTGTCGCGCTATGACCGCATCGCCTCGCGCTTTCAGAACACACGCCTGGAGGGGCTGGCCTTCCTCAAGTCGGGCATCGCCACGCGCAATGCCGCCTTCAACCGCTCCATCGAGCAGATCGAGCGAGTCGCCGTGCGCTCCTCGGCGCCCATGCTGCTGATCGGCCCGACCGGCGCGGGTAAGTCGTTTCTGGCGCGGCGGGTGTACGAGCTCAAGCGCAGCCGCCATCTGGTCGATGGTCGCTTCGTCGAGGTCAACTGCGCCACCTTGCGCGGCGATGGCGCGATGTCGGCGCTGTTCGGCCATATCAAGGGCGCTTTCACTGGCGCGCAGAACGCTCGTGATGGCCTGCTGCGCGCTGCCGATGGTGGCATGTTGTTCCTCGACGAGATTGGTGAGCTGGGCCTGGACGAGCAGGCCATGCTGCTCAAGGCTGTCGAGGAGAAACGCTTCTTTCCCATGGGCTCAGACAAGGAGGTGAGCAGCGACTTCCTGCTGATCGCCGGCACCCACCGCGACTTGCGCGCGCGGGTGGCTGAAGGTCTGTTTCGCGAAGACCTTTACGCGCGGATCAACCTTTGGACCTTCGATTTGCCAGGCCTTGCCGGGCGCCGCGAGGATATCGAGCCGAACATCGATTTCGAGCTGCAGCGCCATGCCCGCGAGCAGGGACGGCTGGTGCGTTTCAATCTGGAGGCGCGGCGGCGCTATCTGGCCTTCGCCAGCTCCAGCGAGGCCGCTTGGCAGGGCAACTTCCGTGAGCTGTCGGCCTCGATCACGCGCATGGCGACCCTGGCCGACAGCGGGCGTATCGATGAAGAGCAGGTGCGTGAGGAGATCGAGCGCCTGCGCAGAGCCTGGGGCCAGGTGGAGCAGGACGATGGGCTGAAGGCCTGGCTGGGCGAGGCGGCGGACGAGCTGGATCTGTTCGACCGCCTGCAGTTACGGGCGGTGCTCGAGGTCTGTCGTCAGGCCGATAGTTTGTCCGATGCCGGGCGCCGGCTGTACCAGGTGTCGCGCCTGAGCAAGGCGCAGCCCAACGATGCCGACCGGCTGCGCAAGTACCTGGCGCGTTTCGGCCTGGAGTGGAAGGATCTGCTCGGTAACTGATGGCTGTGCTTTGCTCCGGTATGCTGTGCGCCTGATTCACTCCATGCAAGGAATGCCCATGCGCCACCCTATGACCGTCGAGCAGTTGCAGCAGGCCTGCACAGCTGGGCATCGTTTCGACTATCTGTATTTCTGGGGGCACAGCCGTGCGGCGGGGACGCCGGTTGGCAAGAGTTGTCTGAGTCAGTGGTATCCCTCGGCCTTTACCCTCGGAGGCATCCGCTACGCAACGGCCGAGCACTACATGATGGCTGGCAAGGCACGTCTGTTCGATGATGCCGATGCGCTGCAGCGCATCCTGGCAGCGCGCATACCGAATGAGGTCAAGGCGATAGGCCGTGAAATCCGTGGTTTCGACGAGGCGCTTTGGCGTGAAAACCGTCAAGCCATCGTCTTCGAGGGCAATCTCGGCAAGTTCTCCCAAGACCCGGAGCTGGCACGTTACCTGATGGGAACCGCACCTCGTTTGCTGGTGGAGGCCAGCCCGGTCGATCCCGTCTGGGGTATCGGCCTGGCAGAGGGGGATGCCAATGCTCATTCGCCCGCGACCTGGCGTGGCCTTAACCTGCTGGGCTTCGCCCTGATGCAGGTGCGTGAATGCTTGTTGAACGAGCCCGGACGCTTGCACAGCGAGGCTTGAGCGAGCTGCCTGCCATCAGCGTCGAGCCTCCTTTTGGGCTGGCGAGTGGTCGCTGAGCACGGGCTCGATCAGTAGTGATACCAGCGCAGCTCCAGCCTCACTTCGTTAACCGGGCTGGCCAGTTGGCTGAACTCGCGCTGGGCGCTCAGGCGCAGGCCGAGGTTGCGTGACATTTCCCACTGTTGGTTGAGCGACAGGCGCCGGCGCACTTCGCCGTTGTGGAAGTAGTCGCCGGCCGCCTCCAAGGTCAGGTTACCCAACGGGTTGCGCCACAGCAGCCCGCTGTTGAAGCCCAGCGCCGGGGCGATCACGGCAGCGAAATCCTCGTTGTATTCCAGGCGCGCGGTGCCGAGAACGAAGCCGAGCAGGTCATCGTGCAACTGCCAGGTGGCACCGGCGCCGCCGCTGATATGGCCTACCAGCCGGGTGTCGCCATCTTCGCCGAGCACCCGCTCCAGGCCTCCGCCAACCTGCCAGGACAGCGGCTGCAGCAGGGCATTGCGCGGTGTCAGCGAGCGGATGTTGGCCAGGTCCAGGCGTTGCAGTTGCCAGTGGTTGTTCTCGTACTGGCGCAGTTTGAGCTGGAAGATCTCGATCTGTGCGCCGAGCGGGAAGCCGTCTAGGTTGTCGTTGAGGTCGTGGTAGGCCATGCGCAAGCCGTACTCGGCAAAGGCGCGATCGTCGCGGCTGCCGCCAGCCAGTTGCCAGGTGCGCGACTCATGGCCTTCCTCAGGTAGCGGCGGACGCTCGACCTGCAAAGGCGGTGGCGGGTTGCGATTGATCGCACCGAGCAACTGGAAGCTGCGCTGGGCGTTGCTGCTGCGTTCTTCATCGTTGGCGTGGTAGCGCACCAGGCGGAAGGCGGCGTCCTGGATCAGCGCGCGGCGTTCGGTGGGCAGGGCGAGAAAGTCGCTGTCGTCAAGCTGCGTTGGATCCTGGCTCAGGCGCAGGACCCACGCCTGCTCGTCGCTATCGAGCGGTTCGGCGCGCGCCAACAGTTCGCGCTCGCGCGAGGGGCGATAGTCGATGCGTTCGATCAGCCCGGCATCCTTGACCGCACGCACGGTATCGGTGGGGATGGCGGTGAGCGGGAAGTGCTCGGTCAGCTCGATGCCGGGGCGGGCGATTTCCAGTAGCTCCAGCAGGCGGTAGGAGCAGTTCTCGTCGAAGAAGAAGTAGTCGAAGCGGATCTGCTTGAGCTCCCAGACGTGTTCGACCATGTGCGCGGTTTCTTCTGCCGTCAGATTCAGCCGGTATTCCCACAGGTCGCGGTTTTCCAGGCGGTTGTACTCGCTGAGTTTCTCGCGATACGGCACCAGGGCGAACAGGCCGGGGTAGCCGCCCATCAGGCCACGCCAGGCATAGAGAATGCTGTTGTCGTCGCCTTCGATGAAGGCGCCGAAGTTCAGTGCGTAGCTCAGCAGCGCGGTGTTGTGGCTGTCGATATCCGGTTGATCGATGCGCAGCAGGGTATGGCCGAACATCGACGAGGGGCTGTTCAGGTAGGCCGCTGGGAACACCAGCACCGTGCTGTGCGGATTGACGTCGGCGATCCAGTTTCGGTATTCGGCGCAGTCGGGGCTGGGCAGGTCATCGAGTTGCAATTGCGCCTTGAGCCAGCGGGTACGCGCCGGGTAGACGCATTGCGGGTGACGGTCGCCCAGTTCAGCGGGTTGGTACAGGGCCTTCAGGGTCGCCTGCAGTTCGGCTGCTGGGTTGCTGTCGCCATCTTCTGCGAGAAAGAAATCGTCGTCGTCGACATAGCTGCGCCAGCCGCCGAGCTTGCCGGTCTCGTAGTGGCCGAGGGCGATCCAGTAGGGGGCGTTGGCCAGTTGTTCGAGCGTGGCGGCATGCAGGGGAAGACTGAGGCTCAGGGCAAGGACGGCGAATATCCGTTTCAAGATCGCTGTTCTTCTGGTCATGGCGATGGCCGAGCTTTGGCCAGGCTGTCGATTGGTGTCAAGGCAGTCGAACAAGACATTTCGCGCAAGTGCTGACCGGCGTCAGTCACGAGCTTCGTGCTGCGCATCACACTGAGCGCTCTTCAACGCAAGGAGACTGCTCATGGCTCACCGTGATGTACTGGACGCTCTGCTGCATGACTACACCACCCGCGCCGAGGCGATTCGCCGCGATCTGGGGCGCAGCCACTCGGCGGATTTCGCCGAACAGGCGCAGCAGCGGCAGAACGACGAAGTGCTCGAAGCCCTGCTGGCCGAGGCCGAACATGGTGTATTGCTGGTGCGCCAGGCGCAGCGGCGCCTGGCCGAAGGGCGTTATGGCGAGTGTCTGTGTTGTGGCGAGCCGGTCGAAGCGGCACGCCTGGCCGCCCTGCCGGTTGCCGAATACTGCTTGCGCTGCGCCGAGGATCTTGGCGATTACAGCAGCCAGGCGGCCAGGCTGAAGTAGAACAAGAGTGTGCACAGGTCGGTGACTGCCAGGGTCACCGGCCCTGCGGCGATTTTGGGGTCAAGTCTCAGTGCGTGCAGCAGCGTCGGTACGCTGAGGCCGAGCAGGCAGGCAGCGCCGAGCGACAGCAGAATGCTGGCGCCGATGATCAGGCCGGTCCAGGCTTCGCCGCGCCAGAGCCAGACGATCAATGCCACCAGGCTGCCGCAGGTGGCGCCGAGCATCAGCGCGGTCGGCAGTTCATGGCGCAGGCTGCGCAGGTACCAGGCGAGATCGGGCCGCACGCTGCGCAGGGCCTGGATGGTCACTGACATCGATTGCATGCTCACGCTTTCGCCCAGGCCCAGCACCAGGGTGAGAAAGAACGCCAGGACGATGCTCTTGGCCAGTGTGAGCTCGTACAGGCTGGCCAGCAGGGCGCAGAGGGTGCCGCTGGCTATGGTCGCCAGCAGCCAAGGTACGCGCAGGCGAAAGGCCCAGAATGGCGAGGCGTTGCCAACCTGGGCGACGTGAAAACCCAGGGTTTCGAACAGCGCATCGGCTTGGTTGCGCTGACGCAGGTCGTGGCTTTCCTCATTGAGCAGGGCGATATCCACCAGGCCGCACAGGCGCTGCTGCTCGTCCACCACTGGCAGCGCCAGGAAACGGTGACGGATCAGCATCTGGCAGGCATCGAGGATGGTTGCGCGATTGGGCAGCGCGATGATGGCCGTATCCATCAGTTCGACCAGCTTGGTGTCCAGCGCAGCGGTGAGCAGACGACGGCTGGGTAGCACTCCGATCAGACGCTGCTCATCGTCAACCACATAGAAATAGATGATGCGCTCGCCCAGGCCTTGGACCCGTATGTTCTCCAGCGCCTCGCGCACGCTGAGCTGATGATTGAGTGCGGCATAGTCATGGCGAGCGACATGCAGGACGGGTAGATGCAGGTGATCGGCTCTGGGCATGGCGGCTTTCGCGTGAAGGACGGTGGTGGGCAGCTTATTACGCGCTCGGATTTTTCATCCTGAGCTGAATCAAGCCTTGATCCCTTTCGCGCCACAGGCCCAGAATCACCCCATGTTTTGCGGAAACTTCCGCCCGCTATAAGGATCGCCAATGTCCAAGCGTAGCCTCGATGCTTTGCGCCTTGCCCCCGACTCACTGACCCGCCCCTTCGCCCCCGAGCAGTTCAACTTCAGCAGTACCGATGATCTCGAACCCTTCCGCGGCGTACTGGGCCAGGCCCGCGCGGTCGAGGCCCTGCAGTTCGGCGTGGCCATGCCGCGCCCTGGCTACAACGTGTTCGTCATGGGCGAGCCGGGTACTGGACGCTTCTCCTTCGTGCAGCGCTACCTCAAGGCCGAAGCCAAGCGCATGGAGACGCCGGCCGACCGGGTTTACGTCAATCATTTTGACGAGCCGCGCGAGCCGCGCGCGCTGGAGCTGCCAGCCGGCACCGCGAGTGCTTTCATCGCCGATATCAACCAGTTGATCGACAATCTGCTGGCCACCTTCCCGGCAGTGTTCGAAACACCGACCTACCAGCAGAAGAAGAGCGCCATCGATCGCAGTTTCAACAAGCGCTACGACCAGGCGTTGGATGTGATCGAGAAACTGTCGCTGGAGAAGGGCGTGGCCCTGTACCGCGACAGCACCAATATCGCCTTTACCCCGATGGCCGAGGGCAAGGCACTGGATGAAGCCGAGTTCGCTCAGTTGCCGGAAGCCGAGCGCGAGCGTTTCCATGCGGATATCGCTGCGCTGGAAGAGCGCCTGAATGAGGAGTTGGCCAGCCTGCCGCAGTGGAAGCGCGAGTCGAGCAACCTGCTGCGTCAACTCAATGAAGAGACCATCACCGTCGCGTTGCAGCCGTTGCTGGCGCCATTGTCGGAGAAGTACGCGGAAAACGCCGGCGTCTGCGCCTATCTGCAGGCCATGCAGATCAACCTGCTGAAAACCGCCGTCGAGCAACTGGTGGATGTCGACAAGGCCGACCCGCAACTGCGCAAGCTGCTGGAGGAAATGTACTGCCCGAGCCTGGTGGTTGGTCACCACGCCAACGGCGGCGCACCGGTGGTGTTCGAGTCGCACCCGACTTACGACAATCTGTTCGGCCGCATCGAGTACAGCTCCGATCAGGGCGCGCTATACACCAGCTACCGTCAGTTGCGCCCCGGGGCGTTGCACCGCGCCAACGGTGGCTACCTGGTGGTCGAGGCGGAAAAACTGCTCAGTGAGCCCTTCGTCTGGGAGGCGCTCAAGCGCGCTCTGCATTCACGCCAGTTGAAGATGGAGTCGCCGCTGGGCGACCTTGGCCGTATCGCCACCGTCACCCTCAACCCGCAGGTCATTCCGCTGCAGCTGAAAGTCATCATCATTGGCTCACGTCAGCTCTATTACGCGCTGCAGGACGCCGATCCGGACTTCCAGGAGATGTTCCGCGTACTGGTCGATTTCGACGAGGACATCCCGCTTGCCGAAGAAAGTCTTGAGCAATTCGCGCAACTGATGAAAACGCGTACCTCGGAAGAGGGCATGGCGCCCTTGACCGGTGCCGCGGTGGCGCGCCTGGCTACTCACAGCGCGCGTCTGGCCGAGCACCAGGGTCGCCTGTCAGCGCGCATCGGTGACCTGTTCCAGCTGGTCAGCGAGGCCGACTTCATTCGCCAGCTTGCCGGGGAAAGCATCACCGACGTCGGCCATATCGAGCGCGCGCTCAAGGCCAAGGCCACGCGTACCGGGCGCGTATCGGCGCGGATCATCGACGACATGCTGGCCGGCATCATTCTTATCGACACCTGCGGCGCCGCCGTCGGCAAGTGCAACGGCCTGACCGTGCTGGAGGTCGGTGACTCGGCCTTCGGTGTGCCGGCGCGGATTTCCGCCACCGTCTATCCGGGCGGCAGCGGCATCGTCGACATCGAGCGTGAAGTCAGCCTTGGTCAGCCAATTCACTCCAAGGGCGTGATGATCCTCACCGGCTTCCTCGGCAGCCGCTATGCACAGGAATTCCCGCTGGAGATTTCCGCCAGTATCGCTCTGGAACAGTCCTACGGTTACGTCGACGGCGATAGCGCCTCGCTCGGCGAGGTGTGCACGCTGATCTCGGCGTTGTCGCGCACGCCGCTCAAGCAGTGCTTCGCCATCACCGGGTCGATCAACCAGTTCGGCGAGGTGCAGGCGGTCGGCGGCGTCAACGAGAAGATCGAGGGCTTCTTCCGCCTGTGCGAGGCGCGCGGCCTGACTGGCGAGCAGGGGGTGATCATCCCGCACTCCAACGTCGCCAACCTGATGCTCGATGACCGTGTGCTGCAGGCGGTGCGTGCCGGCCAGTTCAACGTCTATGCTGTGCGCCATGTCGACGAGGCATTGAGCTTGCTGGTCGGCGAGGCGGCCGGGCACCCGGACGAAAAGGGTCGCTTCCCCAAAGGCAGCGTCAACGCCCGTGTGGTCGAGCGTTTGCGCGATATCGCCGAGATCGGGCTGGAAGAAGAGCTCAAACCGGCCGACGCGGACAAGGCGAAAGCCGAAGCCGAGGCGGCAGCGGCGAAACCGGCCAAGGCGCCACGGCGCAAGAAAGGTGAGGGCGAAGGCGCAACGAGCTGATCATATCTTGCACGATTGTCCCGGATTGCCCGGGACAGGCGCGCAGGCGTTCTTGCTCACGCCTCATGCACAGAGTTATCCACAGATTGCGTGGATAACTTTGGCCTTCACAGTGCGACCGCTCGGGGTGTAGGCTGGAGCCTGGATTCCGCGAGGGTCGCCGCCATGCCGCGCAGCCTCTGTCTCACCCGCCAATGCCTGGGCCTGGTCACCCGGATCGAGTGCGTGATCAAGCCACTGGCAGGAGACAACGGACGTTGGACACTGCTTTGCGCTGCCGGTATGTCGGGAGCACAGCCTTCGGCTATCAAGGCGCAGGGCCCGTTCTATGGGCCCTCTGTCGCTGAAGGGGCGCTTACGGCGATTGCCGAGAGCCTGGTCCTGCAAGGCTACGTAGAATGCTGCGAACCGCCGATCTGGTGTCTGCACCTGCAGGCCGAGTTGCGTCGTGTCAACGGCGAACGCCACAGCCATGGCGGTGTATTTCAGCCGCAGCCCGAGACTGACGGGCAGAGCTGAAACGCCTGAAACAAGGCGCGCCAGGGCCAGTTGGGCGAGACAGCAGGGCTGTGGTTATCCACAGTGCGTTGGGCATCTTCTGCTGATGCTGGGCGATGGGTATACTCGCCGCGATTTTCCCTCCCTCAGTGAGTTCTCCATGGAACGCTTCATCGAAAACACCATGTACGCATCGCGCTGGTTGCTGGCGCCGATCTACTTCGGTCTTTCTCTCGCCGTGCTGGCATTGTCGGTCAAGTTCTTCCAGGAGCTTTATCACATCCTGCCGCAGATCTTTTCCCTGGCCGAAGCCGATGTGATCCTGAAGCTCCTGTCGCTGATCGACATGGCGCTGGTCGGCGGGCTGCTGGTGATGGTGATGCTGTCCGGCTACGAGAACTTCGTTTCGCGTCTGGATATTCACGAGGGCACCGAGAAGCTCAGCTGGCTTGGCAAGATGGACTCCAGTTCGCTGAAGATGAAAGTGGCGGCGTCCATCGTGGCGATTTCGTCCATCCACCTGCTCAAGGTGTTCATGGATGCGAAGAACTACGATCTGGAGTACCTGAAATGGTACGTGATCATTCACCTGACGTTCGTTGGCTCGGCCTTCGCCATGGGCTATCTGGACAAGGTCACCAAGCACGACTGACCCGAGACCGCTTCACAACCGCCCGTCCGAACGTGACGGGCGTTTTGCTTTTTGGGCTTGAGCTTTTTCTTTGTTGTACAAGAATAAATTTTGTATAAGTTCTTGTATAGTTAAAGGCAGGAGGCAAGCCCGATGAATCTGCATGATCTGTCCGCTCACGCTCAAGCCGGACGCGTCGATGAACTCAATCTGATCTCCCTGGAGGGTGGCATTTATCTGCTCGAGGCGCGGATGGAAGGGCGTGCCCACCCGATTCTTACTGACCAGGGCAGTACGCTTAACCTGCGTTCGATAGAGCATGCGCGTGACGTGCTGCAGGAAATGCCGGCGCTGCCATTCTTCCTGGTGCACAGCTCGGTACATGACGAGATGTGCGGCATGCCATCGGCTGACAACAGCCTGCGCGTGCCCATCGCCTTCCGTTCTGGCTGGTGACGGCTGCCTTCGCACCGGCCGCCACGTTGCAGGGCAGGGCCCTGGCAGTCGTGGAGGTGAAGACCACTGGAGCCCACCCGGCACGTGATGCCATCTGGGAGCTGGCGATCATTCAGGTCGACGCTGAGGGTTGTGTCGCAGAGCGCTTGCACTGGCTGTTCGAGCCTGATGTCGCGCTGCCCTCGCAGTTGCTCAGCCTGAGTGGATTACACCCCCTGGAATTACGCGGCCAGCCACGCATCGATAGCGAAGCACAGGCGATAGCCGACGCTATTTGCGGCCGCGTGCTGGTGGGCCATAACCTGCGCTTCAGCCTGGCGTTCTTGCGCCGAGCGCTGCCTGACTGGAAGACGCTGCGCTCTGCGCAGCTGTGCACCCTGCGCCTGGCCAGAGCGGCGCTGCCGGAGTTGGCGAGCGCCGGCTTCGATGCGCTTTGCGCACATTTTGGCATCACGCGTTTCTTCCGCGATCGCGCCGTGCCGGATGCCGAGGCCGTGTTGACGCTGGCTCGGCACTTGCTGCAGCAGGTCGCGCCGACGGCTCTGGGGCATCAGCTGCGCAGCGCGGCGCGGCCCCCGTTGCTGGCCGCGGAGCGTTTCGCCCAGTTGCCGGAACGTCCGGGTGTTTATTACTTCCTGGGCGACGGTGGTGCGCAACTGTATGTGGGCAAGAGCCGCAATCTGCGCCGCCGGGTGATGTCGCACTTTCAGAACGATCATCGTGACCGCCGCAGCCTGCAGATGGTGCAGCAGATCCGCGATGTGCAGGTGGCTATCACGGCCGGTGAGCTGGGCGCTCTGCTGTTCGAGTCCGCCGAGATCAAGCGTCTGCAACCCTTGTACAACCGTCGTCTGCGCAAGCAGCGCGAGCTGTTGACCTGGGCGCTGGCGGGCGAGCCTGGCGATCTGCACATCGAGTTGCTCCAGCACCAGGCGTTGGCGCCAGGGCTCCGGCATGCCGGTTTGTTCCGCTCGCGCCATCACGCGCGTCAGTGGCTGCTGGAGCAGGCGCGGCAACGACGCTTGTGCCTGCGTGTGCTCGGTCTGGAGGAGGGCGAGGGTGCCTGCTTCGCCTATCAGCTTGGGCGCTGTGCGGGTGCCTGCTGTGGCGAGGAGCCGCGCCAGGTGCACGATGCGCGGCTGCTCGCCAGCGCCGAGCGCCTGCAAACCCAGGCTTGGCCATGGGGCGGGCCGGTCGCGTTGGTCGAGCGCGATGACCGGCATGGCCTGACCCAGTGGCACGTGCTCGATCAATGGCGCCACCTTGGCACGGTAGATCGTTTCGAGCGGGTCGAGCCATTACTGACCAAGCGCCGTGGCGGCTTCAACCTCGACACCTATCACATCCTGCTCGGCCACCTGCGCCGCCACCCGAACATGGAGATCGTGCTGCTGTGACTGTTCGTCGTCTGATTCTCATACTGGGCGACCAGCTCACCCAAGGCCTTGGTGCGTTGGAGGACATAGACCCAGACCGTGATTACGTGCTGCTGGCCGAGGTGATGGAAGAGGCCAGCCATGTGCCGCACCACCCGAAGAAGATCGCGCTGATCTTCAGCGCCATGCGTCATTTCGCCGAAGCCTTGCGTGAGCAGGGCCTGCAGGTGCACTACGTGGCCCTGGATGATCCTGACAACACGGGTTCGTTGCCCAGCGAGTTGCTGCGCTGGACGCAACGGCTCGATCCTGCCGAGGTGCATCTGACCGAGTGCGGCGACTGGCGCCTGGAGCAGGCGTTGCGTCATTGCGGTGTGCCGATTCACTGGCATCAGGACAGCCGCTTTCTCTGCAGCCGCGATGCGTTCGCTGCCTGGGCCAAGGGGCGCAAGCAGTTGCGCATGGAGTTCTTCTATCGCGAGATGCGCCGTGAAAGCGGGCTGCTGCTCAACCCCGATGGCACGCCTGAAGGTGGTGCCTGGAACTTCGACGCCGACAACCGCAAGTCGTTGCCAAAAGGCGTGCGCCCACCCGCGCCACTGCGCGTCGAGCCTGACGCCATCACGCGTGACGTGCTGATCTTGGTCGGGCAGCGTTTCGCCAGCCATTACGGCAGCCTGGAGGGTTTCGATTACCCGGTAACGGCTGAGCAGGCCGAGCGCCTCTGGCAGCATTTTCTCGACAACGGCCTGGCCGAGTTCGGCGATTATCAGGACGCCATGGCCGATGGCGAACCCTTTCTCTTTCACTCGCGCATCAGCGCTGCGCTGAATATCGGCTTGCTCGATCTGCGCCGTATCTGCGCTGAGGTGGAGGCGGCCTATCGCGCCGGCGACGTGCCGCTGAACGCCGCCGAAGGCTTCATCCGTCAACTGATCGGCTGGCGCGAGTACGTGCGCGGCATCTACTGGCTGCGCATGCCGGAGTACGCCGAGGGCAACCGCTTCGGTAATTCACGCGCGCTGCCAGAGTTCTACTGGACCGGCAAGACGCGGATGAACTGCATGCGTCAGGCTATCGGCCAGACCCTCGAACATGCCTACGCGCACCATATCCAGCGCTTGATGGTCACCGGCAACTTCGCCTTGCTCGCGGGCATCGCACCCAAGGCCATCTGCGACTGGTACCTGGCCGTGTACATGGACGCCTTCGACTGGGTGGAACTGCCCAACACTCTGGGCATGGTGATGCATGCCGACGGTGGCTACCTCGGTTCCAAGCCCTATTGTGCCAGCGGCCAGTACATCAAGCGCATGTCCAACCATTGCCAAGGCTGCAGCTACAAGGTGAGCGAGAGCACTGGCGAGTCGGCTTGTCCGTTCAACGCGCTGTACTGGCATTTCCTCATGCGCCACCGTGAGCCGCTGGAGCGTAACCCGCGTATCGGCATGGTCTACCGCAACCTGGTGCGCATGACCGAGGCAAAGCAGCAGGCGTTGTGGGACTGGGGTGAGCGCCTGTTGGCGAAACTCGACGCTGGAGAAATGTTGTGAAGAAGAGCGAGTTGCCGGTGAAGACCTGTGCGGTCTGCGGCCTGCCTTTCACCTGGCGCAAGAAGTGGGCGCGCTGCTGGGACGAGGTGCGCTACTGCTCCGAGCGCTGCCGACGTGGGCGCTGAGCGGATGACTGGCATTTGCGCCAGTCATCCACCATAAAGGTTCAGACCTGAAAGCGCGCAACCATGCCTTGCATGTTGGCGGCCAGGCTCGATAGCGCGCGGCTGGCGGTGCTGGTCTGCTCCGAACCGGCCGAGTTCTGCAACGACAGGTCGCGAATGTTGATCAGGTTGCGGTCCACTTCGCGGGCCACATGGGCCTGCTGTTCGGTGGCGCTGGCGATCACCAGGTTGCGGTCGCCGATCTCGGCAATCGACTGGATGATCTGATCCAGTGCGACCCCCGCGCCTTCGGCGATATCCAGTGTCTGCTTGGCCAGACCATTGCTCGACTCCATGGCGCGCACCGCCTGTTCAGTATCGTTCTGTACGGTGCTGATCATGGTCTCGATCTCACGGGTTGATTGCCCGGTCTTGTGCGCCAGGGCGCGCACCTCATCGGCGACCACGGCGAAGCCGCGACCCGCCTCACCAGCTCGCGCCGCCTCGATGGCGGCGTTGAGGGCGAGCAGGTTGGTCTGTTCGGCGATGCTGCGAATCACGTCGAGTACCTGGCTGATGCCTCGGATCTTGCCGGCCAGTTGGCCAAAGTTGCTCGAGGTCGAATCGACGTCGGCCGCCAACTGGTTGATCGACGACAGCGTCTGGGTGATGCGCTCGCTGCCCTGGCGGGCGATGCGCCCGGATTCGCTGGAGCTTTCCGAGGCACTGGCAGCGTTGCGCGCCACTTCGTCCACGGCGCTGCTCATTTCGGTGACTGCCGTGGCCGCCTGGTCGATCTCCAGGCTTTGCTGGTGCAGGTTGCGCGCGGTGCCATCGGTCACTGCACTCAGTTGTTCAGCGGCCGACGCCAGCTGGTTGGATGCATCGGCAATCTGCTCGATGGTGCCACGTAGATTGCCTTGCATGCTCTTCAATGCCTGCAACAGCTTCGCGGGTTCGTCGTTGCCCTGGGTGTCGATGCTCATGGTCAGATTGCCTCTGGCCACCGAGTCCGCGACCTGCACCGCTTCCGCCAGCGGCTTGACGATGCTGCGAGTAAGAAGCGCGGCCAGCATGACCGTGGCAATGGCAGATAGGACCATGACCAGCAAGGTGCCGCGGCTCGCTTGGGTATAAACGGAGTCGGCGGCTTTTGCTGCGCCTGAGGCGCCCTGGCGATTGATGGCTATCAGTGTATTGAGCGCCTTGACCATGGTGTCTGCCTGCTGGTTCATGGCCCCTGTAAGCAATTCCTGCGCGGCCTGACGGTCACCGTTTTGCAGATGTTGAGCGAGTTGGCCACGCAGTCTCAGATAGGCTGCCTCGGCACTCTTGAACTCTTCGTAGGTGCTACGTTCCTCGGATGAGCTGATCAAGGTCTCGTAGCGTGACTGCACATCCTTCAGGTCATCCAGCAGCTTCTGCGCCAGAGCCATGTTTTCCTGCAACTGCTGTGGGGTCTCGCTGAGCAGCATGCGCAGGGTCACGGCGCGCAGACGCAGGATGTCTTGCGTGACGTCGCCTAGGGTATTGAGGCTGGGGATCCAGTTGTTTTCGACCTCGCTGGAGCGGTCATGCATGCTGTTCATCTGCAGCAGGGCAAAACCGCCGAGAGCGAAGACCAGTAGGGCGATCAAGCCAAATCCTATTGCAGCGCGTGGGGCTATGGAGATGGATCTGAAGTTCATGGTGGCAGTACTCGGAAATTGAGAAGGCGATTAACGGGCTGAGGTTTTTCTTATCGTTTTCAAGATCGATCAGTCTCCTTGCGCACAGTCGCTGAGGTCGTGCTGAAGTGTTTCGATCTTCTCGTAGAGGCCTTCGACCAGCGCGACCAGGTCCGGGTCAAAATGCTTGCCAGCTTGTTCGCGTATGTAGGCCTGTGCCTTTTCGAGGGGCCACGGCTCCTTGTAGGGGCGTGGCATGCGCAGTGCGTCGTAGACGTCGCAGATGGCGACGATGCGTCCAGACAAGGGAATCTGTTTGCCGCTCAGTCCATTGGGATAGCCACTGCCATCCCATTTCTCGTGATGGGTCAGGGAAATTTCTGCGGCCAGAGCGGTGAGCTCAGAGGCGTGCTGGTCGGTGAGAATGGAGTGGCCGATGGCGGGGTGCTCCTGCATCTGCCGGCGCTCATCATCGCTCAGTGGGCCAGCCTTGAGCAGGATGTGGTCGGCGATACCGATCTTGCCGACATCGTGCATCGGGGCGGCCTGACGAATCAGCTCGATCCACTCGGCGCTCATGCCGTGAGCTTCGGCAATCAACGCGGCGGACTCACCGATACGTACGATATGGTTGCCGGTCTCGCTGTCACGGTAGGCAGCCGCACGCGCCAGGGTGCGCACCACGGCGCCATAGCTTTGAGTCAGCTGCGTCGTGCGTTCGCGTACGCGTTGTTCGAGGGTGCGGTTGGCTTCAAGCAGTGCCAGGCTGGCCTGGCTCAGTTGCAGATTGCTGCGTACGCGCAGGATAACCTCGGGCAGGTCGACCGGTTTGCTCAGATAGTCGTTGGCGCCCAGTTCCAGGCCCGTGCGGCGGCTGACGCTGTCGTTCAGCGCGGTGATGATGATGATCGGATTGCTGCTGCGATCACGGTCGGCCAGGGCGCGGAGGATGTCGAAGCCATTCGGTGCCGGCATGTCCAGATCCAGCAGCAGCAGGTTCCAGGGGTTGTGCTGCAACCACTCCAGCGCTGCGGCAGAGTCGGAAAAACTGATGGTGTTGCGCATGCCGAAAGCCTTGAGACTGGATTCCAGCAAGCGACTGTTGGCGATGACGTCGTCGACGATGACTACCCGCGATTGAGTAAAGTCCTTAGACAGCATAAGTCGCCTCCTTGCTGGTAAGGTCGCTGACCAATTGGCGCAGCTCATTGGCGTCGATGGGCACACCCAGCAGGGCGCTGGCGCCCAGGCCGACCAGTTCCTGCAGTTGATCTTCACGGCTCAACAGTACTATTGGCAGGTCGGCCAGTTCAGCATTCTGGTGCAAGGTGCGTAGCAGGTCGCGTCCGTCCATGCCATTGAGCTCTACGCTGAGTAGCAACAGATCAGGGCGTCTGGCCAGCAGAGCAGCCAGCAGCTGGTTGCCATCGTCGAACTGCAGCAGGTCGATGTTCGCCAGGGCCGTGCTGACTACCTCTCGATTCGCAGTATCGAGGTCGCCGTGATACACGCAGGCCGGGTGTTGCGCCTGTGAGGTGGTTACAGGTCGGCTGAGTTCGACGTAGCGGGGCAGGTCGATCCAGAAACTGCTGCCCTTGTTCGGCTCGCTGTGCAGGCCCATCTCTCCATTCATCAGCGCTGCATATTCCTTGCACAACGATAGGCCAATTCCGGTGCCCTGGATGGCGCTGTTTTCCTGGCCGAGACGCTGGAAGGGTTCGAACAGGAGAGGCTGCAGCTCGCTGGTGATGCCCATGCCGGTATCGCTGACCATCAAGCGCACTCGACCGTCGTGTTCCATGCAGCTGAGGCTGACGCTGCCTGCTGGTGTGTACTTGATGGCGTTCGATAGCAGGTTGAGCAGCACCTGGCGCAGGCGACGTGCGTCTGCCAGTACCGGCACCTGACTAGGCGGCAAGGACAGCTTTAGCCTCAAACCGCGGGCTTCGACCTCGGGTGCTACCAGGTCGGCACACTCGTTCATCAGGGCCACTGCGTCTACTTTGGCCATTTCCAGGCGCGGCAGGTCACTCTGCAGGCTCGACCAGTCGAGAATGTCGCCCACCAACTGGTTGAGGTGGCGGCTGGCGAGCAGAATTTCTTCGAGGTAGTCGGTGTCCTGCTGCCCCTGTTGCCCTTGCTGCATGCGCATCAGCTGGGCGAAACCCTGTATCGCGTTCAGCGGTGTACGCAACTCATGACTCATGCTGGAGATGAACTGGCTCTTGGCGCGGCTAGCTTCCTGGGCTTCGTGGCTGGCACGTTGCAGCTGCGTGGCACTGCGCTCAAGGCGCTGGCCCATGGATTCGACGTCATCGATGATGGCTTCTAGTTCGTCGATGGTGGTCGCCGGGCGTTTCGGCTTCCAGTTGCCCTGGCCAATCTCACGGAGCATGGTGACTATGCCTCCGATGGGTTTGCGCAGACGCTCGGTCAGCTCGCGGGCGCGCCCCCACATGAAGGCAAAGAACACCAGATAGAACAGCACCAGACCGCCGATCAGCAGGTAGCCGATGTTTCGGTAATGGCTGGCGAGTTCATTGGTCTGGCTGAATACCTCCATCTCATCGACTACCGCCAGCAGATGCCAGTCGGTGGATGGGATCGTTGCCCAGGCAACCAGGTGTGGACGGTCGTTGAGGTTCACGGAAAGCACGCCTTTGTCCCGCTGCGCAATGGCGTTGGCGAGGCCTTCGGTATCGGCACGTTTGAGCAGATTGAAGTCCTCGGGTTTGAACAGTTCCGAACTGATGGCTTCGTCGTAGGAGTGGGTGGTCAGTTCATCCAGGCCGAAGTCGTCCTCTCCGGCTGGAGGCAAGGCCATGATGTTCATTTCGTTGCTGACGATCACTCCATATCCGTTCCATGGCACCTCGAGGCTCTGGATATGTTCGAGCAACTTGCCGACTGTGATGTCCAGGCCGACTACGCCTTCGAGAAAGTCCCCGCGTAGCACGGGGGCAACGGCCGAGAGCATCCAGCCCTGGCCTGCTGGGTCGAGGTAGACATCGGTCCAGGCGACCTTGCGTTCGGGGTTGTGCTTGGCGTCAGCGAGGTAATAGAAGTTGTAATCGGGTATCACCATGTCGTGGGGATACTGCGCGGGTGTGTCGAACCAGGGATAGATGCGGTTGTAGCTGTCCCAGCTGTTGAAATAGATGCTGGCCACCAGCGGGTTCTGCTGCACGATTTCGCGCATCAGCGGATCGAGATTGGCCAGGCGCGCGACTTTTTGCAGGTCCTGCTGCTCCAGCGGTGTGGCGTTGGAGTAGAAAGATGCCGCGCCACCTTCATCGCTGGGGCTGTAGCGCACCCCGCTGGGCGTCACTGCCAACTCTGCCAGCGCGACCGGCTGGTTGTCGTTTAGCGTGCTCTGGGTCAGGGAGGCGTAGGTGCTGGTCAGACGAGCAATATGGCCCAGCTCGCTCTCGACCAGGTGAGCTTCCTGACCCGCTGCAGCCTGCAGGTCGCTCAACGCGGTCGAGCGCAAGTGGGATATCTGTGCGTCACGGATGGAGACGTTGGTGAGCAGATAGACGCTGATCAGTACTGTCTCCACCAGGATCAGTGGAATCAGAGCCGTTTGCACGAATGCACGCCATATCCATGTCCGAAGACTGACTCGAGAGCCGTTTTGCATGACGCACGCTCCTGCGGGGCGAACGAATGATGTCGATATGATATCTGGGCTTTTCTTAAGTAAGGCTTAGCTAAAGGTAGTAGCTATTGCGCCAGATCAATGCTCTTGTGCAGGCGCTGAATTCAGTGGATGAAAGGTATGGCAGGTGTCGGGTAACTTTGGGTTCTGTGCTAGTCTGGCCGGCCTTTTTCACAGCCCCAAGCGGAGCCTTTCATGTCCGAATTCAACTTCAGCCCCGATCTGTCCTCCGATGAAGGTCGCGTCAGCTATGGCATCGGTCGTCAACTCGGTGGTCAGTTGCGCGACAACCCGCCGCCCGGCGTTGACCTGACTGCCATCCTCGCCGGTCTGACCGACGCGTTCAGCGGCCAGGCCAGTCGTGTTTCCGAAGCCGAACTGGGCGCCAGCTTCAAGGTCATCCGCGAAGTCATGCAGGCTGAAGCGGCCGCCAAGGCCGAAGCCGCTGCTGGCCAAGGTCGTGCCTACCTGGCCGAAAACGCCAAGCGCGAAGGCGTGACCGTATTGGCCTCCGGCCTGCAGTACGAAGTGCTGGTCGCTGGCGAGGGCGCCAAGCCGTCCGCCGAGGATCAGGTGCGTACCCACTACCACGGCACGTTGATCGACGGCACCGTGTTCGACAGCTCCTACGAGCGTGGCCAGCCTGCTGAATTCCCGGTTGGTGGTGTGATTCCGGGTTGGGTCGAGGCGCTGCAACTGATGGGCACCGGTAGCAAATGGCGCCTGCACGTGCCGAGCGAGCTGGCCTACGGCGCCCAGGGTGTCGGCAGCATCCCGCCGCACAGTGTGCTGGTATTCGATGTAGAGCTGCTGGATATTCTGTAAGTCTTGGGACGCAAGCTGTCGCTTCGGTGCGCACAGCGCACCCTACATGGCCGCCTGATCCAACGAAACGGGGCACCCTGCTGACAGGTACCCCGTTTTGTCTTTCAGGATGGGCGCAGGGCCCGTGCGTAGCAGTACAGAAACAGGCTGCGCACCAGCTCTTTGAGCACGATGGGTTCGCTGGAGCTGAGCTCGTGCAGGTCCAGGTCGCCCTGGTCGCGCAGCTCGTCCAGCGCTTCTTCTTCCAGCATGGCGCAGACTTCCCCGGTTTCGCGGTTGAGGATGCGCAGGTAGGGATGCGGGCGGTCCAGCCAGGCATCGATCAGGTAGGTCATGGCAGGTCTCCTTGGCCGTCATTACGTAACTGAGAATAATTCCTATTACATAAATAGCAAGGGTTAATTGCGACCTTTTGTCGTTTGCCTGTTTTCAGTGGGGGCGGACAGGTCGAATGCTTGTCCGCCCTGCGTACCTTCCCCGCCTGTGAGCTGGAGGGCCGCAGCCTGCGTCACGGCGTCCATTCTGCCGCGCAGGCCGAAGATGCTGGGGCGAGCCGCGTGCTGCGTGCCACGCCGGTTCGCAGGTTGGCTCAGGAGCCCAGGCGGCGAGTCACTTCGCCCAGTTGGCCGGACATGTCATGCAGGTTGCGGCTGGCCTTCTGCGTGCGCTCGACGTTGTCCTGGTTGGCGCTGGCGATGGCGGTCAGCTCGGTGAGGTTGCGCGAGATGTCCTCGGCCACCGAGGTCTGCTCTTCGGCGGCGGTGGCGATCTGCTGGTTCATGTCGCGGATGGCCTCTACCGCCTCGGTGATGCGCTGCAGCATGGCGCCCGCCTCGGTGACCTGGGTCACGCCCTGTTCGCTGCGCTGCTGGCCGCTCTCGATGGCGCGCACGGCATTCAGTGCGCCGTTCTGCACGGTATCGATGATCTGGTTGATCTCGGCGGTGGATTCGGCTGTGCGCTGGGCCAGGGTGCGCACCTCGTCGGCGACCACGGCGAAACCACGGCCCTGTTCGCCGGCGCGCGCGGCCTCAATGGCGGCGTTGAGCGCCAGCAGGTTGGTCTGCTCGGCGATGCCGCGGATCACTTCCAGCACCTTGCCGATACGCCCGCTGTCGCTTTCTAGGCGACGGATCACCTCGGCGGTGTTGGCGATCTCGCCGCGAATGTCGGTGATGGTGGCGATGGTCGACTGCATCACCGTGCTGCCCTGGCGGGCTGAGTCGTCGGCATCGTTGGCCGCGTGCGCGGCATCAGCGGCATGCCGTGCGACTTCCTGAGCGGTGGCGGACATCTCGTGCATGGCGGTGGCGACCTGATCGGTACGCTCGAACTGCTCGCTGACGCCCTCGGTCATGCGTGAGGCGATGGCGTTCAACTCGCTGCTGGCGCTATCGAGGTTCTGCGTGCTCTGGTGCAGACGCTCGCTGGTGCTGGCGAGAAAGTCGCGCAGGGTGTTCGCGGCGCGCGCCAGCAGGCCCAGCTCATCCTGCCGAGTGCTTTCCACGCGTTGACCGAAGCGACCTTGGCTGAGCTGGTCGACATGGCCGATCAAGTGGCGGATGGGAATGATCAGATTGCGATTGACCAGCCACAGGCTGAATACGGCGATGACCAGGGCGGCGGCCAGCATCACGATGGTGCCGCTGAGAATGGTGCGTGCGGCGCTGGCGTTGATCTGCTCGGCCTGGCTCAGGCTGTTCTGGCGCAACTGCTCGACCAGTGCAGTCATCTGCTCACTGGCGGCGCGGTCGATGCCTTTGACGGCTTCATCGCCTGCCCTGGCATCGGCACCAGCGGCCACGAAGGCGTCGCGGCCCTTGCGGTAATTGCCGCCGAGCGCCTGATGTTCACTGCGCAGGCGTTCGACCTGCGTCTTCAAGGCCGGGTCGGCAGTGGCGACCTGGGTCAACTGGCCGAGAATGTCCTGCACCTTGCGCTCCTGCGCTTCGAACTGGCTCCAGTAGCGTTGCAGGTTGGCGCTGTCCTGGCCGCGCAGCAGGACGTTCTTCCATTCCTGCACCTGGATCTTGAATTCGACATTGGCCGCGTCGATCAGGCGTGAAGATTCCAGCGGCCCATCGAGCAGGCCGCGGTAGGACTGAATGCCGCTGGAGAGGAAGCTGAAGCAGGCCAGGGCGGTGATCAGGATCAGCGCCAGACTGCCGCCGAGCAGGGCGAGAATCTGCGCGCGCAGGGATTTTTGCAGGAACATGGTGGGATGCCTCGGAGGTCAGGCGGAGCGGGACATATTCAGCGTAGTTGGTGAATGTTGCAGATTTGTGAAATGTCTAGACGAGTCGGGCAAATGGCCATGAACAGGCCTGGCATTGTCGGGGATTCTGATACTTGAATGATTGCGCAATCATCTTAATCTGACTCGGGTTGTCCATTTTCGGCGGCCCAACGGGGGCGTCGAGTTTCATCACGAGGAAGATGTCATGACCGATAACGCCACCCCACGCGCCGACGATGACCGTATCACCTGGCTCAGCCTGCGCTCGGTAGCGCTGCCGCTGGCCAACCCGATCAGCGATGCCAAGGTGCTCACAGGTCGGCAGAAGCCGATGACCGAGATCGCCATCCTGATCGCCGAGATCGAAACCCGCGACGGTCACCGTGGCCTGGGCTTCAGCTACTCCAAGCGCGCCGGTGGCCCCGGTCAGTTCGCCCACGCCCTGGAAGTGGCGCCTAATCTGATCGGCGAGAACCCCAGCGATATCGCCAAACTCTGGGACAAACTGTGCTGGGCTGGCGCCTCGGTGGGGCGCAGCGGCCTGGCGAGCCAGGCCATCGGCGCCTTCGACGTTGCCCTGTGGGATCTCAAGGCGCGCCGCGCCGGTCTTTCGCTGGCGCGACTGCTCGGCAGTCATCGTGATTCGGTACGTTGCTACAACACCTCCGGCGGCTTTCTGCATACGCCGCTCGATCAGTTGCTGAAGAACACCGACATTTCCCGCGAAAAGGGCATCGGCGGCATCAAACTCAAGGTCGGCCAGCCCGACTGGGCGCTGGATATCCATCGCGTCAGCACGGTGCGTGAGCACCTGGGCGAGAGCTTCCCGCTGATGGTCGACGCCAACCAGCAATGGGACCGCCCGACCGCACGGCGCATGTGCCGTCGTCTGGAGCCCTTCGACCTGATCTGGATCGAGGAGCCGCTGGACTGCTACGACGCCGAAGGCCATGCCGAGCTGGTGCGCCTGTTCGATACGCCGATCGCCACCGGTGAGATGCTCACCAGCCCCGCCGAGCACTGGGAGTTCATTCGCCAGCGCGGCGCCGACTTCCTTATGCCCGATGCGCCGCGTGTTGGCGGTATCACGCCTTACCTGCGCGTGCAGACGCTGGCCGAGCAGGCCGGCATGACCCTGGCACCGCACTTCGCCATGGAGCTGCACGTGCACCTGGCCGCCAGCCATACCCGCGAGCCCTGGGTCGAGCATTTCGAATGGCTGGAACCGCTGTTCAACGAGCGCCTGGAAATTCGCGACGGGCGCATGTTGGTGCCGACTCGTCCGGGCCTGGGTCTGAGCCTGAGCGAGCAGGTTGCCGGCTGGACGGTTCAGCAGGCAGAGGTCGGCAAACGCGCTTAGAGCGTCAGTTCTGCGGATAGATGTCGCGAGCGGCCTGGCGCACAGCTGCGATCATCGACGGCAAGGCCGGGTTGTCGTTGTCGTCGCGCCAGACCAGATGCAACTCCCCGCATACGCCTGACGGTAGCGGCAGCTCGCGGAAACGTACCTGCTCGAAGCGGATGGCACTGGCGCTGCGCGGCACCAGTGCCAGCCCCATGCCGGCATTGACCAGCGACAGGATGGTCAGGGTCGAGCCCAGCGCCTGAACGAATTCAGGCTGGATGCCGCTGGCGCGAAACAGGCCGGTGTGTAGCTCATTGAAGGGTTGCCAGGCGGTATGCGCGTAAAGAATGAAAGGCTGACCATGGAGCATTTCCAGGGTCGGCCTTTCGTGCTGCGCCAGCGGATGCGCGGCGGGCGCGGCCAGCACGAAGGGTTCGCGTAGCAGGCATTCGCTGATCAGCCCAGGTTGCTGCAAGGGCGCTCGGACGATGGCCAGGTCCACACGTCGGGCGCGCAGTGCCTGCACCTGTTCGAAGGTGCTCATCTCCAGCAAGGCGATATCCACACCAGGGCGTTCGCGCTTGGCAGTGGTGATCGCACGCGGCAGCACGTCATACACCGCGCTGGCGACGAAGCTGATAGTGAGTGCGCCACTTTCGCCGATGGCGGCCAGTCGGGCGCTTTGCGCGGCGCGGTGGGCCTGATCGAGCAGCGCCTGGGCTTCGACGAAGAAGGCACGGCCAGCCGCCGTCAAGGCAACTGAGCGGGTGCTGCGGGTGAACAGCGTCACGCCCAATTGATGCTCGAGCAACTGTATCTGCCGGCTCAGCGGCGGCTGGGTCATGTTCAGGCGCTCGGCCGCGCGACGGAAATTCAGCTCGGCGGCCAGGGTGGTGAAGCAGCGCAGTTGGGCCAGGTCGAACATTGATTCATTCCGGGTATCAATCTAGTGGTTGATTAGATTAGACCTGGATCAATGAACGCGTCCATTATCGTGCTCAAGCCGCTGCAGTTGGCGCTGTAGAGGGCTAGCAGGTCGTTGAAAAACGTAGGCGAGGCAGCCAGTGCAATACCGATGGCGGCCCCACAAAAACAGGCGAAAAACGGCCTGGGTCGCGACCGACTTTACGAGCTGTAAATGAGCATTTTGATCGGACTCGCGCACGAGCCTGTTTTTAACGCAGCAATGGCAACGCAGGTAGTTTTTCAAC
>JBLUOL010000008.1:0-62722 GCA_048065775.1 Pseudomonas sp. GW6
CACAAACCGTGGGAGGCGCTTTAGCGGCGACAAGCTCTACAGCCGTCTCGGCTAAAGCCCCTCCCGCTAAGCCAGCGCAGCTTGCCTCCCCTCTCCCGTTTACGGGAGAGGGGCCAGGGGATAGGGCTGAATCGATGTGCCTTTGTAGGAGCGAGCTCTGCTCGCGAAAAGCAGTTCGCTCGCGCCTACACACGACACAGCACGATCAGCTGACTTCCACTCACCCCAGCGCCGGCGTACGCGGCGGGATCAGGCGTTTGCTGCCGGTCGACTCATAGGCCGCCGCCAGCTGCAGCAATGACGAATCATCATAAGCACGGCCGGCGAAAGTCAGGCCCACCGGCATGCCGATATCGGCCATCACGCCCATCGGTACGGTGACAGTCGGCACACCCAGATGACGAATCGCCAGGTTGCCATTGGCCACCCACACACCGTTGCTCCAGGCGATATCGGCAGATGCCGGGTTCACATCGGCATCGGCCGGGCCGACATCGGCCACAGTGGGGAACAGCACCGCATCCAGGCCCAGTTGATCCATCCAGTCTTCCAGATCGATCTTGCGGGTGTGCTCCAGGCCGCGCAGGCCGTCAGGCAGCGTGGCGATCTGGCCCCAGGGTTTGATCCCACGCTTGGCCATGTTGACGTACTCGTCCATGCCCGCCGCCAGATCGCCCTCACGGTTCGGCAGCGTGCCGGGGTCGTGGGGGAAGATCTGCGGGCCATCCACATCGGCCAGGCGGTTGAGTTTCGGATCACCATTGGCGCGCAGGAAATCGTCGAAGGCCCAGCCGCTCAGCTCCCACAGCTCGTCATGCAGGAACTCGGGCGTGACGATGCCACGATTGAACACGGTCGGCGCGCCTGGGCGATCACCCTCGCAGTTGGACACCAAGGGGAAGTCCACTTCCACCACCTCGGCGCCGGCCGCTTCCAGTGCCTGGCGCGCCGCTTCCCACAGGGTGATCACCGTCGGCCGGGTGTGAATGCGCTGGCCAGTCGGCCCGCCGATGCCCGGGTTCTCGCTGGTGCCAGCGGCTTCGTCCTTGTTGATGAACATCTTCGGCACGCCAAGGCGTTTGCCCTTCAGCGCATCGGCCTTGGCCGCCAGCGCCAGGTAAGACGCGGGGCGTACCTCGGAGGCTTTCGGGATCGGCACCCAGGGCTGCAAACGCCACAGGTCACCACGGCTGTCGGCATCGTCAGCCACCACCACATCGAGCACTTCCAGCAGGTCGGCCATGGTCCGGGCATAGGGCACCACCACGTCCATGGTCGGCGTCAGCGGCCAGTTACCACGCACCGAGATCACCCCGCGTGACGGCGTGTAGGCGCACAGACCGTTGTTCGAAGCCGGGCCACGCCCGCTGGACCAGGTTTCCTCGGCCAGGCCAAAGGAGGCGAAGCTGGCAGCAGTGGCGGTGCCGGCACCGTTGGACGAGCCCGAGGCGAACGGCGCCGTCAGGTAATCGGCGTTATACGGGCTTTCGGCGCGACCATAGACACCGCGCTGCATGCCGCCATTGGCCATCGGCGGCATGTTGGTCTTGCCCAGGCAGATGGCGCCGGCCGCGCGCAGGCGCTCGACGGTGAAGGCATCACGCTGCGCCACCAGGTGCTTGAACGCCGGGCTGCCGGAGGCCGCCGTCAGGCCCTTGACCAAGTAGCTGTCCTTGGCGGTGTAGGGAATGCCATCGAGCGGGCCGAGCGTCTCGCCGCGAGCGCGGCGCGCATCGGACGCCTCGGCCTCCTTCAGCGCGTCGGGGTTGCGCACCACCACCGCGTTGAGCCGGGTCGGCGTATCCGCGCCGTCGTAGGCGTCGATACGCGCCAGATAGGCCTTGACCAGTTCAACCGCCGTGGTGCGGCCGGACTCCAGCGCCGCGCGCAGCTCGGCAATGGAAACTTCGGTTACCTCGATCATCTTGTCATCACTCGCAGATGGCGGACCGCGTCTACGGCCACGGATACGAAAACAGCGCTTGCACGACCGACGCTCACGGGCAGATTCAGTCATGCAAATATGTACCCGATGATACATCCCACCAGGCCTTCGCAGCAGCCCGCGCCAATGGCCAGGATGCGCGCCAGCCATTACAGTCTCGCCACTGATTACGCAGCATTGAGCAGACGTGGCTTATGACCCGCGAAGAACGCATCCATCTGTGGTCGGCGCTGTCGGACGTATTCGTCGACACCGAAGTCGACTACGGATACATCGCCCGTCAGGTGGCAGGTTTCGACCGTGCCACAGTACAAGCCGCCTTCTACCAGGACGTCGCCCCCGCGTGCTACTCCAACCTGCTCGCGCCCATCCCACCGATCTGGACAGGCTTCGACAGCGCCTGGCTCAGCGCAACCATCGAGCAAGCCCAGGCGGCGCGACGGAGTTCCACCCTGCGCCGCCTGCGCGACCGACTCTTCATCGCCTACCTGCGGCGTGCCCTGAAACCGGAATGGGCGAAGCTTGAGCAAGAACTGGATCGCCTCTGAAACCCGGCTAGCGTCCCATCTCCCGCAGCCAGGCCAACAACTCGGCGTGCAGGTTTTCGGGCTCCGGCGCAGCGGGTGAGAACAAGCAGTAGCGCGAGCCGTCCTCGACGAAGCCAAGCGGCGCAACCAGCAAGCCACTGTCGATGTCATCGCGTACCAGATGCCAGGGTCCGATGGCCACGCCCAGACCTGCCACCGCGGCCTGCAGGCTGAAATAGAAATGCTCGAAGGTCTGCGCCGGCCCTTGCGGCAGCGCGCTGCCGGCGACATTGGCCCACTCCGTCCAGGCATTCAGCCGCGTGCGCGTATGCAATGGCAACGCATCCGGGCGCAGGCCCTGGGCATCAAACCATTGCTCGACCTTGTCTGCTCGGCAAACCGGCCCTACCCGCTCGATGAAAAGCGCTTCGGCGTGATAACCGGCAGGTCTGGGAAAGTCATCGCGACGGATGGCCAGGTCGATGCCTGCCTCGAAGGTGAAAGGCCCACCGCCCGCCAGCAGATGAATCTCCTGCCCCGGCTGGCGCACCTGAAACGTACTCCAGCGCGGGATCAACCAGCGCATCAACAGCGTCGGCTCGCAGGACACCACTAATGGCCGCGTCTGCCTGGCACTGGCCCGTAGCTCGCGCGTGGCCTGGCACATCAGCCCCAGCCCATCGCCCACCGCACGCGCCAGCTTGCGCCCGGCCTCGTTGAGATACACACGGCGGCTACGCCGCTCGAACAGCGCCACCCCCAGGTCATCCTCCAGCAGACGTACCGCACGGCTGACTGCGCCATGGGTCAGGTGCAGCTCCTGGGCAGCGCGGCTGAAGTTCTCCCAGCGCGCCGCTGCCTCGAAACAGCGCAACGCCAATAACGAAGGCAGGCGTGCATCCGCTAACTGTGAAATCAGCTCACCATCAATGTCAGAACTCATCGTTATTCATCGCCAAATGCCATCGGAATAATTGGCTCAACTCCAACCATCAGCAGAATAAGCCATGACCGAATGGATAGCTGTAATCACCATCACCCTACTTGCCGTCATCAGCCCCGGGGCGGATTTCGCCCTGGTCAGCCGCAACAGCCTGCTGCTCTCGCGCCGCGCCGGCGTGCTCACGGCGCTGGGCATCGGCTTGGGCGTACTGATCCACGTCGGCTACACCCTGCTCGGTGTCGGCCTGCTGTTGCAGCAGTCGACCGGGCTGTTCAACGCGCTCAAGATGGCGGGCGCGGCCTACCTGATCTATCTCGGCGTGAAAATGCTGCTGAGCAAACCCGACAGCGCAACGCACAGCGATGCGCAAAAGCCTGCAGCAGATGGCGCAGCCCTGCGCACCGGTCTGCTGACCAACGCGCTCAATCCCAAGACGGCGGTGTTCATCGTCAGCCTGTTCATACAGGTGGTGCAGCCGAGCACGGGCCTTGCGACGCAACTGGGCTACGGTGCCTTCATCGCCGTCGCGCATGTCGGCTGGTTCGCCGTGGTCGCGCTGTGCTTTTCCGCCGGCCCGGTGCGCGACAGGCTGCTGGCCGCCAGGCGCTGGATCGACCGCCTGTTCGGCGGTCTACTGATCGGTTTCGGCACGCTGCTGGCGCTGGCCAGTCAGCGCCCTTAACCCAGCGCGCCTTTGCTATGGTGGCAGGTACACGCCCAAACACTGGAGGACAGCAACATGGATCGACTCACCGGCGGCTGCCTCTGCGGCCAGGTGCGTTTCGAAACCAGCAGCCAGCCTTATCGGGTCGGCGTCTGCCACTGCATGGACTGCCGCAAGCACCACGGCGCCCTCTTTCACACCTCGGCAATCTTTCCGCAGGACGCGGTGAAGGTAGAGGGTGAAACCGGCCAGTACGCAGGCCGCCACTTCTGCCCGCGCTGCGGCTCGCCGGTGTTCGCGCGCTCGGGGGATGAAGTCGAGGTGAATGTGGGTTCGCTGGATGAACCGAACCAGTTCACCCCCACCTACGAACTCTGGACCATCCGCCGCGAAGCCTGGCTACCGCCCTTGCCCTTTGACCGCCACTACCCACGCGACCGCGACAGCAGCGCACGCCACGAGTAGAACCATTCAAGCATCGGCTGCGCGCCGGCTTACCCAGCCGTGCATCAGCCCGGCCTGGAAGAACTGCACCGGCGCGTCGAAACCGGCAGCCTGGATGATGCCAGCCACCTGCTGCGCCGGTAGCACCGCCACATCTCGGGCGTAGGCTGCCCGCGCGCGCTCCAGCATCTGCGCATCGACCCCGGCCGCGGCCATCAGCGTCATCCAGCCAGGCAGCAATACCTCATAGTCCGGCGACTGGATATCCGCCGCCAGGTCGACACTGGCCAGCAGCCCGCCGGGTTTCAGGCGCTGCGCAATCTGGCCGAAGAACGCGGTACGCACCGCGGGTTCGAGCAGAAACTGCGACACCAGAAAACAGGTAGCGCCGTCGTAGGCCGCCTCAGGCGCCAGCGTATCCAGATAGCCCTCGTGAAAGTCGCAGCGCTGGGCAAAGCCGCCGTGCTCCGCTCGCTGACGGCACAGCTTGAGCATCGCCCCGGACGGGTCGAGCGCGTTGAAGCGCCAGCCCGGAAAGCGCTCGGCCAGGTGCGCGATTTCCGCCCCCGTGCCGGTGCCCACGCAGAGTATCCGCGCGTCGGCCGGCAGGTCGATGAACAGCGCATCGAGCAGCAAATACAGCGCCTCACGAATCGGCGCCATTCCCGCCCATTGCTTGTCGTAGCCCGCCGCCTGCTGGTCGAACAGCGCCTTGATTTCCTCATCACGCATGGCCATGCCTCCGTCGAATGATCGTCCTCACGCCTTCCAGTATCCCAGAGCTGTCAATCCCCCAGCGCGCGACTACAAGCCCGGTCCAACTTTGTCGGCACTTTGCCAGAACATCAGGGGACTAAGTGGCATGTCCCTTCCAAGCGAACCCGATATGCAGAGCCCGACCTTCGAACAGAAAGCCTTCATCCTCCTGCTCGTACTGGTGACCATCGCCTTCTTCTGGATACTGTTGCCGTTCTATGGCGCGGTGTTCTGGGCCATGGTCTTGGCCGTGGTGTTCGCACCGCTGCAGGAGCGCCTGCTGCGACGCACTGGTGGCCGAGGCAACCTGGCCGCCCTGCTGACGCTTATCATCTGCCTGCTGGTGGCGATTCTGCCGGTGATCTTCATCACCTCCGCCGTGGTGGCCGAAGGCACCGCCCTGTACCAGAAGCTCGAGTCGGGCGAGCTGGATGCCGGCGCCTACGTCACCCACTTCATCCAGATGCTGCCGCCGTCGATACAGCAACAGCTCGACCGTGTCGGCATGAGCAACCTCGAAGGCCTGCGCGAACAGATCTCCAACGGCGCCATGGCCGGCAGCCAATACCTGGCCACCAAGGTATTCGCCATCGGCCAGGGCACCTTCGAGTTCTTCATCGGCTTTTTCGTGATGCTGTACCTGCTGTTCTTCCTGCTGCGCGACGGCAACGATCTGGTGCATAGAATCCGCACCGCCATCCCGCTGGCCGACACCACCAAACGGCGTTTACAGATCAAGTTCACCCGCGTGGTACGCGCCACGGTGAAAGGCAACGTGGTAGTCGCCGCCGTACAGGGCGCACTCGGTGGCTTCATCTTCTGGGCGCTGGGCATCTACAGCCCGCTGCTGTGGGGCGTGCTGATGGCCTTTCTGTCACTGCTACCGGCCGCCGGCGCTGGCATCATCTGGGCGCCTGTGGCCATTTACCTGATGCTCAGCGGCAGCCTGGTGCAAGGCATCATCCTCACCGCCTTCGGCGTGCTGGTGATCGGCCTGGTAGACAATATCCTGCGCCCCATCCTGGTCGGCAAGGACACCCGTATCCCCGACTACCTGATCCTCATCTCCACTCTCGGCGGCCTGGCCCTGCTGGGCCTCAACGGCTTCGTGATCGGCCCGCTGGTGGCGGCGCTGTTCGTAGCCAGCTGGAATCTGTTCGGGGCGAAGAAGAAGGTCAGGTTGCCGCAGTAAGCCAAGCGAGACTCACACAGGCGCTCGAATTCACAAGGCAATGCGGCAGTTCGCCCTAACTTCCAGCCCTGGTCTGCCCACGTCTTCGCCAGCGAAGTGGATATCTGCCTGTGGCATGGCACGGCGGACAATTGGTCGCCTTTCGGTATGTCGGAGTATCTGGCCGAACGCTTCCCAAGCAACGCGCGCGTCGAGCGGATGGAGGGGCTTTCTCACTACTCCTGCCTGCATGCCGCAGCACCGATGATTTGTGCGCGGCTCGCCAGCGAGTAATGCAAGGGCTGAGCTGTATTCCACGTGAACTGGAGCTATGAAGACTGTGTCGTGATCAGACTACTTTCGGCCGATTCTGTTGAAAAAGTAGCTTCAGCGGCAGCCTGCCGATCAAGTGTGCCTGCTGTCGAAGTGGCTGCAAGCCACTTCAAGTTGTCTTCCGGCGTTTCGCTGAGCGTCCTTGCTCAGGTTTGGGGGTTAATTTGAGGGTTTCTGCTTGCAGCAGGCGTACCTATCCCGTTAATGGTGGCCCTTGAGGCAAAAGCTTGGCCATGCGTCGCAGGTTCTGCACCGTCGCCGCCAAAGTGAATTCGTCAGTGGCACCTGTCAGGCCACGCAGTCGTAAACGGTCGAGTTTCATGATCCGTTTGAGGTGGGCGAAAAGCATCTCCACCTTCTTTCGTTCGCAGCGAGAGACGAGGTACTCCGGTGTCTTGGCGATGCGTCGAGCCACGTCGCGGGCAGCCTCATGGATGCTGCGGACGATCTTCCGATTTGGCGTGTTGGGACAGCATTTCGCTTTCAACGGGCAGGTGGCGCAGTCGGTTTGGCTGGAGCGATAAATGATGGTGTTGGCCTTGGTCACCCGCGATCTTTTATGGGTGAAGGCGCGCCATTCACTGCGTAGTGGTTTACCGGCTGGGCAGCGGTATTCATTGGCTTCCTGATTCCAGTGAAAGTCGTTACTGGAGAGGCTGTCGTCCTTGCGCTCGGTCTTGTCCCACACCGGCACATGCGGCTCGATGTCCTTTTCTTCGACCATCCAGGCCAGCATCGGGGCGGTGCCATAAGCGGTATCGCCGATAAGGCGTTCCGGTGTGAGATCGAACTGCGCTTCGACACGTTCGACCATCGTCCTGGTCGAATCGACTTCGGCGGTACGGTGCGCCGGGGTAGCTTCCACGTCCATGATCACACCGTGCTCAGTGTCGGTCAGGTAATTCGTGGAGTAGGCAAAAAAGGCCGGCCCACCTGGCGCTGCTGTCCAACGGGACAGAGGATCGGTGAGCGAAATTTTCTTGGGAAGAGTTTCTGTCAGCGCCTCTTCATCAAGGGCTTCGAGGTACTCGCGCACTGCGCGGCTGCTGAGCTTTGGATCGTTCCAATCGACCTCATCACCCGCCACGCCACGTTGGCGGCTAGCGTCGGCCTTGATGATGCTGGCGTCCACAGCGAAGCCTTCGCCTTTGACCAGTCCGGTCGCCATGCAGCGGCGCAGCACTTCATTGAACAACCAGCGGAACAGATCGCTGTCGCGGAAACGTCCATGGCGATTCTTTGAGAAGGTGGAGTGATTGGGTACTTCGTCTTCCAGACCCAACCGGCAGAACCAGCGATAGGCCAAGTTCAGGTGCACCTCTTCGCACAATCGCCGCTCGGAACGGATGCCATAGCAGTAGCCAACGACCAGCATGCGCACCATTAATTCCGGGTCAATCGAGGGTCGCCCGATGGGGCTGTAGAAATCCGCCAGGTAGGCGCGCAGATCACTGAGATCCAGGCACTGATCGATGCTACGCAGGAGATGCTGGGCTGGGACGTGATATTCCAGGTTGAACGAGTAGAACAGGCGATGCTGTCCTCCCGGTAACTGTCCCATCATGCTGTTTGCCCCCACGCTCGCTGACAGAGCAATTTTGCCAACGGCATGGGGTGACAGCTACTTTTTCAACAGAGTCGGCCGATAGCAGCCACTAACAAACTTGTCCTGACCTCCCCAAGCTGCACGGTCAATCCCGTGACAGGGCGTGATAAACGAGTATTCAAAGCACGGTAGCGCCATAGTCGAAAGCTGGGGTTCCCCATCCGCATCCATCAGCACCAATGTTCACCGCTTGGCGGTGAACATCAGGCCAGGCGCACGGAGTGACGGCTTTAGGCTGGAGGCCTGTATTTGAGTCGTCACTTGCTACAGAGAGGCCTTTCGTTCATATGCAGCGAGTGGTATCCCTCTGTATTTACCGTTCGGCAGTTGTGTCGCATTTCCGGCCGCGATGGTTTGCACCGGCCAATTACGCTGCGTTAGTGTCGGCCGTCCCTGGGGGCGGAGCCCTCGTTCATTTCGGCATGGAGGTGTGCATGTTCCCTATCGATACCTGGCTGGCTTATACGGGCGCCTGCATTCTGCTGGTGCTGGCTCCCGGCCCTGACAATCTGCTGGCGGTGGCGCGCGGGCTCGGCCAGGGCCGCTTGGCCGCCATCGTTTCAGGTATGGCGTCGGGCACCGGGATTCTGTTTCACGTGTTGGCGGCGTCGCTGGGGCTGACGTTGCTGATGCAGACCTCGGAGCTGGCGTTCTGGCTGATCAAGTGCATCGGCGCTGGTTATCTGCTCTGGCTGGGCATCAAGGTGCTGCGCACGCGCAATCTGATCAGCTTTCGCTCCGTCACCCGGCAGTCGCTGCCGAGCATCTTTCTCACCGGTTTTCTGTCTGCCGCACTCAACCCCAAGCCGGGCTTTTTCGTGCTGGCGTTCATCCCGCAGTTCGTCGATCCGCAGCGCGGCTCGGTGAGCACGCAGATGCTGGTTTACGGCCTGTGGTTCGCAGTGCTGACGGCAGTAGGCTTCGCGCTGATGGGCGTGTTCGCTACCTCGCTGTCGCGCTATCTGCAGGCGCGGCCGCGGGTGGTGAAGGGGTTGAACCTGGGCGCCGGGATGACCTTCGTGGCCTCCGGCGTATCGGTGGCGACGCTGAGCCAGCGTTAGGCTCAACGTCAGGGCTGTTGCCGTTCAGGCATCTGCGCTCAAGGCGGCATGGGTACGCAGTTCTTCCTCGATGAATGCGGCGATCATCGCGCGGTAAACCTGCTCCACAACCGCTGCCGAGGCGCCACGCTCATCGGCCAGTGCGCGCACCTTGGCGATGACCTGCTCGACGCGCGCAGGGGCTCGAACGTCTGCACTGTCTTTCTTGAAGCGCGCCGCCTGGGCGACGAAACCGCCGCGTTGAGCGATGAGGTCGACCATGGCGCGGTCGATCTGGTCGATGCGCTCGCGCACCTCTTCAAGGGAATTGCATTGCACGTCCATATGACGATTTCCTGTGGTGGTTCGAATGGGGCAACCACGTTAGTCAGCATGGCGCCATGCGTCCAGCGCAACTGCCCGCCGTTTTTACGCGGCCGGCGCTAGCTGTGACGCGTGTCTCTGGCAGGTGATCAAGCCTGCCCCGCCAACAATGCTCGATGCGATTGCGCCCGCTGCGCTCGGCGCGGTAAAGCCCACTATCGCTGTGCGGCAGTTCAGCTCTGAGGTGGCGTACGCCATGGTGGCGGCTGGGCTGTCACGCTGCGTGCGTGGCATGCCGGCCCGATAAAAACAGTGAATGACTGGAGGGCTCGCGGTCTAACTCGTCAGCCCCCCACGCGGCTGCTCGTCTGCCGGGCAGGCCCAACTGACAGTCGAGCACAGCCCATGAAACGCGCCCGAATCATTACCTCCGAATTACACGATCTGCATAGTGAGCAGCAGGCGGAGTTGCTGATATTCGGCACACCGAAGGAGCGGCTCGATTTCTATCGGCGGGAAATTCAGTACGAAACCAGCCTGCTGGCCGGGCGCACCAACTCGTATCTAACGGCGCAGTCGTTTCTGGTGATCGCCTATGCATCGTCCATGGCCAACCTGAATGAAAACTGGGGGGCGCTATTCACTCTGGTGGTTCCGGCGCTGTTCACGCTGCTGGGCATCATCAGTTCACTACACGCCTGGCCGGGGATCAGGGCCTCCGCGACGATCATCGAGCACTGGCACTACAAGCAGGAGCAGCTGCTGCGCAGCGATCCCGAGTTCGGCCATGCCTATGACGACTCACCACTGTTCAGCGAGAAGGAGGCCAGCCGGGAGAGCACCTATAAATCGCTGTTGTTCTTTCTGCGCTCGCCCTGGCTGTTCATCGTTTTCTGGAGTGTGCTTGGCGTGTTCTCGGTCTGGTTGCAGTTGCCCTCGGCGAATCTGTGAGCCGGCCGAGACGGGCCTGATGGCAGCCATCGCCCGCCAATCAAGTCGAACTTCTGCTTCTTGCACCTTTCAATCCTGATACATGCCGCGTTCGCCAACGCGACCATTCACTGCGCCCCGTGCGGCGCATCAGCGGAGGTATCGATCATGAGTTCGAATCTGCAAGGCAAGAAGGTGCTGTTCATCACCGCCAACACGGGCATCGAGCGCGACGAGCTGCTCAAGCCGATGCAGGCGTTGAAGGATCAGGGCGCCAGCGTCACTCACGCCAGCGTCAAGGGCGGCGAGGCCGAAACCTGGCTGAAGGACAGCAAGAAGGACGTCAGCGTGCAATCCGACACCCAGCTCAAGGGAGTGGGCGCGGCGGACTACGATCTGCTGGTGATCCCCGGCGGTACGGTGAACGCCGACAACCTGCGCCAGGATGAGGACGCGCAGCGCCTGGTGCGGGAGTTTCGTGACGCCGGCAAGACGGTCGCGGCGATCTGCCATGGCCCCTGGCTGCTGATCGATGCTGGCGTGGTGCCGGGCATGGTGCTGACGTCGTATGCCAGCGTGCGCCTGGATCTGGCCAACGCCGGTGCGAGCTGGGTAGACGCCGAGGTGCAAGTTTGCCCAGGGCAGAACTGGACGCTGATCACCTCGCGCAACCCCGACGATATTCCTGCCTTCAACGAGGCCATCAGCCAGGCGTTGCTGGCGGCCTGAGCCAGCCTGCCGTCAATGATGCTCGATGCGATTTCGTCCGCCGCGCTTGGCGCAGTACAGGGCGATATCGCTGCGCGACAGGGCCGCCTCGACGCTGGCATCGCTGGCGTTGAGCGATGAGATGCCGACGCTGACGGCGAGGAAGATCGGCTCCCCAGCATGCAGGATCGGCGCCCTGGCCAGTTCGCTCTGGATGCGCGTGGCGAAGTGCATGGCCTTGTCCAGACTCGCATCGCTGAGCACCACGGCGAACTCTTCGCCACCCAGTCGCCCGGCTGTGTCGGCCTTGCGCAGCTGGCTGCTTAGAATTCCCGCGAAATGGCGCAGCGCCTGGTCGCCGACATCGTGGCCCCAACGGTCGTTGATGGTCTTGAAGTAGTCCAGGTCGAACATCAGGATCGCCGCACTCTGTTCAGGGCTGCGTTGCAGGCGCGCCAGCTCTGCCTCGAGCTGACACATGAAGTGCCTGCGGTTGGCGAGCTGGGTGAGGAAGTCGGTTGTGGCGAAGGCCTGGAGCTCGGCCTCGATCTGCTTGCGTTCGGTCACATCAGTCATGAAGCCATGCCAGATCACGCTGCCGTCTGCTTCGCGGCGCGGGCAGGCTTCACCCTGGCACCAGGCGACTTCACGCCCCGGCACCTGCACGCGAAACTCCAGATACCAGTCCGTCAACTCCTCGGCCGATAGCTGCAGGGAATCGATGAAGACCATGCGGTCATCCGGGTGAACGATGGCGGTCAGCGCCTCAGCGTCCTGCATCAGTTGCATGGCGCTGAGGCCACAGATGGCTTGCGCGCCGGCGCTGGCGTAGGTAACGGCGTACTTGCCATCGCTCTGCCGGCGGACCTGGAAGACCATGCCGGGGATTTCATTGGTCAGGTCGGTCATCAGGGTGGCGGTCTGCTGTACCTGCTCGGACAGGCGGCGCATGGCAGTGATGTCGGTGGTGGTGCCGATCATTCGCAGCGGTTTGCCATGCTTGTCGCGCTCGACCACCTTGCCGCGGCTGCACACCCATTTGTACTGGCCGTTGCGGCAACGCAGACGGTGCTCCACCTCATAGGCATCGGTACGCTGATCCAGGTGTGCCTGGATGGTCGCGCGCACGTAGTCGAGATCGGCTGGATGTACGCGGGTATAGCTCTCTTCGATGCGATTGCCGATTTCGTGGTCGGCATAGCCGAGCAGCGCCTTCCAACTGCTGGAGTAGTAAATCTCGCCGCTGCTGATGTCACGGTCCCAGATACCGGTGCCACTACCGGCGATGGCCAGCGCCATGCGTCGTTCACTATCGCGCAGGGCGGCGATCTCATGACGCTGCAGGGCTTCGTCGGTCTCGCGTGCCAGTAGATCGAGGGCCAGGGCGGCGAAATCCAGCAGAGCTTCGCGCTGTTTGGCGTCGAGTGTATGTGGCCGGTCGAAATGCAGGTACAGCGTGCCGAGCCGGGCGCCTGTTTGCGCCTGTAGTGGCCAGACGAGCGTGGTGGGCGTGGTTTCGCTGATGCCGATGATCTTCGCCACATCGCTCAGGCCAGGGCTGGCCCAAATATGGCGCGCAAAGCCGGCACCGGAAACCAGCACGGCGGCCGAGTCGAAATACCGGCCAAGCAGGCGCACTAAGCCATCGAGCCGCTCATCATTGGCACTGCTGGGCGCATTGACCGAACACAGGGGCTGCATAGTGATTCTGTTTGGATAGAAACGCGGAAGACGCCTGATATTGATACGCCATTAGCTGGCCGGCGTCTAATCGTTCGTGCAGGTCAGGCCACTGTGCATCGGCCGTTGCGCCGACTGCTCAATCTGAGACGGCTCTAGCCAGAGCCTTTGCGGCCCCTGTGGCTTGATTTCGAACTGGTCGAGCGCACCAGAATTGTTATGATATAACGTCTGAACTGAAGATAATTCGTCCGACCGGACAACCCGCTGCCGCCAGGAGACTCGCCAGCCCGCGCAGCAAACCAGCGCAACACCCTCCCCTCACTTAGAAAACGCAACGCTAGGAATACCCATGAAAGCCACTTCGGCCTCCCTCGCCGTCATGACCGCCCTGGTCACGACTCAGATTCACGCTGCCTCATCCGGCAACTCCACCGTTTCGCTCGGCTCGGTCTACGTCACCCCCGAGGCCAGCGGCACGCTGCGCACCGATAGCATCCTGAGCTCGGTCGACATCATGGGCAGTGACAAGATCGAGGATAAGAACGTGATGAACAGCTGGGAGCTGGTAGGCCAGATGCCCGGCATCCAGCTGACCGAGACGCGCATGGGCGCCGAATCCGGCAAGGTGACCTTCCGCGCCTTCAACGGCGAGGGCTACATCAATGGCATCAAGACGCTGATCGACGGCGTGCCGAGCAACGTCAACAGCGGCAACCAACGCTTCATCGACATGATCTTCCCGCTGGACATCGACTACATCGAGGTGGTGCGCGGCACCAATGACCCGCGCTACGGCCTGCACAACATCGGCGGCAACATCAATTTCGCCACCCGTCAGGGCGGCAACTACACCGACGGCCGCCTGACCTACGGCAGCTTCAACACCCGCGAATTCCAGCTGGCCGTCGGCCACGAGGAAGGCAACTTCGCGCAGAACTACTTTCTGGCCAAGCAGGATTCCGACGGTTTCCGCGACCACAGCAACTCCAACAAATATTCCCTGGGCGGCAAATGGTTCGTCACCGATGACGAGCAGACCATGAAGCTCGGCGTGATCGCCCGCCTCTACCACCACCAGGCAGAGGAGCCGGGTTTTCTCACCGCGCAAGAGCTGGCCGCGAGCCGCTCGCAGTCGCCGGAGAAGAATGCCAACGATGGCGACGACCGCGACATGAAGCACCTCAGCGCGCATGCCGACTTCCAGCTCAGCGACGACCTGAGCCTGAGCAACAAGCTGTACTACAACAGCTACGACGATGACCGCACCGTGACTTTCACCAGCTATCCGGTCGGCAATGCCCCGCGTCAGCGCCGCCAGTGGGAAGAGCGCCAGACTGGCGTGCTGAGCAACCTGACCTGGCGCGCCCACGAGATGCTGACCCTCGACGGCGGCATCAACTACGAGCAGCAGAACAACGAATACCGCCGCTACCGCTACAACTTCGGCATTCCCACCGATTTCGACGCGCCGCCGGCCCGCACGCAAAACGACCACAGCTACACGCTGTACAACACCGGCGCCTATGCCCAGGCGATCATCCAGCCCATCGAGCAGCTCAAGATCATCCCGGCGTACCGCGTCGACAAGTTCTCCGGTAATACCGAGCTGATGAACGGCGAGAAGGCCGAGCTGCAGGACTACGGCTGGATCGAACAGCCCAAGCTCAGCGTGGTGTACAGCATCACCCCGGACATCAACGTCTACGCCAACTGGGGGCGCACCTTCCAGATCCTCACCGGGTCCACCGCACCGGCCTACATGACCGCCGGCCAGGCTTCGTACAAACCGTCGATCAACACCGGCAAGGAAGTGGGGGTGAAGTTCAAACCCTTCGCCGGCTCGGAAGCGCGCATCGCCGTGTGGCAACAGGAAGCTACCGATGAAGTGGCCAACATGCCGAGCACCGGCACCACCGTCGGCCTGGGTGAAACCAAGCGTCGCGGCATCGACATGCAGCTCACCGCACAGCTGAACGATCAGTGGACGGTGTGGGGCTCGCACGCCATCCAGGAAGCCAAGGTGGTCAGCGCGTTCACCGCTGGTGGGCAGTCGCTGGCGGGCAAGGAGGTGTTCTCCACGCCGCGCTACATCAGCAATGCCGGGGTCGATTACCAGTTCAACGACGCCTGGCGCTTCGGCCTGTCGGCCCGCGCCCAGGGCGACTACTACATCGACGAGCTGAACCAGCAAGGCAAGTACGGCGGCTTCGCGGTGCTCGATGCCAACGTGCGCTATCAGGTATCGGCCACCACCAGCCTCGACCTGCAGATGAAGAACCTGACCGACCGCGACTACGAGTACGTATGGTTCGACAACTTCTTCTGGGCCGCTGGCGACGAACAACCGATGTTCTCCCCTGCCCCAGGTCGCTCGGCCTATCTGTCGGTGAACATGAAGCTGTAACGCCGGAGCCACTCGGAAAGACTCCGCAACTCGACCTGTAGGAGCCGGCTTGCCGGCGATCGCGTCAGCCAACCATCGCCCGCAAGCGGGCTCCTACAGCGCACGACATCGTGCCAATGCCGAGCGAACGTAGGGTGCGCCGTGCGCACTGGATATTTTCGAGGTGCCAGTTGGTGCGCACGGCGCACCCTACGTCAAAGGCTCTCAGAGGTACTTCAACCAGCGAATGTCGCGGCGCCGCGCCTTGAGCAGAGCGAACCACTGCGTGGGCGCAAACAGCAGCAGCGCCAGCAGCACGGTCGCAGCCCAGATCCAGCCCATCGAGTCGAAGCCGAAGTAATGCCCCTGGTTCGCGCCCCAGATGGCGAAGGCGGCGATGTAGAGCAGCTTCAGCACGTACAGGTGCAGCAGGTAGAAGAACATCGGCGCGCTGCCGAACACAGCCAGCGTGCGCACCATGCGCCCATCGTTGCGGCGCTCGAAGTAGGCCAGCAGCAACAGGCCGACGCCCAGCGTCAGCGCCAGGAACAACAGCGACGGCGGGTATTTGGTGATGTTGAACAGGCCCATCAGCGTTTGCAGTGCGGTTTCTTCCACGGCCCAGGGTTTCTCGCCATAGCCGTTGAGCAGGCGCAGCATCACGAACAGCGCCAGCGCAGCGAAACCGGCGCGACGCAACCATTGCAGACGCTGCTCGGGCGCGCTGGACCAGCGGAACCACGGGCCGATCACATAGCCTAGGGCAATCACTCCGATCCACGGCAGCACCGGGTACGACGTGCGCAGGCGCAGCGTGTCGGAAAACCCGATCCAGCCGCGGTCATGCAGGATCGCCCAGGGAATGTGCAGCGCCGACTCCGGGCCAAAGTGCAACCCATCGAGCAGGTTGTGCCCCGCCACCAGCGCCAGGCCCAGCACGGCCAGCAGCGTTCGCGGCAGCCACAGCAGCACGGAGAGCGTCAGCATGCTCAGGCCGATGGCCCAGATCACCTGCAGGTAGATCACCGTGGGCGGGAACTGGAAGGTCCAGGCGAAGTTGACCAGGGTGAACTCCAGCACCACCAGAAACAGCCCGCGCTTGAACAGGAAGGCGCTGGTCGCCGTCCGGCTCATCTGCTTCTCGCCATAGAGAAACGCCGAAAGCCCGGTGAGCAGGATGAACACCGGCGCGCACAGGTGCGCCAGGGTACGGCTGAAGAACAGCGCAGGCTCAGTAGCGGTCACGTCCATCGGGTCGCCGACCTGCTGGTGCAGGTAGAAGGTTTCGCGAACGTGATCGAGCAACATGAAGAGGATGACCAAACCGCGCAGGGCGTCGATCGAGAGCAGACGATTGGAGGACATGGAAGGCTTCGAATGGGGCTTGAAGAGAACGTAATACTATAACCAGATTCTGCCGAGCCGATGCCATCCCCCTTCGGCGCAGAGCCTTCAGCGCGAGAAGCGTCTTCGATAATCCCGCGGCGAAATCGCTAAATGACGTTGGAATGTCGCACGCATTCGCTCTTCGTCACCGAAGCCGCATTGCCTGGCGATAACATCGATATTGCGGGTGGAGTCCTCCAGCAACCTGCGCGCGGCTTCGAGGCGGAAAATTTCCACTGCCTTGGCCGGCGTGCGCCCGGTCTTCTGTTTGTACAGGCGGGAGAAATGCCGCGGGCTCATGTGGCAGCGCTCGGCCATGGTCTCGACATTCAGCTCCGGGCTGCTCAGGTGATCGCCCAACCAGCGGTGCAGCTCATCGAAGGTCGAGGTGTCCTTGGCCTGTGCCTGCAACAGCTCGCTGAACTGCGCCTGCCCGCCAGGACGCTTGAGAAAGACCACCAGCTCACGCGCCACCTGCATGGCCACCTCTCGCCCGCAATCGGCCTCGACCAGTGCCAAGGCGAGGTCGATACCGGCACTGACACCCGCAGAGGTCCACACTGCGCCCTGCTCGATAAAGATGGCGTCGTTGTCCACTTCGATGGCCGGGAAACGCGCCTTGAGCATGTCGCACATCGCCCAATGCGTCGCCGCGCGCTTACCCTCGAGCAAACCCGCATGAGCCAGCAGAAAGGTGCCACTGCATACGGAGGCCGTGCGCCGCACTCGACGTGCGTTGCTGGCGATCCAGGCGATCAGTTCGGCCGATTCGGCCACCGCCCGCTCGATTTCCGGCGCGCCCGGCACGATCAGCGTATCGACCTGCGCCAGTTGTACCTCTGCCAGCGGCTGGGTATCCACCACCAGGCCTTCGGCAGTGCCCACCAAACCGCCCGCAAGGCTGACAGTGAGGCGCTCGTAACCCGGCAAACCGCGTTCGTGCATGGCCTTGGTGGCCGCCCAGAACACCGTCTGCGCGCCGGTAAGATCGAGCAGACCCACTTGCGGGTAGGCGAGGAAGAGAACGGTACGCGGGCGAGTTGGCATGATTTCGGGGGTATATGTCGTATCTGCCGAAATGCTCCTCTCCTAGCATGGCTCCGTCAAACGAAACGAGCCAAAGCCAGGAGTACCAGATGAAACAACGCATTCTGATTGTCGGTGGTGGTTTTGCCGGGGTATGGAGCGCCCTCAGTGCCATGCGCCTGCTCGATCAACACGGACGAACGGATATCGGCGTGACCATGCTCGCCCCCCAGCCGGAGCTGCGCATTCGACCGCGCTTCTACGAGCCGAATGTGCAAAGCATGAAAGCGCCTCTCACCGAGCTGCTGGCAGCCGTGGGTGTGGAATTCGTCCAGGGCACGGCCGAGGGTATCGATGCATCGCGTCAGCAGGTCAGCTATCGCGACGCCGCCGGAAAGCCGGGGAGCCTGAGCTACGACCGCTTGGTGCTGGCCTCGGGTAGCCGCCTGATGCGCCCAGCGCTGGAGGGCATGGAGGCGCATTTGTTCGACGTCGATGAAATCGAGCAGGCGGTGCGCCTGGAGCAGCACCTGGCGAGCCTGGCAGAGCGTCCGCCAAGCACCGCACGCAATACCGTGGTGGTCGCCGGCGGCGGCTTTACCGGCATCGAGACCGCGACGGAAATGCCGGCACGCTTGCGCGCCCTGCTCGGCGATGACGCCGCCATTCGCGTGGTAGTGGTCGATCGTGGCGAAGAGATTGCCGCCGCGCTGGGTGATGGTATTCGTCCAGCGATCAGCGAAGCGTCGCGGGAACTGGGAATCGAATGGTGCCTGGGACGCATGGTGGTGGCGGTCGATACCGATGGCGTGACCCTGGATGACGGCCAGCGTATCGCCTCCAATACCGTGATCTGGACCGTGGGTTTTCGCGCCAGCGCACTGACCGAGCAGATCAGTGCTCCACGCGATCATCAAGGCCGACTGCAGGTCGACAGCCAGCTCAAGGTCCAGGGTCAACCTGCAATCTTCGCAGCAGGCGATACCGCCCGCGCCGCAACGGACGATGTCGGCAACTTCAGCGTGATGTCCTGCCAGCACGCCATCGCCTTGGGTCGCCACGCCGGCAACAACACAGCAGCCGAATTGATCGGGGTAGCGACGACGCCCTACAGCCAGCCCAAGTACGTGACCTGCCTCGATCTCGGTGCCTGGGGTGCGGTGTACAGCGAAGGCTGGGATCGCCAGGTAAAACTGATCGGCAGTGAAGCCAAGACGCTGAAGCAGCAGATCAACAGCCTGTGGATCTACCCGCCGGTCGCTGATCGCGCCATCGCCCTGGCAGCCGCCGATCCGGCGATTCCAGTGGCCTGAGCGAACCAGCCACTTTCCTCCCAACCTGAACAAAGCGCGGCGAAGGCAGTCGGAAAAGCAGGACAATCGTCACGGAAACCCTGCCCCATGCTGCCCAACCGCGCTCTTCTCTCCGCTTTCGTCATGGCCGTGCTGAGCCCTCTTGCCAGCGCGCAGGAACCGCTGCGCATCCAGAGCCTGCAGCGCTGCGGCGACTTGCTCGCCAGTGAAAAGCAGGAATGGTGCATGCAGGTGCGTGGCCTTGGCGCGAAGTTGCCCAGGCTGCGACTCGGCGACGACACCCTGCCCGCTTCAGCGGTCAAGCGCACTGGCGATGGCCTGCGCCTACAGTTGAACAGCACCGAACACCGCAGCGCGCCGCTGTGGCTGGAGGACGGCTCGCGCGTCAGCAATCCAGTGTGGCTGTCGCTGCATCGCAGCCATGTGCTCGCTGCCGGCCCGGATGAAGTGGCGAAGAACATGGATGGCCTGACCACCTATGTCGATCTGGTCAGTCTGCTGATCGAGGAAAGCCACGACGGCCTCGACGAGGCCAGGCGCCTGGCGAAGAAGTACAACGCCAAGGTGGTCGGCGCCATCCCATCGCTGAACGTCTACCAACTGCGCCTGCCGGTGAAGAACCTGACCGAGCGCGATGCGCTGGTGCTGCGCATCGGCAACGAAACCAGCGTCGATGCCGTGGTGGTGGAAGAAAGCGCACCGGAGCGCGGCGAAGAGCGCGAAGCCTCGCGCCAGCCAGCACGCAAACCGGAAAAGAACTCCGAAGAATGGGCGGCGAACCGCTTCATGGATGCGGTGAACTATTACCAGCGACGCATCCCGGCGGGCGAGACGCCCATAGAGGCCGAACCGATCCGCGTCGGCGTGATCGAGCGCAATGTCGATTTCGATTCGCCCGACTTCGCCGATTACCTCGGCGCCTGCCCCGATGGCAAACCGCGCACCTGCGTCTATGCGCGTGATGCCGACGAGCCGGACAACCACGGCAGCACCGTGGCCGGGATTCTCGCCGCGCACTGGGACAAGGGCGGCAACACCGGTTTCCTACGCGGGTTGGACAAGGCCAGCCAGGGCTTCGAAGTCATCGTCGAGCGCAACTCGGACGCCGGCATCACCGCCAACATCGCAGCCTCGGTGAACCTGGTGGAAGACGGCGTGCGCGTACTCAACTGGAGCTGGGGCATCCACCGCGTCGGCACGCGCAACGTCGAAGGCGACGAGATCGATTCGCTGGTGCGCTCCGGCATCGCCATGAGCGGCTACGAAGAGCTGCTGGAGGAGTTCTTCCTCTGGCTGCGCGAGGAACACCCGGACGTGCTGGTGATCAACTCCGCCGGCAACGGTTCGTCCTTCTCCGGTCGGGACGAGTACCGCCTGCCCTCCTCCTTCATCACCGAGCAATTGCTGGTGGTCGGCGGGCATCAGCGCAACAAGGAAAAGGAGGTCGATATCGACGACCCGAGCTACGTGGTCAAACGCAACTCGTCGAACATCGACATGCGCGTCGACATCACCGCCGCGGCCTGTGCCCGCGCTTCAACCCGTGAGGTCGATGCGTCCGGCGACGTGCATTGCGGTACCTCCTACGCCACGCCCCTGGTCACCGGTGTGGTCGCCGCCATGCTGTCGATCAATCCGCGTCTGCAGCCGGAACAGGTGCGCATGCTGCTACGGCGCAGCGCCATGACCATCGGCGGTGATTACGACTTCGAACCGATGGACGCCGAAGACCTGACCGCGCCGATCCTGCCATCGGAGCGCAACTACAAGATGAGCGACAAGGACGTGGGTCGCTCGGCGCGGCTGGATATGCAGAAGGCGCTGGACCTGGCGGTACAGAGTCGCGATCGGGTGCGTTGAGGGCCGCTCAGGTCACTCGCCAGAAACTCGCTCGTAGAGTTCGACCGGCTCCAGCTTGCCCTGGCAGCCGCACTGGCTGTGGCCCAGGCCCAGATGGCGAAAGCCGGCCTTGAACAGCACTCGGCCAGATTGCGGATTGCGCGCCAGGTGGCTGGCGTGCAGGCGACGCAGACGCAGTTGCTGAAAGGCGAAATCCACCAGGGCATTGCAGGCTTCGCTGGCGTAGCCACGGCTCCAGTAAGGCACGCCGATCCAATAGCCAACCTCGGCCTCGCCGCGGCCGATGTCCTTGAGCGCCATGCTGCCGACCAGCTTGCCGCTGGCCGACTCGATGATGATGAAGTTGGCCGCCGTGCCACTGGCCCAATCCTGCGCGCAGCGCTCTATCCACTGCTGCGCCAGCTCGGGCGGATAAGGATGGGGAATGCTGCTGGTGACATCGGCAATACGAAAATCACCAGCCAGACGTTGCACCTCGGCAGCATCCTCCGGCTGCGGTGGGCGCAACGTCAGACGTTCGGTTTCGATGCGATGCTCATCCATCTGCGTCTCCTGTCAAACCCGCAGGGTGCGCTGCGCGCACCGGCGCTTATCCCGAATTGCCCACTCAGACCGGGGTCGGCCCGATGGGATAGAACTGCCCGGCACTCCACACCCCCAGCCAAGGCTTGCCGTCCACTTCGCGCTCCACCGCCAGTTCCACCAGTTGGTAGAACACGTTGCGATGAATCAGCGCTTCGAGGTTACGCCGCACCAGAATATAGGGCGAGGGTTCGAGTGTCGCAGGGTCGATCTCCACCCGAATCGGGTGCTCGAGGCCGGCCACGACCTCGTCCTCGACGTTGGTGGTAAAGCGCAGCACCTGCGCTTCGCCCTCACCTTCCACCTGCAGGGTCACGGCAACGAAAGGCGCGTCGTCTACCTTGATGCCCACCTTCTCCACCGGCGTGATCAGGAAATAGTCGTCACCGTCGCGGCGGATGATGGTGGAGAACAACCGCACCATGGGTTTGCGGCCGATAGGCGTGCCCAGGTAATACCAGGTGCCATCGCGGGCGATACGCATGTCGATATCGCCACAGAAATCGGGGTTCCACAGGTGCACAGGTGGCAGGCCCTTGCCTTCGCCCTTGGGGATCTGCGCCAGCAGGTCGCCGGCCTTGCCTGGATCGCTCATGCTCTCTCCTCGCCCATATTTTGCCGGGGACTGAAGAGGATACACCGTGGCACCTGTCGCGGCTAAAGCCCCTCCCACAAGAGCGGCGCGCGGATTGCCCCTAGTCTTAGCGGCCAACCCCCAGCAGGCTGCGCGCATAGTCGTGCAGCGGCGGGCCGATCAGGTCCTGCGGCTGGGCGTCGTAAAACGTCAGGAATCCGCCACGGCTGCGAATCCGCGCGGTGTCGACCAGGAAGCGAGTATTGGTTTCGATCAGCATCAGCTGGATCGATGCCCGGTCGGTGCCGAGGCGATCCACAGCCTCCTGATCCTCCCACTCCTCCAGGGTGCCGATGCGGTCATCGCTGTAGGCGAAACGCGCATACAACAGATAATGTGCGCCAGCCCCGCGCGCCTCGGCCATGGCTTCATCCAGGCCTGCCGGCTGACGTGCGCGGCGCACCAGCGGGAAATATTCGACAAAGCCCTTGAACGCCTCCTCGGCCACCACATTGGGACGCGGGTAGCCGTGGCCTGGCGGCACGAAGTGGCCCTGGGCGATGTAGATGAAGGAGTCCTGCTGCAGGCGCCGCGAGGCCATGCGCTCGGTACGGCCGTGGTCGAGAAACCCGGCATCGCCCAGGTGGTACTCGGCGCCGCTGGCCAGATCGCTGACCTTCATGCACCCGGTCAGGCCCAGCAGCGCCACCAGTAGAAGCAGGTTACGCATGAATCGATCCTCCTCGCCGGTGACGGAAATCCGGCGGATGAGGCGTAGATGCAGGTTCTGCGCCAGCCTTATTCAAGTCCACCTTGCCATTTCAATGACCTCAGGCCTGCCGAGCGGCATCGCGGTGTCTGGGCAAGGCAATGGAAATCAGCGCAGCGGCCAGTACGAACGCACTGGACACCCACAGGCAGGCCTCCAGCCCATAAGCCTGGAAGACCCAGCCCGAGAGCAAGGTGCCGATCAGCCGCCCCAGTGCGTTGGACATGTAGTAGAAGCCTACGTCCAGCGATACGCCGTCCTCCTTGGCGTAGCTGACGATCAGGTAGCTGTGCAGCGAGGAGTTCACCGCGAACAGCACGCCGAACAGCATCAGCCCGCCGAGCAAGACCACCTGCGCCGACCAGCCGGCGCCCAGGCCCAAGGCTATCAGCGCCGGCAGCCCCGCCAGCGACGCCGCCCAGAGGAATGCGGCGCGGCAGTCCGGCACATGCCCGCTTTGCTTGCCGGTGATGCGCGGGGCAAGCGATTGCACGATGCCGTAGCCGATCACCCAGCTGGCGAGAAAGCCGCCCACCAGCCAGAAATCCCAGCCGAACACGGTGCTCAAGTACACCGGCAGCGCCACCACGAACCAGACGTCACGCGCACCGAAGAGAAACAGGCGAGCAGCCGAAAGAATGTTGATCGCCCGGCTCTTGGACAGCATGTCGCGGAATTTCGGCTTGGCCTTGGCCTTGCCCAGATCCTTCTTCAGCAGCACCAGGCTGGCCAGCCAGATCAGCGCCAGCGCGGCGGCCATGGCCAGCACCGCACCGGTAAAACCAAGCACGGCGAGCAGCGCGCCACCGAGGAAAAAGCCCACGCCCTTGAGCGCATTCTTCGAGCCGGTGAGGATGGCCACCCACTTGTACAGCGTGCCCTGCTGAGTGTCCGGCACCAGGAGCTTGATCGAGCTCTTGGCGCTCATCTTGTTCAGATCCTTGGCGATGCCGGACAGCGCCTGCGCCCCCATGACCCAGGGCACAGTCAACCAGGCAGCCGGCACGGTGAGCATCAACAGCGCCAGCACCTGCATGCCCAGGCCGATGTTCATGGTGCGATTGAGCCCCAGCCGCGCGCCCAGGTAACCGCCCACCAGGTTGGTGACCACGCCGAATATCTCGTAGAACAGAAACAGCGCGGCGATCTGCAGCGGCGTGTAGCCGAGGCTGTGAAAGTGCAGCACCACCAGCATGCGCAGGGCGCCGTCGGTAAGAGTAAAGGCCCAGTAGTTACCGGTTACCAAGAGGTACTGACGGATCTCCGGAGAGAGTCGTGCGAGGGCGTGCATGGCGTAATTTCCTGATCGGGCGTTATAGCGGCCGGAGGGCTGGCCTCAAGCGTAGGGTGCGCCGCGCGCACCATGGTGCACCCTGAAGGGATGCGGGCAAGCCGATGATTCGTCCCAGGCAGCAGGAAAGACGCCCCATAAACCTGTCCTTCCCATGCGCTGCGCTGGCTGGTGCGCACGGCGCACCCTACGAATCAGCCGGCCTGGCCGACCAGGCGCGCCAGCTCCACCGCGCGGTTGGCATAGCCCCACTCGTTGTCGTACCAGGCGTAGATCTTCACCTGGGTGCCGGCCACCACCATGGTCGACAGCGCATCGACGATGGACGAGCGCGGATCGGTGCGGTAGTCGATGGACACCAGCGGGCGCTCCTCGTAACCCAGGATGTTCTTCAGCGGGCCATCGGCGGCCGCTTTAAGCAGCGCATTGACTTCCTCGGCGGTAGTGGCGCGCTCGACCTCAAACACGCAGTCGGTCAGCGAGGCGTTGGCCAGCGGCACGCGCACGGCGTGGCCGTTGAGCTTGCCGCGCAGCTCCGGGAAGATCTCGGCAATCGCCGTGGCCGAGCCGGTGGTGGTCGGAATCAGGCTCATACCCGAGGCGCGGGCGCGACGCAGATCCTTGTGCGGTTGGTCGAGGATGCTCTGGGTGTTGGTCAGGTCGTGGATGGTGGTGATCGAGCCGTGACGAATGCCCAGCGCCTCGTGGATCACCTTGACCACCGGCGCCAGGCAGTTGGTGGTGCAGGAGGCGGCGGTGACGATGCGATGCTGCGCCGGGTCGAACAGGTGCTGGTTGACGCCCATCACCACATTCAGCGCGCCCTGCTCCTTGACCGGCGCACAGACCACCACGCGCCTCACGCCCTGGTCCAGATAACCCTGCAGCACGGCGACCGTCTTCATCTTGCCGCTGGCCTCGAGCACCAGGTCGCAGCCACTCCAGTCGGTGTCGGCAATGGCCTTGTTGGCGCTCACCTTGATGCGCTTGCCATCGATCACCACACACTCGCCATCGCTGCTCGCCTCATGCTGCCAGCGGCCATGCACCGAGTCGAAGTTGAGCAGGTGCGCGTGGGTGGCGGCGTCACCTGCCGGGTCATTGATCTGCACGAACTCCAGTTCGGGCCAATTCCAGGCGGCGCGCAGGGCCAGACGGCCGATGCGGCCAAAACCGTTGATGCCTACTTTGATGGTCATGTCGATGCCTCTGTCAGTGGGTCACGTCGAACTGGTTGATCCAGTTGACGTGAGCGGGATGCTGAATGGCCTTGGGCCGCAATGCCTGCACCAGGGCGATGGCCTGACTGCGCGCGATGCCGGCTTCGATGAGGATGCGCGCGGCAATCAGGCCGGTGCGCCCGGAGCCGCCCTTGCAGTGAATAGCCAGCGCGCGGCCGCCACGCAGGTGTTCGAGAATCGCCTGGCGCGATGCCCGCCAGCCTTCGCCGAACTCTTCCAGCGGCACCTGCTCGTCGGCCACCGGCAGGTGATACCAGGCCAGGTCCAGGGCCTGGCACTGCTGGGCAATTTGCTCGGCGCCGTTGGCGGCCAGTTCGTTGTGAGGCATCAGGGTGATCACGCCCGCAGCCCCGGCCTGCTGCAGAGCCAGCAGCGCCTGTTCGAGCGTGGTTTCCCGGGTGCCCGGGCAAGGTGTGAAGATCAGCGCGCCGGCCAGGCCGGGCACCTTCAGTACGTCGTAGGGATGAGTCATGGCGGGCAATTTCCTCGCTCAGATGGCGCGCTGATTGACGCGCTTGGACAGTTCTTCGGCCGACTCCTTGCGCTCGGAATAGCGGTCGACCAGGTAGTCGGAGCGATCGCGCAGCAGCAGGGTGAACTTGACCAGTTCCTCCATCACGTCCACCAGGCGGTCGTAGAACGAGGACGGTTTCATCCGGCCCTCTGCGTCGAACTCCATGAAAGCCTTGGGCAGCGAGGACTGGTTGGGGATGGTGAACATGCGCATCCAGCGCCCCAGCACACGCAGCTGATTGACCACGTTGAACGACTGCGAACCACCGCATACCTGCATCACCGCCAGGGTCTTGCCCTGAGTCGGGCGAACCGCGCCCATGGCCAGCGGCACCCAGTCGATCTGCGCCTTGAACACGGCAGTCATCGCGCCGTGGCGCTCGGGGGAGCACCACACCTGGCCTTCCGACCACTGCATCAGCTCACGCAGCTCCTGCACCTTGGGATGACTGTCCGGGGCATCGTCCGGCAGCGGCAGACCGCGCGGGTCGAAGATGCGTGTCTCCGCGCCAAAGTGCTGCAACAGGCGCGCGGCCTCCTCGGTCAGCAGGCGGCTGAAGGAGTTCTCGCGGGTGGAGCCGTACAGCAGCAGGATGCGCGGTGCGTGGGTCGAGGCTGACTCGAGGGTGAGCTTGGCCGCAGTCGGCAGATCGAGCAGTTGCAGCTCGGCGTTGGGCAGATCGTCTTGCACGGTATCGCTCCAGGAATGGGATCAGAACAGGATCTTCACGAGGCTCGCCGCTTAGTCGCAGGCGGGCTTGCGCCCAGGGCGGTCACGCATCTGCCAGAGGCGTTGCACATCCGGGCGCAGCCACTCGGCATTGCTGTCCAGGGTGCGCTTGAGCACGTCCCTGACCCACTCGGGCAACTGCGGATGCAGGCGGTAGTACACCCACTGCCCGTTACGGCGGTCTTCCAGCAGACCGCTGCTGCGCAATAACGCCAGGTGCCGGGAAATCTTCGGCTGCGCCTCTTCCAGCGCGGCAGTCAGCTCGCAGACACACAGTTCCTGCTCAAGGGTAACCAGCATGGCGATACGCGCGCGCGTTTCATCGGCCAGGCACTTGAACAGCTCGGTGGGGGTCATGTCGTCGTTGGCAGCACTGGCTGGCTTGCTCTTGATCAGCACGAACATCTTTATCCGCTCGTGGATCTCGTGCAGGGTCTTGCGATAGGCGTCCTTCTGCGAGCTGGTCGCCGGGTCCGCGAAGTTCCAGGCGATGTACTCGCCAGTGCCGGGAAGCGCCAGGCACTCCAGCGCCGACTTGTCACACAGCGTGATCACATAGTCGAACGGCTCGCCCGCCACCTGCTCGACGGATTTGCTGAACAGCCCGGCGGTGGAAACGCCAAGGTGCTCCAGCACATCGCGGGTGCGTGGGTCTACCTCGGTGGGCGCGGTGCCCGCACTGAAGGCTTCGAAATGTTCGGAGTCGGTATGGCGCAGCAGCGCTTCGGCCATCTGCGAGCGCGACGAGTTGGCCACGCAGAGGAACAGGACACGCTTTTTCTGACTCATGTTGATTTCCGTCAAGGATGCACATGAGCGAATATATTATTTTGCAGATATACAGTAAAGCGAATATGTTTGGCCATTCGCTAATGACGAGGATAGGCAACCAAGATGACAAATGCGTGTGACACCACCCTGAAGCAATCCGCAGGCGCGCCCCTGGGGTTCTTCGAGCGTTACCTGACCCTGTGGGTGTTCCTCTGTATCGCAGCCGGCACGGCACTCGGTCTGGTCGCACCGCAGGCCGCCCAGGCGGTAGGCGCCATGGAGATTGCCCAGGTGAACATCCCGGTCGGCGTGCTGATCTGGGTAATGATCATCCCCATGCTGATGAAGATCGATTTCGGCTCGCTGCATGAAGTGCGCGGGCAAAAAGCCGGCATCGGCGTCACCCTGTTCGTCAACTGGGTGGTCAAGCCCTTCTCCATGGCCCTGATCGGCTGGCTGTTCATCAAGATCCTGTTCGCCGACTGGCTGCCGGCCGACCAGCTCGACAGCTACATGGCCGGGCTGATCCTGCTTGGTGCCGCGCCTTGCACGGCGATGGTGTTCGTCTGGAGCAATCTCTGTAATGGCAACGCCAATTTCACCATCAGCCAGGTGGCGCTCAACGATCTGGTGATGGTGTTCGCCTTCGCCCCCATCGTCGCCCTGCTGCTCGGTGTATCGTCGATCCCGGTGCCCTGGGACACCCTACTGCTCTCGGTGGTGATGTACATCGTCATCCCCCTGGCCATCGCCCAGGCCGTGCGCGCCCACCTGCTCAAGCGCGGCAAGCCCACCTTCGAAGCGGCCCTGGCGAAAATCTCTCCCTTCTCCATCATCGCTCTGTTGGCCACCCTGGTGCTGCTGTTCTCCTTTCAGGGCCAGGCCATCGTCGAACAACCACTGGTGATCGGCATTCTGGCCATGCCTATCCTGCTGCAGACGCTGCTGATCGCCGCGCTCGGCTACTGGCTCAACCGCTCGCTCAAGGTGAGCCATGACGTGGCCGGCCCCTCGACCATGATCGGCGCATCCAACTTCTTCGAGCTGGCCGTGGCCGTGGCTATCGTACTCTACGGCTTCGACTCCGGTGCGGCGCTGGCCACCGTGGTCGGCGTGCTGATCGAGGTGCCGGTGATGCTCTGGCTGGTACGCATGGTCAACAATAGTCGCAACTGGTACGAGCGAGCCCTGCACTGAGGGCTCGGCAGCTTTTACATCTGGTTACACGCATATACGGATAATGTAATAAGTAAGTCACATAGCCTGCGCTAGGGTGTGCCCACCCCAAACACCTTAGGATGCACAACGATGAAAAAGATCGCCCTGACCGCCCTGATACTCTCCAGCCTCTTCGCCGGCACCGCGCTGGCCAGCCAGTACGACAGGCCCGGCTTCGTCACCGAAATCGAGGACGGCCGTCTGTGGGTATTTCGCGAGAACTCTCAGGAACTGAAGGACTTCAAAGCCACCGGCGAGCCGGCCAAGCAATTCACCGGCATCGGCAGCGGCCCGGAGGGCATGACGGTCAAATCAGCTGATGAGCAGACCCTCAAGGATTACCTGCAGGCAGTGAAGAAGTAATCACGAGACAAGCGTCGGGCGCCTGGAAAGACGATACGCCTGACGCTCGCAGCCGCCTTCGGGCGGCTTTCTTTTGGGCTGGACCGAAAGCCTGATGAAAAGCACCCGCTTTCTTTTTCAGAGAGCAGTCGGCAGTCGCCGAGAAAGGATTGCGTAGCTAAGCCGTTCCAGAACAGCCAACCCAAGCATCAGCCGCCGATGATCTTCATCACGGTGACACCGCCGGAGAAGGCCAGGTCCTGCTTGTCGCCGAGGGCCTTGACCAGCAGCCGCTGCAGCGCCGGCAAGGCCTGGTGACGGGGTTTGTCCAGCAGGTCGCCAACGAAGTGGCGGTTGCTCGACGACAGGCAGCCGTGCAACCAGCCGGTAGACGACAGGCGCAGACGCGAGCAGGTACGGCAGAACGGCACGCTTTCGTTGGCAATCACGCCGAAATGACCGGCACCGGGAATGGCGTAACGCATCGCCGTGGCATCCACCGGAGCGCTGGCCTGAACGTACTGGTGACGGCTGCCGATCAGCTCGAGCAGCTCCGGCAGGCCGACGAATTGCTGGTTGAAGGCATTGGGGTCGCGCGCCAGATGGCCCATGCGCATCAGTTCGATGAAGCGCAGCTCGAAACCACGCTCCAGGCAGTACTCGAGCAGTGGCAGGACCTGGTCGAGGTTCTGCCCACGCAGCGGCACCATGTTGACCTTGATCTTCATCCCGGCTTCGCGCGCCGCTTCCATGCCGGCCAGCACCGTGGCCAGGTCGCCGCCGCGGGCGATGCTGCGGAAGGCGTCGGCGTCGAGGGTATCGAGGGAAACATTGAGGCGACGGATGCCGCATTCGATCAGCAGCGGCAGCTTGCGCTCGAGCAACTGGCCGTTGGTGGTGAGGCTGATATCGTCGAGGCCGAGTTGGCTGACCTGGCGCAGGAAAGGCTCCAGGCGCGTGCTGACCAGGGGCTCACCACCGGTAATGCGCAAGCGCTCGATACCAGCGGCTTCGATCAGGTAAGCGACGCCACGCGCCATGGCGTCAGCGGAGAGTTCGTCCTGAGCGGCGACCAGACGCTTGCCGTTCGGCACACAGTAGGTGCAGGCGTAGTTGCAGGCGGCGGTCAGGCTGACGCGAAGGTTGCGGAAGCGTCTGCCCTGGCGGTCGACGATCATTGGGAGCTCCAGTTCGTTAAGAGCCGGAGTATATCGCTATGTCGGCCACAGCACAGTCCCGTGGCCGACATGCCAGGCGTCAGGCGTCGCGCTTGCGCTTGTTACCCATGCGCACGCCGATATCCATGAGGAATTGGAAGAAGCCTTCCTGATCCTCGAGCACATTGCTCCAGAACGGCGAGTGGTACAGCGCCACGGCGCCATGCACCAGGGCCCAGGCGGCGCAATAGTGGAAGTACGGAGGTACGTCTTCCAGCTTGCCTTCGGCGATGCGGCCCTTGATCAGCTGGGTCAGACGCTCGAAGTTGGAAGCACGGATCTTGTGCAACTGCTCGACCATTTCCGGCACTTGATTGCCCTTGACCACCTTCTCTTCGAGGCGATCGAACAGGCGATAGCGTTGCGGATCGCGCATGCGGAATTCGAAGTACGCACGCGACAGCGCTTCCTTGTCACGATCCACATCGGCCGAATGCAGCAGTTCGTTGAGATCGCGCTCGTAGTCGAGCATCAGGCGCAGGTAGATCTCCGCCTTGGACTTGAAGTGCTTGTAGATAGTGCCTTTGCCGATACCGACCGCATCAGCGATCATCTCGACAGTAACGCTGTCTTCTCCTTGTTCGAGGAAGAGTTTCAGCGCGGTATCGAGAATTTCTTGCTCGCGGCGACGGAATTCGCGGACCTTACGGGGTTCTTTCTGCATAAAGGGACTACGGGGTCAAAAATCGAAGCCACTTATTATGCCCAAATGCGGCCAAATTGCACGGATCATCCGACCATGTACGTGTTTCATGATGAGTTCCCTCTGGAAAATGGACTGCGCTATCTGAACCATGCGGCTGTCGCCCCCTGGCCGAAACGCAGTGCTGAAGCGGTTCGACGGTTCTCGGAAGCGAACGTCAGCAGCGGTGCGCGTGACTATCCCGACTGGCTGAAACTTGAGCGTAGCCTACGCGAACGCCTTGTGCGCCTGATGAACGCACCAAGCACCGGTGATATTGCACTGGTCAAGAATACCTCCGAGGCACTCTCGTTCGTGGCCTTCGGCCTGGACTGGCGAGCCGGCGATCAGGTGATCATCAGCGACGAGGAATTCCCTTCCAACCGCATCGTCTGGCTGGCGTTGGCCGCCCAGGGTGTGGAGGTGGTCGAGGTCAGCCTCAAGGGCGAAGATCCGGAAGCAGCGCTGCTCGCCGCCTTCACCCCGCGAACACGCCTGTTGTCGATCAGCGCCGTGCAGTTCGCCAGCGGCCTGCGCCTGGATCTGCCGCGCCTTGGTCGCGGCTGCCGCCAGCATGGCGTGCTGTTCTGCATCGATGCCATCCAGCAGCTGGGCGCCCTGCCCTTCGATGTCCAGGCCTACAACTGCGACTTCGCCATGGCCGACGGCCACAAATGGATGCTCGGCCCGGAGGGCCTGGGGGTGTTCTATTGCCGCAGTGCGGTACGCGACCAGCTGAAACTGAACGAGTACGGCTGGCACATGCTGGAGCACGCCGGCGATTACACCCGCCAGGACTGGCAACCGGCCCGCAGTGCGCGGCGCTTCGAATGCGGCAGCCCGAACATGCTCGGCGCCTTCGCCCTAGAGGCGAGTTTGTCGTTGCTCGAAGAAGTGGGTATGGAGCGGGTCGGCGCCTTGCTGGAGAAACGGGTGCAGCGCCTGAACGACGGTATTCGCGCATTACCCGGTGCGGTGATTCATAGCCCGCTCGACCCCGCGCGCCGTGCCGGCATCCTCAACTTCAGCCTGGCAGGCTGGAACAACCCCGCGCTTTATCAACGTCTGCGCGAGGAACAGGTGATCTGCGTGCAGCGTGGGCCGGGAGTAAGGCTTTCGCCACACTTCTACACCCAAGAGCAAGTGATCGAGGAAACGCTGGGGCTGCTAACCCAGCTGGCAAAAGGGTGAGGACTCAACAGCGTCCGCGGTATTCCAAATCCGTTTAAAAAACTCAGGCTTTGGCCTGGACGCTCGCTGATCATGGCTAATACTGGAACTTACTGGTGCGCGGCATCTCCCCCCAAGTGCCCCGCCAGCCAAGGTACCGTGGACCGCGTACCTTGATTTACTCCTAATGGTCTTAACCCGGATTCATCCCCCAGAGTCCGGGTTTTTTTTGCCTGGTCTGATGACAGAAGCGCGAACCGTAGCCCGGATGCAATCCGGGAAATATTTACCGCCCCCCCCCGGATTGCATCCGGGCTACGCCATAGTTTCAGGCCACACCAGCTAGCGGGAACAGACGCTTGAAGTTGCTCGAGGTCTGCTCGGCCAGGCTCTCGTAGCTGACGCCACGTAGTACGGCCAGGTACTCGGCCACTTCACGCACGTATTGCGGCAGGTTGGGCTTGCCACGATGCGGCACGGGCGCCAGGTAAGGCGAGTCGGTTTCCACCAGCAGACGGTCAGCCGGCACCTGGCGCGCCACATCGCGCAGCGCCTCGGCATTGCGGAAGGTGACGATGCCGGACAGGGAAATATAAAAACCTATGTCCAGCGCGGCCCTGGCCATCTCCCAGTCTTCGGTGAAGCAATGCAGCACGCCAGCCTGTGGCAGCGCCGCTTCGCGCAACAACGCCAGGGTGTCGGCGCGGGCCTCGCGGGTATGTACGATTACCGGCTTACCCGTGATGCGCGCCGCCTCCAGGTGCAGACGGAAGGAGGCCTGCTGCAACGCAGCGGATTCCGGCTCGTAGTGGTAATCCAGACCGGTCTCACCAATGGCCACCACCTTCGGGTGCGCCAGCTCACCGAGTAGCCAATCCAGCGCCGGCTCGGCGCCCGGCTCCAGATCCAGCGGATGCACGCCCACCGAACAATCGACATCGGCATAGCGCTCGGCCAGGCCCTTGACCGTGGCGGCGTTGTCGGCGCTGACGCCAATACACAGGAAATGCCCGACGCCGGCGGCGCGCGCCGCATCCAGGGCGGCATCCAGCGAGCCACCGTGAGCAGCGAGGTCGAGACGATCAAGGTGGCAATGGGAGTCAATCAGCACAGCGGGAGAACTCGAGCAAAGGGAAAGCCCGAATTGTAATCGAAAGTGGCAGGCGCCTGGACGCTCTGGAGGAGATACTTCGACCGCGAGGACAGTACGCGCGCGGCCAGCGGGTTACATGGTGTGAGTCGGGCGGTCGGACTTCAGCGCGCCAGCGAGGTAGGTTTCGATCTTGTTGCGCGCGGTGTTGTCGCCGTCGTTGAACTGCACGCCGACACCGGCAGCGCGGTTGCCCTGAGCGCCTTTCGGGGTGATCCACACCACCTTGCCGGCCACCGGAATCTTCTCCGGCTCATCCATCAGGTTGAGCAGCATGAACACTTCGTCACCGAGCTTGTAGCTCTTGTTGGTGGGAATGAAGAGACCGCCATTCTTGATGAAAGGCATGTAGGCCGCGTACAGCACGGACTTGTCCTTGATGGTCAGGGACAGAATTCCGTTACGGGGACCCAGATTGGGTGGCAGGCTCATCAGCGCATTCCTGGCGTTTATTGCTTAATGCCTGATTCTAGGGCCTGACCATACTCATGCGCAAACAACCAGGTGGCAGGCAGCCAGCAGAATGTGACGCCCTGCCGAACCCTGCTCCGACGCGACTCAGCCCCGATCCTGCGCCGGCAGTGCCGCCCATTGCACCAGCAAGGCTTCCAGTAGCAGCACACGATTGAGGTTGGCTTTACCCATCACCTTCTGCCTTTGCGCGAGCAGCCATTCCTGAATCGCCAATACCTTGGCCTGCGCGCTCTTGTCCGCCAGGTACTGCACAACCTTGCGCATATCGACCTGGCCCAGGCCTTCCTCGTCCTTGGTCAGTTGGTAGCGCAACATCAGTTGCGCCCAGTCGCAGAACCAGTCGAACAGCAGATTCAGCGGCAGTGAGTTCCAGCTTTCCGCCAGTTGGCTCGGGGAGATCTGCTGCTTGAGCAGTTTTTTCACCCCCTCCACGGCCTGGGCACGCTGTTCGCGCACACCTTGAGCATGCAGGCGCACGGCAGCCAGCGGCGAACCCGCCGCGAGCGTGAGCAGGTCGGCGCGCTCATCGTCACCCAGTTCGGGCAGTGCCTGGGCCAGCCAGGCCAGGCTCATCGCCTCGCTCGGCAAGGGGCAGGCCTGCTGCACGCAGCGACTCTTGATGGTCGGCAACAAGCGGCTGGGCTGGTGGCTGATAAGCAGCAGCACGGTATTGCCGGACGGCTCTTCCAGGCTCTTGAGCAGCGCGTTGGCGGCGTTGAGGTTCATCGCCTCGGCCGGCTCCAGCAGCACCACCTTGCGCCCACCCAGCTGCGCGGTCTGCACCACGAAGTCGACCAGCTCACGCACCTGATCGACCTTGATCGGCTTGTCCGCCTCTTCGGGCTCCAGCACGTAGTTGTCCGGGTGCGTACCGGCAGCCAACAGATGACAGGATTTACAGTTGCCACAGGCATCCAGCCCATTCGGGTTCTGGCATAGCAGGCGCGCCATCAGGCGCTCGGCCAGCGCACGCTTGCCGATGCCGGCCGGACCATGCAGCAGGTAGGCATGGGCGTGCTGGCTACGCCCGGCGAGTTGCTGCCAGAGCGCTTGTTGCCAGGGATAGACATCAGCCACGGCAGGCCTCCAGCAGGCTCGGCAGCAAGGCATCGATATCGGCCTGCACCTGAGCCAGGGTCTGCCCGGCATCCAGCACGCGATATCGTTGTGGCGCCTGCTCGGCGCGCTGCAGATAGGCCTGGCGTACCGCTTCGAAGAAGCCACGGCCTTCCTGCTCGAAACGATCCAGGCGACCGCGAGCCGAGGCGCGAGCCAGACCGATCTCCACCGGCAGATCAAAAATCAGCGTCAGATCAGGGCGCAGCTCGCCCTGGACGAACTGCTCCAGTTGCGCGATGCGCTCGACGGACAGCCCCCGGCCGCCGCCCTGGTAGGCGTAGGTGGCGTCGGTGAAACGATCACACAGCACCACACAGCCCCTGGCCAGGGCCGGACGAATCACCTGTTGCAGGTGCTGGGCGCGGGCGGCGAACACCAGCAGCAACTCGGTGTCGGCCGCCATCGACTCATCGCTCGGGTCGAGCAGCAGCTCGCGGATGCGCTCGGCCAGGGGCGTACCGCCGGGCTCGCGGGTCAGCAGTACATCGATGCCCTGCTCGCGCAGGCGCTCAGCCAAGTATTCGCGGTTGGTACTTTTGCCGGCGCCTTCCGGGCCTTCCAGGGTAATAAACAGACCGGTCACGGATTGCCCTTATTCGGTTTCGGCCGCCGCACGGGGCGCGGGGCTGGAGCGGTAGTCGGCACGACGCTTGAGCTGGTATTCGCGCACCGCGCGGTTGTGCTCGGCCAAGGTGTTGGAGAACACGTGGCTACCGTCGCCTCGCGCGACGAAATACAGTGTGGTGCCATCGAGCGGGTTGAGCGCGGCGTGAATCGCCTCGCGGCCAACCATGGCGATCGGCGTCGGCGGCATGCCGTCGATGGTATAGGTGTTGTAGGGCGTTGGCGTACGCAGGTCGGCGCGGGTGATGCGGCCGTTGTAGCGCTCGCCCATGCCGTAGATGACGGTGGGATCGGTCTGCAGGCGCATGCCCATGCGCAGGCGACGCACGAACACGCCAGCAATCTCGCCGCGCTCTTCGGGTACACCGGTTTCCTTCTCGATCATCGAGGCCATGATCAACGCGTCGTACGGCTCGCGATAGGGCAAACCCTCGGCGCGCTGCTGCCACTCTTCAGCCAGAACACGCTCCAGACGGGCGTTGGCCTGCTTGAGCAGGTCTTCGTCGCTCATGCCGCGCACGTAACGATAGGTATCGGGGAAGAAACGCCCTTCCGGGTTCTGCCCGGCCATACCCAGGCGCTCCATCAGCTGGGCATCGCTGAGATCGGCCAGGCGCTGCTCCAGACGCTCCTGGCGGGCCAGAGCGGCGCGCACCTGGCGGAAGTTCCAGCCCTCGACCAGGGTCAGGCTGTACTGCACCACCTCACCGCGCTGCCACAGGCCAAGCATGTCGCGGGCGCTGAGTTCCGGTAGCAGGCGGTATTCGCCGCTGTGCATGGCAGGCGCATTCAGATTGAAGCGCCAGTAAAGGCGCAGCCAGAAGGCATTGTCGATGACACCTTCTGCTTCCAGACGATTGAGCAGGCCGCTCGGCGTAGCGCCGGACGGCACCTCCAGAAGCATTTCTTCAGCCAGATGCAGAGGCTGCTCCAGCGCTCTTTGCTGCTGCCAGGCAGCACCAACTACCAGTAGAGCAGCCAACAACACGCCGCATTCAAGCAGCACCAGGATCTTGCGTAGCACCAGTTAGTTACTCAGTAGGTCGCAGACGATGGCCTGCAGTTTACGGGTGAGCGGCCCGACCGACCAGTGTCGCTCTTGCAGCGCCCGTACAGGCCAGATGCCGTAAAGGCTGTTGCAGAGAAAGACTTCATCGGCATCCAGCAGTTCGTCGAAGGAAACATCGCGTAACTCGACAGACAGCCCGAGCAACTGCGCCTGCTGCAGGATCTCCGCACGCATCACCCCGGCCACGCCACAACGCGACAGCTGCGCACTGACCAACCCGCCATCGACGACCAGGAACAGGTTGCTGTACACCCCCTCGATGACTCGGCCACTGCTGTCGCGCATCAGGCCTTCGGCGCACTCGGCATCCTGCCATTCGGCGCGCGCCAAAACCTGTTCCAGGCGGTTGAGGTGCTTGAGCCCGGCCAGCAGTGGTTGCTCAGCCAGGCGCGTCTCGCAGGGAAACAGACGCACGCCCTGCTCGGCATGCGCGGCAGGGTACTGCGGCAACGCCGCAGACTGCAGGATGCGCAGCGGCTGACAGGGTTGCGGTGACGCGTAGCCGCGCTGGCCCTCGCCACGGGTGACGATGAGTTTGGCCACACCCTCGCCCAACTGCCCGGCGAACGCCAACAGCTCGCGCTCCATGAGAAGCAGATCGAGGGGAATGGACAGACGCCGACAACCATCGGCCAGGCGCGCCATATGCCGCGCCAGCAGCGGGATGCGCCCGCCGCGCACGGCGATGGTCTCGAACAGACCATCGCCATAAGCCAGGCCACGGTCGCGAACCGACAACTGCTCGCCGGGCGCACCGTTGACCCAGCTCAGCATCAGCCGTGGTACCGACGGAACAGCAGTGAGCCGTTGGTGCCGCCGAAGCCGAAGGAGTTCGACAGGGCGATTTCGATCGGCATGGCCTTGGCCTGATGCGGCACAAAGTCCAGGTCGCAGCCTTCGTCCGGCTCGTCGAGGTTGATGGTCGGCGGCGCCACCTGATCGCGCAGCGCCAGCACGCTGAAGATCGCCTCCACCGCACCTGCCGCACCGAGCAGGTGGCCGGTCATGGATTTGGTCGAGCTGACCGACAACTGGTAGGCGTGATCACCGAACACGCTCTTGACTGCCGCAGCTTCGGCAATATCGCCAGCCGGGGTCGAAGTGCCGTGGGCGTTGATGTACTGCACCTGGTCGGCATTGACACCGGCATCGCGCAGGGCGGCGGCCATGCAGCGCGCCGCGCCGGCACCGTCCTCGGGCGGCGAGGTCATGTGGAATGCATCGCCACTCATACCGAAGCCGATCAGCTCGGCATAGATGGTGGCACCACGCGCCTTGGCGTGTTCCAACTCCTCCAGCACCAGGGCGCCGGAACCGTCGGACAGCACGAAACCGTCACGGCCCTTGTCCCATGGACGGCTGGCCTTGGTCGGCTCGTCGTTACGCGTCGACAGCGCACGCGCGGCACCGAAGCCGCCCATGCCCAGGCCGCAGGCTGCCATCTCGGCGCCGCCGGCGACCATCACATCGGCTTCGCCATAGGCGATGTTGCGCGCGGCCATACCAATGCAGTGCGTGCCGGTAGTGCACGCCGTGGCGATGGCGTAGTTCGGCCCCTGCAGACCCAGGTGGATCGACAGGAAGCCGGAAATCATGTTGATGATCGAGCCAGGCACGAAGAACGGCGAAATACGCCGCGGTCCCTGCTCGTGCAACGACTTGCAGTTGTTCTCGATATTGGTCAGGCCGCCGATGCCGGAGCCCATGGCCACACCGATACGCTCACGATTGGCGTCAGTGATGTCCAGCCCGGAATCACGCACGGCCTGGAAGCAGGCAGCGAGACCGTACTGGATGAACAGGTCGAGCTTGCGCGCCTCCTTGGCGGAGAGATATTCCTCGACATTGAAGCCCTTGAGCGACCCGCCAAAACGGGTGGAGTAGGCCGACAGGTCCATATGCTCGATCAGACCGATGCCACTGCGCCCGGCCAAAATGCCCTGCCAGCTGCTCGGCACATCGTTACCCAGTGGCGACAGCATGCCCATACCGGTAACCACGACGCGTCTACGCGACACAGCAATCTCCTCTTGTTCTACTCAGGCGCCACATGCGCCCTGCACGTAAAGAAAAACCGCACGCCTGATTAGGGCAGTGCGGCTTTTCTCGATCAGAAAGCTGACGGTGACTTATTGCGCGTGGGCAGTCACGTAGTCGATAGCTTCTTGAACGGTGGTGATTTTCTCAGCTTGCTCGTCCGGGATCTCGGTCTCGAATTCTTCCTCGAGAGCCATCACCAGCTCAACGGTGTCAAGAGAGTCGGCACCCAGGTCTTCAACGAAGGAAGCGCTGTTGGTTACTTCCTCTTCCTTGACGCCAAGTTGCTCAGCAACGATTTTCTTGACGCGTTCTTCGATGGTGCTCATACCTTGTTTTCACTCCTATTGGACAAATCCAGGCAGCTGGTAGCGGCCAAGTGTATAGAAAGGGTTTTTAGCATTTCAAGCTGAATGCCGGGGAGCCCCCAGGAACACTTCAACGATCTGTCTATAAACCTGTTGCAGCTTTATAACGGATTTTAGACAGCCACTATGACAGTTTTCTGATGGCTCGCGTCACATTCGAGAGCCTCCGGGCATTCGGAGGCGCCCTTTTTAACTCATGTACATACCGCCGTTCACCGGGATAGTAGCCCCTGTGACATAACCTGCGCCATCGGAGGCCAGGAAACCGACTACCTTGGCGATCTCTTCGGCCTGCCCCAAACGGCCCAGCGGAATCTGCGTCAGCAGCGCGTCGCGCTGGCCTTCCGGCAGCTCACGGGTCATATCGGTGTCGATGAAACCTGGGGCCACCGAGTTGACCGTGATACCGCGCGAGCCGACTTCACGCGCCAGGGCGCGGCTGAAACCTTCCAGACCAGCTTTGGCTGCAGCGTAGTTGACCTGACCGGCATTGCCCATCGCACCGACCACGGAGCCGATGTTGATGATGCGGCCGAAACGAGCCTTGGTCATGCCACGCAGCACGGCCTTGGACAGACGGTAGAGGCTGTTCAGGTTGGTGTTGATGACGTCATGCCACTCGTCGTCCTTCATGCGCAGCATCAGATTGTCACGGGTGATACCGGCGTTATTGACCAGGATCAACGGCTGACCAAGATGTTGCTGGATGTGTTCGAGGGTGGTGGCAACCGATTCGTCGTTGCTCACGTCGAGCACCAGACCGGCGCCTTCGACGCCATTGGCCTTGAGGGTTTCGGCGATACGCTCAGCACCCGAGGCACTGGTCGCGGTGCCGATGACGATGGCGCCCTGACGACCCAGTTCCAGAGCGATTGCCTGACCGATACCACGGCTGGCGCCGGTGACCAGTGCGACTTTACCTTGCAGACTCATGTTCGTTCTCCTTGCTCAAGCCAGGGCTGCGCGAGCGGCAGCAAAAGCATCCGGGGTATCCAGGTTGTGAGTATTGATGCCTTTGACGCAGCGCTTGTTCAGGCCGCTCAGCACCTTGCCAGGGCCGCATTCGATCAGATCGGTCACGCCCTGTTCGGACAGACGCACCATCGACTCGACCCAGCGTACCGGGCTGTACAGCTGCGCCAGCAGATCAGCCTTCAGGGTGGTCAGATCGGACACCACGGCGGCGCTGACGTTCTGCACCAGCGGGATTTGTGGTGCCTGCCAGCTCAGCGCCTCGACCGACTCGGCGAAACGCTCGGCGGCCGGCTTCATCAGCGCGCAATGCGACGGTACGCTGACCGGCAGCGCCATGGCGCGCTTGGCGCCACGGGCCTTGCACGCTTCGATGGCGCGCTCGACGGCAGCGGCGCTACCGGCGATCACCACCTGGCCTGGGGCGTTGAAATTCACGGCACTGACCACATCACCCTGCGCCGCTTCGGCGCAGGCGGCCAGCACGTCGGCATCTTCCAGACCGAGGATGGCGGCCATGCCACCCTGCCCGGCAGGAACGGCCTGTTGCATCAATTGACCGCGGCGCTCCACCAGCTTCACGGCATCGGCAAAACCGATGCTGCCAGCAGCGACCAGCGCGGAATATTCACCCAGGCTGTGACCAGCAACGAAAGCCGGCTTGGCACCACCCTCGGCCTGCCACAGACGCCACAGGGCGATGGAAGCAGTGAGAATGGCCGGCTGGGTCTTGTCGGTCTGGTTCAGCTGCTCTTCCGGGCCTTGCTGGGTCAGTGCCCAGAGGTCGTAGCCGAGCGCTTCGGAAGCTTCGCCGAAAGTATCGAGCACCAGCTTCTGCTGGGCACCGTGGTCGGCAAGCATGGTCAGGGCTTGCGAGCCTTGACCGGGGAAGACGAATGCGAGGGATGCAGACATGAATAAGTCCCTTGAGTCGAAAAACCAACGCCAGGCGAGCCTGGCGCAGCAAACTGACAGTTGGATGACAGGCTACGCGCGGCGGTCACATTCCGCCGCACGTCACGCCCTGAAGGGTGCCTCTAAAAACGTAGGCGAGGCAGCCAGCGCAAGGCAAAAACAGGCGAAAAAGCGCAGTTTACGCGCTGTAAATGAGCATTTTGAGCCTGTTTTTAACGCCGCGATGGCAACGCAGATAGTTTTTAGAGGCGCCCTGAAAACGTGACGAGTTTACAGCAACAAGTCCTCGAGGCGACCATGCAGTCGCTGCGGCAAATTCTCCTGCACCTCGCGCAGCGCACAGCGAATGGCGCTCTGAAAGCTTTCCTGGCCAGCCGCACCATGGCTCTTGACCACGATGCCCTGCAGCCCGAGAAAACTTGCACCATTGTGCCGCGCCGGCGCCAGATCAGCCTTCAGGCGTCGCAACAACGGCATCGCCAGGGCACCTATCGCCTGGGCAAACAGCCCATCGCTGAACAGCGTCTCGACCCGCCCGGTGATCATCTTGGCCAGGCCTTCGCTGGATTTGAGCAGGATATTGCCAACGAAACCGTCGCACACCACGACATCGGCTTCGCCGCGATACATGCCGTCGCCCTCTATGTAGCCGATGAAATTCAGCCCATGCGCCTGCTGCAGCATATTGGCCGCCAGCTTGACCTGCTGATTGCCCTTGATGTCTTCGGTACCGACATTGAGCAAGGCGACCCGTGGCCGAGACACGCCCAGCGTCTCGGCCGCCACGGCGCCCATGATCGCGAACTGATAGAGGTGCTCGGCACTGCAATCGACGTTGGCGCCCAGATCCAGCAGGTAGCAGTGACCGCGCTCGGTGGGAATCGGGCTAACCATGGCCGGCCGATCGATGCCCGGTAGCGTCTTCAGCACGTAACGCGACAGCGCCATCAACGCACCGGTATTGCCGGCACTGACGCAGGCATGCGCCTGGCGCTGGCGCACCAGCTCCAGCGCCACGCGCATCGAGGCATCGGGCTTACCGCGCAGCGCCTGAGCCGGACGCTCGTCCATGGTGATCACTTCACTGGCGTGATGAACCTGCAGGCGTGAGCGATCGACGCCGGACTGGCGAGCGAGCTGTTCTTCGATGAGGGGAGCTTGGCCGACGAGGGCCAGATGCAGCGAGGGGAATTCGGCCAGCGCGGAAATGCAGGCCGGAACAATGCAGTGGGGACCGAAGTCCCCACCCATTGCATCAATCGCGATGATCGAGGCAGACAAGGATTACTCGTCAGCGCCCTTGTCGATCACTTTGCGACCGCGGTACACGCCTTCCGGAGAAACGTGGTGGCGCAGGTGAACTTCACCGGTGCTCTTCTCTACGGACAGGGTGCTGGCCTCGAGGGCGTCGTGCGAACGACGCATGTCGCGGGCGGAACGGGATTTTTTGTTCTGCTGAACAGCCATAATTCATTAACTCCTAAACGTTTGGGTCACGCTTTAACTGCGCCAATACACTGAACGGGTTGGACCGCGATACCTCGTCCTCGCCTGGCTCGGGCTCATCGAGACCGTCCGGCTGCTGGCAATCACCTGGGGCATGAGCAGGAACGATGGGCAAGGCGAGAAGCAACTCTTCCTCGACCAGACCAAGCAGCTCCAGCGGCTCTTCGCCCACTTCCAGCACGTCGTAGCCCTTAGGCAAGGACTGAGTGTTCGCTCCAACCCGAACCACGGCGTATTCACATTCGCTGCGGATGGGTAGCGCGACCAGCTCCAGACAACGCTGGCAGACCATTTTGACCTCAACCTCGAGCTCACTGCGGATAACCACAGTTTTCTGCTCGTCACGGGCGAAATGAAACTTCGCCTGCACCGCGCCAACCGTATCGGATAGCGGGTCGCAGAGACGCGGCAGGCTGGCCAGTTCGAGCTGCCCTTCGAGGGTAGCTTCGCGGTCGGCGAGCTTGCGCGGATCAACGTGAGGTGGAATCGGCCCATTCAACATAGGCGCAGCATTCTAGGGATGCACCCTGCCGCTGTCAAAGGAAATTCGGCCTGTCTTCGAATGGTGGCGATCAGTAGAATTCCCCGCCCACCTATATAAAGGAAGAGAACATGCCCGCGCTGCTGCTCGCCTCCAGCTCACCCTACCGCCGCGAGCTGCTCGAACGCCTGCAACTGCCCTTTACCTGGCAATCGCCGAGCATCGACGAAACCCGCCTGCCCAGTGAAGCAGCCATCGACCTGGTCAAGCGCCTGGCCGAAGAAAAGGCCCGCGCCCTCGCCGTCAGCCATCCTGACCATCTGATCATCGGCTCGGACCAGGTCGCCGTACTCGGCGATGGACAAATACTCGGCAAACCCCACGATCTGCCGAGAGCCCAGCAACAGCTGCGCGCCGCCAGTGGCAGCAGCGTCACCTTCCTCACCGGTCTGGCACTCCTCAACTCGAACACCGGCAAATGCCAGGTCGAATGCGTGCCCTTCACCGTGCACTTTCGCCCACTGAGCGACGAACGGATTCTGCGCTACCTACAGCGAGAACAACCTTTCGATTGCGCCGGCAGCTTCAAATCGGAAGGACTGGGCATCAGCCTGTTCCGCAGCACCGAAGGCGAGGACGCTACAAGCCTGATCGGCCTGCCACTGATTCGCCTGGTGGACATGCTACTGAACGAAGGCGTCGAGATTCCTTGAGCCATCAACGAAGAAGGCCCGCTACGCGGGCCTTCTTCATATACATCAGCGTAGTGTCGGTCCCTGAAAGCCCATCCACAACGCGATGCGATCCGCCACACTGGTACCCAGGCGCTTGGCGAAGCGATCAAATGGCGTATCACGCTGAGTGAAGTCGACCATCTCTTTCTGGCCAATCACCTCGCGCGCCACATAGCTGGCACTGCCCAGCGCATCGACCAACCCCAACTGCAGCGCCTGCTCACCCGACCAGACCAAGCCCGAGAACAGTTCGGGATGCTCGTCCGCCTTGAGACGCTCACCGCGCCCCTGCTTCACGCTTTCGATGAACTGGCGATGCGTGGTGTCCAGCACCCCCTTCCAGAAGCGAGTTTCCTCTTCCTTCTGCGGCTGGAACGGATCGAGAAACGCCTTGTGCTCGCCCGAGGTATAAACGCGGCGCTCCACACCAAGCTTCTGCATGGTTTCAACAAAGCCGAAACTGGCCGCCGTGACACCAATGGAGCCAACCAGGCTGGCCTTGTCGGCATAGATCTCATCAGCCGCACTGGCAATGTAGTAGGCACCGGAGGCACCCAGATCACTGATCACCGCATAGACCTTGGTCTGCGGATATTCGCCGCGCAAACGACGGATCTCGTCATAGATGTAGCCGGACTGCACCGGGCTGCCGCCCGGGCTATTGATGCGCAGGATCACACCTTTGGTATTAGTGTCCTCGAAGGCGGCGCGCAGACTGCCCACCACCTTGTCGGCACTGGCTTCTTCACGATCAGCGATCATGCCGCGAATTTCGATCAGCGCGGTATGCGCCTCAGTGGTCGAGGCTTTTTTCAGGTCGAGCACCGGCAACACCAGCGCCAGCGCACCGAACAGATAGATAAAGGTCAGCAGCTTGAAAAAGATGCCCCAGCGACGCGAGCGACGCTGCTCCTGAACACTGGAAAGCAGTGCCTTCTCCAGCAACTTCCAGCTTTTGGCATCCTCGCCCGACGAAGACGATGACTTCCACTCATCCGACATGCTCACTCACCTCTGCAGGACGCTGCGCCTGACGGCCTTCCAGCCATGCACGCAGCTCATTGAATTCATTGATCGCCAAACGCGGCGAGCACTCGCGCAGCACCGACAACGGCTGCGCACCGAAACCTACCGCCACGGCATCCATCCCGGCATTGCGCGCCATCAGCAGGTCGAAGGTCGAATCCCCCACCATCAGCGCGCGCTCGGGCTGCACCCGGCAATGCGCAAGAATCTCATGCAGCATCAGCGGATCGGGCTTGCTCGCCGTCTCGTCGGCGCAACGGGTCATATCGAAGTAATCAAGCCAACCCTTGTCAGCCAGCACCCGATGCAACCCCTTGCGCCCCTTGCCAGTGGCCACGGCAAGACGATAACCCTGATCACGAAAGACCTCGAGCGACTCGCGCACGCCCTCGAACAGTGGCGACGGCTCGGTTTCCAGCGCCAGATACTGCTCGCTGTAGGCACGCCGGATGGTTTCGATTCGCAGCGGCTCATCGAGTTCCGGGTAAAGCGTGCGAATCGCCACACCCAGCTCCAGACCAATGATCCCGCGCACCGCGACATCGCTGCAGCGCGGCACACATGCCACATCGGCAGCACGGTGCATGGCCTCGACGATACGGCCGATGGAATCCACCAGCGTGCCGTCCCAATCGAAAATCAGTAGCTGATAATCAGGCACTCAGACGCTCCAGGGTCTTCGCCCACATCTCATCCACCGGAGCCTCGAGCTTCAGCACGCCACCATCGGGCAGCGGCACGTGCAACTCATAGGCATGCAGGAACAGGCGTTTACCGCCCAGCTCGCGAATCTCGCGGGAGAAGTCGTCGTCGCCGTATTTGCTGTCGCCGGCGATACCATGACCCGCATATTGGGCGTGCACACGAATCTGATGGGTACGACCAGTGATCGGCCTGGCTTCAACCAGCGTGGCGAACTCACCGAAACGGCGCAGCACGCGAAATACCGTGAGCGCCTCCTTGCCCTCGGGATTCACCTCGACCATACGCTCGCCGGAGCGCAGGTTGCTTTTCAGCAGCGGCGCGGCGATCTGCTTCTTGGCGGTCGCCCAGTGGCCACGCACCAACGCCATGTAGCGCTTGTCCACGCCATCGCCGCGCAGCGCTTCGTGCAGGTGGCGCAGCATGCTGCGCTTCTTGGCGATCATCAGCAGGCCGGAGGTATCGCGATCGAGGCGATGCACCAGCTCCAGATCCTTGGCATCGGGACGCAACTGGCGAAACGCCTCGATCACACCGTAATTCAAGCCACTGCCACCATGCACGGCGATGCCGGCCGGCTTGTTCAGCACGATCAGCGCCTTGTCCTCATAAACGATGGCGGCTTCGAGGCGCTGCAGCAGCCCCTGCGCCAGCGGCTCGGGCTCATCGCGCTCGGCCAGACGCAGCGGCGGCACGCGCACCACGTCACCAGCCTGGAGCTTGTACTCGGGCTTGATCCGCCCCTTGTTAACCCGCACTTCACCCTTGCGCAGAATGCGGTAAATCAGGGTCTTGGGCACGCCCTTGAGCTGTGTCCTGAGGAAGTTGTCGATGCGTTGGCCGGCGAGTTCCGGTGCAACCTCGATCAGCTGAACGCCGGAGGTTGGAGAGGCAGGAGTAGTCATCGCGCAATCATAACAATTTTTTATGGAATTGAAGCACTTAATCATTGCTGCTATAGTCGCGAACGCCGCCAAAAGCGGCCTGGCTTGCGGATGAATGCCAAACTTGCCATCCCCTGCCCGCGCAAACGTATTTGGACGTGAGGCCGTCCGACGGATTCTTCAGGTTAGAAAGGCCGCAAAAGGCCACGAAGACTTCGGAAATAAAGCCTTGAGTATGATGCGCGATTCGCCCACCGGGCGGTCGCGGTAACTGACAACCGCTGCGGAATCCGCGCGCGGCACCCGATTTTCAGCGATACGTGTAGGGTGGAGATGTACAACTGTCGGACTGCGTAGCATATCGCTTGATCAAAGACGCCTCATCTCGTCCGCTACCGCCAGTTGATTCCTCTTCCTGACTGAGTGCTTTCTGTCACCACAGCAAGCAGGAGACGTCCGTCGCGACCGCGGCCTGATAATGGCTGACCGTCGCTAGACAGTGGAACGATTTACGACCGTTTCTGACGCGCCTGACACCGACCCTGAGAGTCGTGTGTGCCTAACGTGGCTTCCGCTAGCCCCGGAACCCATTGGTACCACATGAAAAGAATGCTAATTAACGCGACTCAGCCTGAAGAGTTGCGTGTTGCCCTGGTAGATGGCCAAAAACTCTACGACCTGGACATCGAGTCCGGCGCCCGTGAACAAAAAAAGGCCAACATCTACAAAGGCCGCATCACCCGAGTTGAACCCAGCCTCGAAGCCGCTTTCGTCGACTTCGGCTCCGAACGCCACGGCTTCCTCCCCCTCAAAGAAATCTCCCGCGAATACTTCTCCAAAGCCCCTGAAGGCGGCCGCGTCAACATTAAGGACGTGCTCAAGGAAGGCCAGGAAGTCATCGTCCAGGTCGAGAAAGAAGAGCGCGGCAACAAGGGCGCAGCCCTGACCACCTTCATCAGCCTGGCCGGTCGTTACCTGGTGCTGATGCCGAACAACCCGCGTGCCGGCGGCATCAGCCGCCGCATCGAAGGTGAAGAGCGCAACGAACTGCGTGAAGCGCTGAATGGCCTCAACGCTCCGGCCGACATGGGCCTGATCGTGCGCACTGCCGGCCTGGGCCGCTCCAGCGAAGAAATGCAGTGGGACCTCGACTACCTGCTGCAACTGTGGAGCGCCATCAAGGAAGCCTCCACCAGCCGCCCTGCCCCGTTCCTGATCTATCAGGAATCCAATGTCATCATCCGCGCCATCCGCGACTACCTGCGCCAGGATATCGGCGAAGTGCTGGTCGACAGCGTCGAAGCCCAGGAAGAAGCCCTCTCCTTCATCCAGCAGGTGATGCCGCAGTACGCCAGCAAGATCAAGCTGTATGAAGACAGCGTGCCGCTGTTCAACCGCTTCCAGATCGAAAGCCAGATCGAAACCGCCTTCCAGCGTGAAGTGAAGCTGCCGTCCGGTGGTTCCATCGTCATCGACCCAACCGAGGCCCTGGTTTCCATCGACATCAACTCGGCGCGCGCCACCAAGGGCAGCGACATCGAGGAAACCGCGCTGCAGACCAACCTGGAAGCGGCCGAAGAAATCGCCCGCCAGCTGCGTCTGCGCGACATCGGCGGTCTGATCGTCATCGATTTCATCGACATGACCCCGGCCAAGAACCAGCGCGCCGTCGAAGAGAAGGTGCGTGAAGCCCTGGAAGCCGACCGCGCCCGCGTTCAGGTCGGCCGCATCTCGCGCTTCGGCCTGCTGGAAATGTCCCGTCAGCGCCTGCGTCCGTCCCTCGGCGAGACCAGCGGCATCGTCTGCCCACGCTGCAACGGCCAAGGCATCATCCGTGACGTCGAATCCCTGTCGCTGGCCATCCTGCGCCTGATCGAAGAAGAAGCGCTGAAGGATCGCACCGCCGAAGTCCGCGCTCAGGTACCGATCCCGGTCGCCGCCTTCCTGCTCAACGAGAAGCGCAACTCGATCACCAAGATCGAACTGCGCACCCGTGCGCGTATCGTGATCCTGCCGAACGATCACCTGGAAACCCCGCATTTCGAAGTGCAGCGTCTGCGTGACGACAGCCCGGAAGCCCTGAGCGGCCAGACCAGCTACGAAATCGCCGCCACCGCGGAAACCGAAGAAACCGCTGCCCAGCCGGCCGCCGCCACGCGCACCCTGGTTCGCCAGGAAGCCGCGATCAAGGCCGCACCGCGCAGCAGCGCCCCGGTCGCTGCCGAGCCGCAAGCACCGCTGGCTCCGACCAAGGCGCCTGAACCGAGCCTGTTCAAGGGCCTGGTGAAGTCTCTGGTCAGCCTGTTCGCCGGCAAGGAAGAAGAAGCCCAGCCCGCAGTAGTCGAGAAGAAGAGCAACGAGCGTCCGCCGCGCGAAGAGCGTCGCAACGGTCGTCAGCAGAGCCGCAACCGTGGCGGTCGCCGCGACGAGGAGCGCAAGCCTCGCGAAGAGCGCGCCCCGCGTGAAGAGCGTCAGGCCCGTGAACCGCGTGAAGAACGCCAACCTCGCGAAGAGCGTCAACCGCGTGAAGAGCGCGCCCCACGCGAGCCGCGCGAAGGTCAGGAAAATCGCCGTGAGCGCAAGCCGCGCGAAGAGCGTGCCCCGCGTGAAGAGCGCGTGCGTGAACTGCGTGAACCACTCGATGCCGATGCTGGTAACGAGCAACGCGAAGAGCGTGCCGAGCGCCAGCCGCGCGGTGAACGTCAGGAGCGTCAGCGTCAACCGCGTGAAGAGCGTCAGCCGCGTGCCGAGCAAACCGAGGCCCTGCAGGACGAAGCACTGCCGAACGAAGAGCAACTGCAGGACGACGAGCAGGACAGCAACGATGGCGAGCGCCCGCGTCGCCGTTCCCGCGGTCAGCGTCGTCGCAGCAATCGTCGCGAACGTCAGCGTGATGCCGATGGCAACCTGATCGAGAGCGCCGAGAACAGCGAAGCTGCCGGTAACGACGCCCAGGCAGTCACTCCGGTTGCTGTGGCTACTGCCGCCGCCGTGGTTGCAGAAAGCGTCGATAGCAGCGAAGCCGTTGCCAGCGAGGCTCCGGTCAGCGAAGCCCCGGTCGTCGAAGCACCGGCTGTTCAGGTTGAAGAAGCCCCTGCTGCTCAACCGGTCGAGGCGCAAGCCGAGGCTGCTGTGAGTGAAGTGGTCGAAGCCGCTCCGGTCGCAGAGAAAGCAGTTGAGGCAGAACCAGCCGCAGCCGAAGCCCCTGTCGTCGTGGAAGCTCCCGCTGCCGAACCGATCGCTCAAGCTGAGCCGACTGTCGAAGTCGCCCAGGAGCCTGCTCCGGCACCGGTCGAGCAAGCACCTGCTGCCGCAGCGGTTCCGGCCAATGCCACTGGCCGTGCGCCGAACGACCCGCGCGAAGTGCGTCGTCGTCAGCGTGAAGCTGAGCGCCTGGCGCGCGAAGCTGCACAGGCCGCCGCTGCAGCCCCGGCTGTAGAGGCTGCCCCAGCAGTCGACGCCGCTCCGGTCGCTGAAGCAAGCGTCCCGGCAGAAGCCGAAGCCGCCGTAGTCGAAACAGCTCCTGTAGTCGAGCCGGTCGCTGAAGCCGAAGCCACCTCTGTCGTCAGCGAGCAAAGCGTGAGCGAAGCGGTAGAGCAAGCGCAGCCGGAAGAAGAGACGCAAGCCGACAAGGAGGAGGTCAAGCCTCAGGCTTGATCCTCCTGCGGTAAGTAAAAAGGGGATGCCTAGGCATCCCCTTTTTCATTTCCGTTCCTGGCGCTGCAGAAGCGTAGCCCGGATGCAATCCGGGAGCGGCAGGCAGCGGATCACGCCCTGCCTACAGATCAGAGCACGTTGGGCTCGATCTCCAGCTCAACACCGAAGCGCTCGAATACATCGGCCTGGATACGCTGCGCCAGCTGCAGCAGCTGCGCGCCTGTGGCGTTGCCGTAGTTGACCAGCACCAGCGCCTGCAAACGATGCACGCCAGCATCGCCCTCACGCGCCCCCTTCCACCCTGCCCGCTCGATCAGCCAACCGGCAGCCAGCTTGGCCAGGCCAGCTCCAGCCGGATAGCTGACCAGATCGGCATGCTCGGCGCGAATGCTCTCGGCCAGTTCGAATGGCACCACCGGATTCTTGAAGAAGCTGCCGGCGTTACCCAGCTCGGCGGGATCTGGCAGCTTCTCGCTGCGAATGGCGCAGATAGCTCGACTGACATCGCTTGCAGTCGGTGCCTCGATGCCCATCTCAGCCAGGCGCTGACGTACCGGACCATAATCCAGACGCAGCGAAGCCAGGCGACTCAGACGGAAGCGCACGCGCAGGATCAACCAGCACCCGGCTTCGCGCTTGAACAGACTGTCGCGGTAGGCGAAGGCGCATTCTTCCAGCGCGAAGTCGCGCAGCTCGCCGGTGTGCCGATCCAGAGCGGTCAGGCCGGCGAACAGATCCTTGATCTCCACACCATAGGCGCCAATGTTCTGCATCGGCGCGGCACCCACGGTACCGGGAATCAGGCTGAGGTTTTCCAGGCCATTGAGGCCCTGCGCCAGGCTCCATTGCACGAACGGATGCCAGGGCTCACCGGCTTCGGCCTCCACCAGCACCTGCTCGCCGTCGTCCTCCAGAATACGAATACCACGGCTGGCCATGCGCAGCACCAGCGCCTCGACATCGCGGGTCAGCAGCAGGTTGCTGCCACCGCCGATCACCAGCAGCGGCAAGCCCTGCTGATTTGCCAGGTTCAGCGCCTCGCGCACTTCGTCGTCGTGACGGGCTTCGGCGAATAGCCGGGCACGCACGTCAACGCCAAAGCTGTTGAAGGCCTTGAGCGACACGTCGCTCTGCAGATTCAGGCTCACAGGCGCCCCTTGATCTCGATTAACAGCGCATCACTGGCCTGCTCGATCAGGTCCAGCACCTGCTCGAAGCCATCTTCGCCGCCGTAGTAAGGGTCCGGTACCTCGTCCAATGCCAGCTGATAACGGCGCAGATAGAGATCAAGATCAGCACCGGCATTGGCAGGACGCAGCGCCTTGAGGTTGCGCAAATTGCTCTGATCCATGGCCAGGATCAGGTCGAAGCGCTGGAAGTCAGCAGCCTCGACCTGACGCGCACGCTGTGCAGACAAATCATAGCCACGGCGCAGCGCGGCTTGGCGCGTACGACTGTCCGGCGCCTTGCCGACGTGCCAGTCGCCGGTACCGGCGGAATCCACCTGCACCCGATCTTCCAGGCCTGCTGCGCGCAGCTTGTGGCGAAACACGCCTTCTGCCGTCGGTGAACGGCAGATGTTGCCCAGGCAGACGAACAGAACCTTCATCAAGCCCCCAACAGGTGGCGCACCCGCTCCAGGTCTTCGGCGGTATCCACACCGGCAGCCGGTGCTTCGAGGGCATCGGCGACATGGATGCGCACGCCGTGGTATAGCGCGCGCAGTTGCTCCAGGCACTCGGTGTCTTCCAGCCAGCACGGGCCCCAGGCGACGAAGTCATGCAGGAAGCCGGCGCGGTAGGCGTAGATGCCAATATGACGACGGTATGGCACGCCCTGCGGCAGCACATCGCGGCTCTTGGCGAAGGCGTCGCGCGCCCAGGCCAGCGGCGCGCGGCTGAAGGTCAGGGCCAGACCATTCTTGTCGGCGACCACCTTGACCACATTGGGGTTGAACAGCGCGGTGACGTCCTCGATGGGCTCGGCCAGGGTGGCGATGCCTGCCTGCGGGTTGGCCGCCAGGTTGGCCGCCACCTGATCGATGATCGATGGGGGAATCAGCGGCTCGTCACCCTGCACGTTGACCACGATGGCATCGGCCGGCAGGCCGAGCTGGGTAGCCACTTCGGCCAGGCGGTCGGTGCCGGAGTTGTGATCCTCGCGGGTCAGCAGCACCTCGGCGCCGAAAGCCTTACAGGCCTCGACGATGCGCGCATCGTCGGTGGCGACCACCACGCGGCTGGCCGAGCTTTTCTTTGCCTGCTCCCAGACATGCTGCACCATGGGCTTGCCGGCGATGTCCTGCAGCGGCTTGCCAGGCAGGCGGGTGGAGGCGTAGCGGGCGGGAATGACGACGGTGAAGGCTGCGCTCATTTACTTGTCCAGACGCTCGTCGGTGGCCAGGGTGCGCGCTTCGCTTTCCAGCATCACCGGAATGCCGTCGCGGATCGGGTAGGCCACGCCAGCGCCCTTGCTGATCAGTTCGGTCTTGTCTTCGGAGAGCTGCAGCGGGCCCTTGCAGATCGGGCAGGCGAGAATGTCGAGCAGTTTAAGGTCCATGGTGGAATCCTTGCTGGGGTCATCAGGACCCCGGTATGAGGCGGGCCAGCTCTCCATCCAGCCAGTCGACGAAAGCCGGCGTGGGCACGGCGTCGACGGCCAGGTACCACCAGTCGGTGGCGGCGAAGGCCCGGCATTTCACCGCATCCTTTTCCGTCATCAGCAGGGGCAGCGGCGGCTCGAAGCTGAGCTGGGCGGCATCGTACTGGGCATGGTCGGCAAAGGGGTGCGGAACCGGCCGCCAGTTTAGCGCTTCGAGGGTATTGAAGAAACGCTGCGGGTTGCCGATGCCAGCCACCGCATGCACGGCCTGACCGGGCGACAGATGATCGAGGCCGACGCGCTCACCGCTGACCAGATTGACCAGTGCGGTAGGCTGCAGGCGAAAGGCGTAGCCATCGGCGCGATCCGCCTCGGCGCCGTTGAACAGCACAGCGTCCACCTCACTAAGACGCTCGACCGGCTCACGCAGTGGCCCGGCCGGCAGGCAGCGGCGATTACCCAGGCAACGGGCGGCATCGATCAGCACCAGCTCCAGGTCACGCGCCAGACGGTAGTGCTGCAGGCCATCGTCGCAGAGGATCAGATCCAGTGGTTCTTCGGCCAGCAGCGCACGCACGGCGCGACTGCGATCCGGGGCGATCATCAAGGGCACGCCCGTACGCTGGACGATCAGCAGCGGTTCGTCGCCGGCCTGTGCGGCCGATTGATCGGCCCGCACCCGCCACGGCAAGCTCGGCGGCGTGGCGCCATAGCCACGACTGACCACGCCGACCTTGAGGCCACGGGCGCGGCAGTGTTCGATGAGAAAGAGGATCAGCGGCGTCTTGCCCGTGCCACCCACGGTGATGTTGCCCACCACCAGCACCGGCACCGGGGCGCGGTAGATATCACCCTCGCCGGCCAGAAAGCGTGCACGCTTACCCTGCACCACACGGCGGTACAACCACTCCAGCGGGCGCAGCAGCGCCAGCGCCGGGTGGCCGCGATACCAGGCCTCGAGCAAGCGATCAGCAGCGCTCACTTAAGGATTTTCCTGTGCTTCCACCGTGGTGATGCGCAGGTGCGAGAAGCCCAGCTTGCCGGCCGCATCCATGGCGGTGATCACCGCCTGGTGCGGGGTCTTGCCATCGGCACTGATGATCAACGGCAGGCTGTTGTCACCGTCGGATTCCTTCTGCAGCGCCGCCATGAGGTTAGTCAGGTTGCTTTCCAGCAGCGCCTTGCCATTGACCGAGTAGGCGCCATCGGCTCCGATCAGCACCTCGACCTGCTTCAGTTCGGTCTGCTCGGGCGGCGTGCCACTGGCTGCCTCGGGTAGGTCGACCTTGAGCTGGGTCTCGCGGGTGAAGGTGGTGGTGACCACGAAGAACAGCAGCAGGATAAATACCACGTCGATCAACGAGGCCAGGTTGATCTCGACGTTCTCCCGCGGTTTGCGCCGGAATTTCACGCCTTGCCCTCACCCAGGTCGACGTCGCGATCACCCTGCACCATTTCCACCAGCTTGATCGCTTCCTGCTCCATGCCGACTACCAGTTCGTCGACACGACGCTGCAGATAGCGATGGAAGAACAGTGCCGGGATCGCCACTATCAGGCCGGCCGCCGTGGTGATCAACGCCTTGGAGATACCACCGGCGAGCATCGGCGCGTTGGCCATGCCCGAGCCCATGAAGGAGCTGAAGATCTCGATCATGCCCAGCACGGTGCCGAGCAGGCCGAGCAGCGGCGCGATGCCGGCAATGGTGCCAAGGGCATTGAGGTAGCGTTCCAGCTCGTGGATGACGCGGGCAGCGGCCTCCTCGATACACTCCTTCATGATCTCGCGACCATGCTTGGAGTTGGCCAGGCCGGCGGCGAGAATCTGCCCCAGCGGCGAGTCCTCACGCAGCTCCTTGAGCTTCTGGTTGTTGAGTTTCTTGTCCTTGATCCAGCGCCACACTTGAGCCAGCAGATTGGCCGGGGTGACGCGGGCGGGCCGCAGGGTCCACAGGCGCTCGGCGACGATGCCGGCAGCAGCGATGGAACAGAGAATGATCGGCAGCATCATCCAGCCGCCAGCTTTGACCAGTTCCCACACGGTAGAGAATCCCCCTCGAAAAAGTGGCGCCACTCTAGCACAGGGTGCAACGCCCGCCGACCGCCGCCGTTCTCATTTTTCCCGCCAGAAACGTGGCTCGCGTCGCAACCCATGCGGTGCAGCATGTTCGCCCAGACGCAAATGCAGAGCGCCGTCGAGCGCCGTGTCATGTACCTCGACACCCGCCGCCTGATAGCGCGCCAATACCTGCGTGTGTGGATGGCCAAAGGCATTGTGGCGACTGCGGGTGATCAGCACGTGCTGCGCCCCGACCGCATCGATAAAGGCCTGGCCGGATGACGTGCGACTGCCGTGATGGGGCGCCAGTAGCCACCGCGACGCCAGGGGAAAGTCGGCCTGCATCAGCGCGCGTTCGGCGCGGACATCGATATCACCGGTCAGCAACAGGCGCTCACCCGCCGCCTCGATCTGCAAGACACAAGAACGCTGATTGCCGGACACGGCCTGGTCCCACTGCCACAACCTGAACGTCACGTCGTTCCATTGCCAGCGCTGTCCTGATTCGCAATCCTCAGCGCCAAGCGTCCTGGCCAGACGCTGCGGCTCGCCACTGATGACCCGGGCCACCGGCATCCCGGCCCTGATCGCCGCTGCACCGCCGGCGTGATCGTTATCCGCATGACTGAGCAGCATCAGATCGAGCCGCCTGAGGTTCATCGCCCGCAAGGAAGGCAGGACGATACGCTCCCCTGTATCGAAATCGCCGAAGCGTGGGCCTGCGTCGTACAGCAAGCTGTGTTCCCGGGTACGCACCAGCACCGCCAGCCCCTGCCCTACATCCAGCACCCAGACATCGGCGCGGCCATCATCTAGATCCGGCGCTGGCAATAACAATGCGGGCAACAACAGCGCAAGACCGGGCAACCGCAGCGGCACCCCGGCCGGCAAAAGGAGCAGCAAAGCACCAGCTGCCGCCAGCCACCATGCCCACAGCGGCAGAACGCTCGGCAACCAGGCGGGTAGCCAGCCGGCGATGATGCCGAGCAATTCGAACAGCAGGTGCAGCGCACCACCGGCTAGCCACAACAGCCCTTCGCCCAAGATTGGTATAGGCAGCAGCAGGGTGCCCAGCAAGGCCAGAGGCACCACCACCAATCCGACCCAGGGCACGGCGATCAGATTGGCCAGTGGCCCGCTGCTGCTGACCGGCAGGCCTAGGACCAACATCATCGGCAACAAGCCGATGGCCATGGTCCATTGCGCACGCGTCAGCCCGCGCCACCAACCCCAGACGCCGAGCCGACCGCCAAACACCAGAGCCAGAATCGCCACCGCCGAAAACGACAACCAGAAACCCGGCTGCAACGATGCCAGCGGCTCCAGCAGCAGAACCACGATCAAGGCCAGCAACAATGGCCACCAGGCGCCCAGATGACGAAAGCGCATGCGCCAGAGCAGCACCAGCGCAACCATCACGCAGGCCCTGCGCACCGGCACCTCAAAACCAGCCAACATCCCGTAGACCAGCGCCCCACTCAAGGCCAACGCACAGGCGCAGGGCAGCCAGGGCCAGCGCCTTGGCCAGGCACCCACTCTCGCCAGCAACGCCACCAGCCCGTAAAGAAAGCCGGCTAGCAGGGCAATATGCTGGCCGGAGATGACCATCAAGTGCACCGTGCCCGTGTGCTGCAGCAGGCGCCAGTCGCTCGTACTCAGGCCGGAGCCATCACCGAGTACCAGGGCTGCAATGGCACCTTCGCGCCCAAAGGCCGGCACAGCCAGCAGATGCTGGCGAAGGCTGTCGCGCCAGCTACCAAAGCCCGTCGCGGGGGATAACCGCTCGCCAGACTTGATCGTGCCCGTGGCGCCGATACGCTGCGCCAGCAACCAGGCTTCGTAGTCGAAGCTCTGCGGATTGACCAGGCCATGCGGCCGCTTCAGGTTGACCGCCAGACGCCAGCGCTCGCCGCCTTGCACCGGCGGCCCGCCATACCAGGCCAAGCGCATTCTTTTCGGCAGCTCGGCCCGCCGCGAGTGCGCCTCTTCGAACTGGAAGCGCACCACACCATCGGCCACTTCAGGCAGGCCGACCACCCGCCCCTCAAGCCACAGGGTACGGCCATCGAGCTGTGGAGCAAGGCGGTCATCCAGTGCCGATTGCGCCGAGCTGCAGGCCCAGGCCAACCCCAGCAAAAAGAACCCAAGCGGATAGAGACGCGAGAACAGCAAAGCCAGAGCGGCGCAGACCACCACCAGCAACAACCAACTCGGCGGCAGGCTTGGCAGAAAGCGCAGCGTCAATAGCCCCAAGGCCAGTGCCAACATCCCTGTTCGCATCACCTTCCTCCCTGCTCATCGAGCTGCAGCGAACGCGTCCGGCGCTCACCTTCGGTCACAATATGTAAACGCTGGCGAGACCGAATCCGTGCATAATATCGGCGCTTTTGCCTGCCCAGAGACTCTTCATGCCGCGTCGTTTATTCAAGCGCTACATGCCCAACCCCGACAGCATCAAGGGTAACAAGTCCCTGCGCTTTCTCGGCAAACTCATTCATGACCCCAATCTCTGGCATCTCAACCGTCACTCGGTAGCTCGCGGCATGGCCATCGGCCTGTTCTGGGCGATGATCCCCATGCCGATGCAGATGCTGGCAGCCGCCGCCGTCGCCATCCCGATGCGCGCCAACCTGCCGATTTCCATCGGTCTGGTGTGGCTGACCAATCCCATCACCATGCCACCGATTTTCTACTGCACCTACAAACTGGGCGCATGGATCATGCAGACACCACCGGTGCGTATGCCGCAGACCCTGAGCCTGGAATGGATCACGGCTGAAGTGGCCATCCTGTGGAAGCCGCTGTACCTCGGCTCCTTTGTATCCGGCCTGGTTCTCGCCGCACTGGGGTATGTATTGACCATGCTCTACTGGCGCTGGTGGGTACAGCGTAGCTGGCGCAAGCGTCAGGAAAAGCGCCGCCTGGACCGCCGCTGAAAAGAAAAAGCCGTCGAATACCAGGCCGTGTGAAAACGTAGCGAGCGAAGGTCAGGCAAGGCAAAAGCAGGCGAAGAAGCGCAGTTTACAAGTGGTAAATGAGCATTCTGAGCCTGCTTTTAACGCAGCATGACCGAGCGCAGTAGTTTTCGCACAGCCTGGTTAGACGGCTTTTCGTTCTTACTCGTAGCGCAGCGCTTCGGCCGGCTGCACCTGCGCCGCCCGCCATGAGGGGTAGAGCGTGGCGAGGAAGCTCAGGATCAGCGCCGCCGAACAGATCAGCGCCACATCCAGCCACTGCAGATCCGATGGCAGGCTGCTGATGAAGTACACGTCGGAACTCATCACCTGCTGCCCGGCGAACGACTCCAGCCAAGCCACCAGGGCGCTGACATTGAGCGCCGCCAGCACACCCAACACCGTACCAATCAGCGTACCGACCAGGCCGATCACCGAACCCTGCACCATGAAAATCGCCATGATCTGCCGTGGCGTGGCGCCCAGGGTGCGCAGGATGGCGATGTCGCCGCTCTTGTCGGCGACCACCATGATCAGCGTGGCGATGATGTTGAACGCTGCCACCGCGACGATCAGCAGGAGCAGCAGACCGATCATGGTCTTCTCCATCTTCATCGCGCTGAACAGGCTGCCCTGGGTATGAGTCCAGTCATCGGCACGGTAGTCGGCGCCCAACTGCGCCAGCAGCGCCTTGGATACCTGCGGCGCCTGGTAGAGGTCTTTCAGCGCCAGACGAATGCCCGGCACCGTGCCTTCCGGCAGACGCTGTATGGCAGCGGCGTCGACGACGTTGATCAGGGCCAGCGAACTGTCCAGCTCGGCACCAACCTTGAACACCGCCGCGACGTTCAAGCGCTGCATGCGCGGCGTGACACCACCAGGTGCGCTGCTCAGTTCAGGAATTATCAAGGTCAGCTTGTCGCCCACCTGCAAGCCGAAACGCCGCGCGGTGATGTCGCCGATCACCACGCCGAATTCGCCGGGTTGCAAATTGTTCAGGCTGCCCTGGCGGATGTGCTCGGGCAGGATCGATACCTTGCCCTCTTCTGCCGGATCGATGCCATGAATCTGGATCGGCTGCATCAGCCCGCGATGCGAGAGCATGCCCTCCAGCTCGGCATAGGGTGCCGCGGCCTGTACCTGCGGATTGGCCATGGCCTTGTCCGCCAGGGCGCGCCAGTCGGCGACCGGCTCGGCTCCGTAGAGCATGGCGTGCGGCACCATGCCGAGAATGCGCGAGCTCATTTCCTTCTGGAAACCGTTCATCACCGACAGCACCACGATCATCGCCAGCACGCCGAGCGCCAGGCCGATCATCGAAGTCAGCGAAATGAAGGAGATGAAATGATTGCGGCGCTTGGCCCGTGTGTAGCGAGCGCCGATGAAGATACTCAGCGGACGAAACATCAGAGGGTCACCAGCTTGCCGTCCTGCAGGCTGAGCACGCGATCCATCTGGCGGGCCAGCTGCATGTCGTGGGTCACAACCAGAAACGCGGTGTTGGAATCGCGGCTAAGCTCGCGCATCAGCTCCTGAATGCCTTCGGCGGTATGCTGATCGAGGTTGCCGGTCGGCTCATCGAGCAACACCAGCCCTGGGCGGTTGACCAGGGCGCGGGCAATCGCCACACGTTGACGTTCGCCGCCGGACAGTTCTGACGGCTTGTGATTGAGGCGATGGCCAAGCCCGACTCGCTCGAGCAGCTTGGTGGCACGCTCGCGCGCCTCGCTGATCGACGTCTTGCCGATCAACAGCGGCATGCAGACGTTCTCCAGCGCGGTGAACTCGGCCAGCAAGTGGTGAAACTGGTAGACGAAGCCCAGCGCACGGTTACGCAGCAGACCACGCGCGGTCTCGCTCAGTGCCGACAGTTGCTCGCCGGCCAACCAGACGCTGCCTTCGCTGGGCGTATCCAGGCCGCCAAGCATGTTCAACAGGGTGCTCTTGCCGGAGCCGGAGCTGCCGACGATGGCCACGCGTTCACCGGGGAAGAGTTCCAGTTCGAGCCCATCGAGCACCACCACCGACTCGGGGCCTTCGTCGTAACGCTTGCTCAGGTTGCGGCAACTGAGCACGGCATTGTGCTGTTTCATGGCGTTCTGATTCATGGACTCACTCATAGCGCAGGGCCTCGGCCGGCTGGGTACGCGCAGCGCGCCAGGCTGGATACAGGGTGGCGAAGAAGCTCAGCAGCAACGCCGCGGTGCAGACCATCACCACGTCGGCGCTCTGCAGTTGCGAAGGCAGGTAATCGATGAAATAGACATCGGCGTTGAGAAACTTGATGCCCAGCAGGCGCTCGATGCCGGCGATCAGGCTGCTGATGTTCAGCGCCGCAAGAATGCCCAGCAGCGCGCCGATGACGGTGCCGACCACACCGATCACGGTGCCCTGGACCATGAAGATGGCCATGATCTGCCGCGGCGTGGCGCCGAGGGTACGCAGGATGGCGATGTCGCCCTTCTTGTCGGTCACCACCATCACCAACGTGGAGATGATGTTGAATGCCGCCACCGCGACGATCAGCAGCAGGAGCAGACCGATCATGGTCTTTTCCATGCGAATGGCCTGGTACAGGTTGCCGTGGGTACGGGTCCAGTCGCGGGCATAGAAATCGCCGTCGAGGGTCTGGGCGATCTCCCAGGCACTGCGCGGCGCCTGGAACAGGTCATCGAACTTCAGCCGCAGGCCCTGCACCTGATCCGGCTTCCAGCGCTGCAGGCGCGCCAGGTCGCTGATGTTGGCCAGAGCCAGGGCACCGTCGATCTCACCGGCGCCGACATGGAAAATACCGGTGACGGTGAAGCGCTTCAGGCGCGGGAACATGCCCGCCGGGGTCACGGTGACCTCGGGCGCGACGAATGTGACCTTGTCACCGAGCTTGAGGCCCAGCTTGGCTGCTGCCTTGTCGCCAATGACCATGGCGAAATCGCCCGGCTGCAGGCTGTCGAGACTGCCCTGCTGGAAGAAGCCGTCGATGATCGAGACCTTGCGCTCCTGCTCGGGATCGATGGCATTGATCAGCACCTTCTGCACATTGCCGTCATTCGTCAGCAAGCCCTGCATCTGGGTGAAGGGGGCCAGCGCCTCGACGCGCGGATGACGCTCCACCTGGCGCGCCAGGGTCTGCCAGTCACTGACCGGGGTCGGCGACTCGACCGTGGCGTGAGGGATCATCCCCAAGACGCGGGTGCGCATCTCGTGATCGAAACCGTTCATGACCGACAGCACTAGGATCATCACCATCACCCCCAGGGTGAGGCCGAGCATGGACGTCAGGGAAATGAAGGAAACGAAATGGTTGCGGCGCTTGGCTCGCGTGTAGCGCGTACCGATGAATACGAACAGAGGTCTGAACATGTCGGAGAGATTCGGGGGAAAGAAAAACGTCCTTGTGGCAGGGCCAGGTCAGCAGCCTTACACTCAGAAGCAACTCTAAAGTCTGCTGCGTATCGGGCCTGCTGCGTTAAAGACACTTGGAAAGCCGCTCCGCTTCAGTGTGGCCCCGAAGGGGTGAGCGAAGCGAGCAATGCTCGTTTACCATTCGTAACCGACGCTTGCCTGGCATGCATCCAGTTCACGAGACTTTCAACAGGGTCTTCGACCACCACCGCTTTCATGGGTTCGCCATGTCGACTAACGATGTAGATGATCGCCGCGAATACTATCGTATCGACGATACGATCGCACTGGAATTCAACCTGCTGTCGGGGGCCGAAGCCCATGCCAGCGACGCGCTTCACGATCCATCGCCGCTGTTCAACCTGCTCAGCGACCTGCACCTGATGGACTTCGAATCCCAGCATCTGCTGCGTCATATCACTGAACGCGATCGTACCCTGGCCAACTACCTGAAGGTGATCAACAAACGCATCGACCTGCTCGGCCAGGCTGTGGCGCAAAGCCTGCTACGGGACATCGGTGCACCACGCCAGGTATCGCTGTCCGAAGGCGGTATCAGCTTCAATAACGCCCAGCCCGTGGCGCCGGGTAGCCATCTGGCGATCAAGATGGTGCTGATGCCACAGGCACTCGGCCTCCTGCTGCGTGGTCAGGTGGTGCACTGCAGCCAACGCGCGGACGGCCAATTCGAGATCGGCACCGAGTTCGAAGCGTTGACCGACGCACAGCGCCAGTTACTGGCTCGGCATATCCTGCAGAAGCAGGCTCTGGAGCGTCGCCAAGCCCGCGAATGACACTCGCCAAGGAACCGCCATGTATCGTTTCGCACTGCTTCTCACCCTACTCGCCCCTACTACTCTGTTGGCCGACACCCTGACCATTCCCGTGGGCGACCAAGGCGCCGACCTCGACGCCAGCAACCTGCCGCACAAAGGACAGTCCAAGCGTGCGGTGCTGGAGCGCTTCGGCCTGGCCGATGAAGAGCACAAGCCTGTCGGCCAACCACCGATCACGCGCTGGGATTACCGCGAATTCAGTGTCTATTTCGAATACGATCACGTGATCAACAGCGTGCGCCATCACCAGCCGCGCCACCTCGACACCGTCAAGGAGCAACAGTGACTCTCATCTATGGCCATCGCGGCGCCAAGGGCGAAGCCCCGGAAAATACCCTGACCAGCTTCCAGCGCTGCCTGGAGCATGGCGTCAATCGTTGCGAGCTAGACCTGCACCTGTCACGCGACGGTGAGCTGATGGTGATCCACGACCCAACCTTGAAGCGCACCACGGGCCTGCGCGGCAAGGTGGTCGAGCACGATGCAGCTGACCTGAGCCGATACGACGCGCGCAAGGGCGGCCCGGGCTGGGTGCGTCCCTGCCCTATTCCACGCCTGCAAAACTTGTTCGAGCAGTGCACGTTCGAGCATTGGCAGCTGGAGGTGAAAAGCGCCTCCAAGGTTCGCGCCGCACGCACCGTGCTGGCCATCTCGGAACTGGTCGAGCGCTTCGGCCTGCGCGAGCAGATCACCATCACCTCCAGCTCACGCGAGGTACTCAAGGCCGCACGTGAACTGACCCCGCAGCTGCAGCTGGGTCTGGTTGCCGAGTACGCCTGGCTCGACCCGCTGAAAGTAGCGGCGCATTACGACTGCCACCTGCTGGCGCTGAACTGGACGCTGTGCACCCCGGAGCGCCTGCTCAAGGCGCAGAAGCAAGGGCTGCACGTGTCGGTATGGACGGTCAATGAGCCGGCGCTGATGCGCCGCCTGGCCGACTTCGGTGTCGACAGCATCATCACCGACTTCCCCGGCATCGCGGTGCAGACGCTGCGCGGCTGAGCCTTAGCG